>CAYZYG010000025.1:0-44180 GCA_964481395.1 uncultured Vicinamibacterales bacterium
TGGCGGGCGGGTTCTTTCTCTTCGTCTTCTCCCTGTTCCTGATGTGGCGCTTTCCTTACGCGGCTCCAGGGCGCCAGATCGGCTACGGGATCGTGACCGCCATCGTCCTGCTGCTCGCGTTCGGGTTTTCGACGCAGTGGAGCGTCATCGCCATGGGCGGAAAAGACGCCCTCAGCATCCACATGCAACGGGTCCTGCAGGATGCTGACGCCCAGGCCCTTGGCCTGCTGCGCCAGGCCGCAGTCGAGGCCAATCTCGCGCCCCAGCTCACCAGCCTCGGCCAGCAGTACGAAGACCTGGCCGCCCGCGAGACGCGCGGAGCCTTCTCGGGTTTGATCGGCGAGGGCAGTGTCGTCGCCACGCTGCGAAACATGTCGCAATTGTTTCGCAACCTGGGTGGCACCGTGAAGGCGGTCGAAGCGGAGCAGAAGGCGCTCTACGAGCAGTACAAGGGCTTCTCGGCCGAGGCCCGGAAAATCGCCAGCGAGATCGAGCAGGCGGGAGTCGGCGAGAGCGAGAAGATCCGCCGCAGCAACCTCGCCTTCACCCGCGTGCTCGGCGACATCAACGAGGTCATGACCCGGATGGGCGAGGCGAAGGCCGCCGACTACGTACGGGTCGTGAACCAGAACCTGGGGTCGCTCACGACGACGGCGAGACCGGGCGACACAACCGAGCAGCGCGACGCCCTGGCGCGGCTCGAGGGCCTGAAGAACGCCGCCGTCAAGGTCGTCGGCCAGATCTCGGGCGGCCGTCGGCCCGAAGACGAGGCCCAGATGCAGACGTTCACCATGATGCCTGCCGCGCGGGCGGTCTGGGTCTACAAGTGGGACGTGTTCTACGCATGGGCGGGCGGCATCGCGATCGATGCGATTCCGACCATCTTCGTCATCCTCCTGACGCTGGGCCGGCCCGAAGAAGAGGACGAGTTGGACGAGGAACGACAGGCGGCGGTGATGGTGCCGCCGTCCACCGCGCCGCGCCCCGTGGCCAGGGCCGGGACCTGGCCCGGAGGCAGCGGGGCGGTCGCCCCGCCCGGAAGCCGGGTCCGAGAGTCGTCAGGGGCCCCCTGACGCCACCCACGTCCGCTGGCGTAAACTGAGACGTTCTCGAGGCGATTCGCCGGGAGCGGCGCAGCCGTGTCGCCGAGGCGAGTCAGGCGCCGATCCCCGTCGGCGTGCCCCTCGGGAGACGGGAGGAGGCGGGCGTGAGCGTGATGCGCAGTGTGCTGCTGGCGATCTCCGAGAACCGGTGGATGCGCGAGCGCGGACCGAAGTTGTGGTTCGTGAAGAAGGCCGTGCGTCGCTTCATGCCGGGAGAGGAGTTCGACGATATGCTCGCGGCGGCGGTGGCGCTGAAGAGCGAAGGGATCGCCAGCGTGTTTACGCGCCTGGGCGAGAACGTCACCGACCCGGCCGAGGCCGACTTCGTCACGCGCCATTACCTCGAGGGGCTGGATCGGATCAGGCAGGCCGGGCTGTCGTGTGAGCCCTCCATCAAGCTGACGCAACTGGGCCTGGACCTCGACCGGGAGCGGTGCTACGCGAACCTGCGGGCGCTCGGCGAGCGGGCGGACGCCACCGGGAACTACCTGTGGATCGACATGGAGCAGACCTCCTACGTCGACGTGACACTCGACCTGACGCGTCGGCTGCGTGGCGAGTTTCCCCGCGTGGGCGTCTGCCTGCAGGCCTACCTCTACCGCACGAAAGACGATCTGACCGCGCTCAAGGCCGAGGGCATCGGCGTGCGCCTCGTCAAGGGCGCGTACAAGGAGCCGGCGTCGGTCGCGTTCCCCGGCAAGGCGGACGTCGACGACAACTACCTGAAACTGGCGGTCCAGATGCTCGAGCCAGGGCCGGCGGAATTCCGCGCGGTGTTCGGCACCCACGACGCCCGGCTCATCCGCCTCATCCAGGAACACGCCGATCGCGCGGGCCTCGGTCCGCGCGCCTTCGAGGTGCACATGCTGTACGGCATTCAGCGGGCCGAGCAGGTGCGCCTCGTCCGGGCCGGCGCGGACATCCGTGTGCTGGTCGCGTACGGATCGTACTGGTTCCCGTGGTACGTGCGCCGGCTGGCCGAACGGCCGGCCAACGTGTGGTTCGTGGCCCGAAGCCTGTTCGCGCGATAAGGGCGGTCCGCGAGATGCCTCACCTGTTCATCGGCATCGACAGCGGGACACAGAGCACGAAGGTCCTGCTCGTCGACGGTGACGGCGGCCGAATCCTCGCGTCGCACGCGATGCCCTACGGCATTCTGCCGTCCGACGTTCCGGGGACGAAAGAGCAGGATCCGTCCACCTGGGTCGAGGCGGCGGCCGAGGGCATCGCTGCCGTTCTGGCCAGGGACGACGTCAGGCCGGCGAATGTGGCGGCCATCGGCATCTCCGGACAGCAGCACGGGTTCGTTCCGCTTGATGCCCGCGACGCGGTGATCAGACCGGCGAAACTGTGGTGCGACACGAGCACGGCAGCCGAGGCTGATGCGATCGTCGAGCGGCTCGGGGGCCTGGTCGGCGCAATTGCCGCGCTCGGTACCGGCGTCCCGGCCGGCTTTACGGCGTCGAAGATCCTCTGGATGAAGACGCACGAACCGCACCATTTCGCGCGCCTGGCCAGCGTGCTGCTGCCGCACGACTATCTCGCCTTCTGGCTCACGGGCACGAAGGCGATGGAGTGGGGCGATGCGTCGGGAACGGCGCTGATGGACGTGCGGACGCGGACGTGGGCGGACCCCGTGCTGAACGCCATCGACCCCGGGCTCGCGGCCATGCTCCCGCCGCTCAGGCATCCACGCACGCCGGTGGGGGTGGTCCGACCGGTCCTCGCACGCCGGTGGGGGCTCCGCGCCGACGTGCTGGTGACGGGCAGCGGCGACAACATGATGGGGGCCATCGGCACGGGCAACGTTCGCGAAGGCATCGTCACCGCCAGCCTCGGGACCTCTGGGACGATCTACGCGTGCGCGGAGCGCCCGCTGATCGACCCGCGCGGCGAGATCGCAGCCTTCTGCGATGCGACGGGCCACTGGCTGCCGCTGGCGTGCACGATGAACGTGACCGTCGCGACCGGTCTCGTGAGCCGGCTGTTCGGGTTCGACCACGACGCGTTGACCGGCACCGCCTCAGCGGCACCGCCCGGGTCGGACGGGCTGCTGCTGATTCCGTTCTTCGAGGGTGAACGCACCCCCAACGCGCCCGAGGCCACCGGGGTCTGGATCGGCATCAGGGACCGCACCATGACGCCTGCCCACTTCGCCAGATCGGCTATCGAGGGCGTGACGCTGGGTCTCAACTACGGGCTCAACCGGATGCGGGAGCTCGGCCTGCCGGTTCTCGAGATGCGCCTCACCGGCGGCGGCGCGCGCAATCCGCTCTGGCGCCAGATCGCTGCCGACGTGTTCGCCTGTCCGGTGGCCTGTCCCTCCGTCAGCGAAGGCGCGGCCTTCGGGGCCGCGCTGCACGCCCAGTGGGCGTGGACCCACCAGAAAGGACAGCCGATGGCGATCGGCGATGTCACGGACCGGGTCGTGGCGATCGACGAGGCCACGCGGGCACGGCCGCGCCCGGAGGCCGTGGACACCTACGCCGAGATGCAGCGCCTGTTCGACGAGACAGCCGCCTCCCTCGCGCCGGCCTTCGCCCGGCACCGCCGCTTTGTGTCCCAGGGCCTCGCCTGACGGACCTCGTGACGGACTCCGATCGGAGTGGACGGGGCTGTGGTCCCCGCCGTCGCTACTTCGGGTACGCCACCCGCCGGTGATTGGAGTCGACGAGCGCCGTCACCAGCGCATCCTGGATGCGATGCAGATCCCCCAGCGTCAGGGGGGCGTCGTCCATCTGACCCTCGGTCCGGATCCGCTCGATGGTGCGGTCGACCATCTGCCGGTACGCCGACTCGTTGGCGTCCGCCATCGACCGGGCCGTGGCTTCGACCTGGTCCGCGATCATGAGGATGGCCGTCTCCTTCGATCGCGGCCGTGGTCCCGGATACCTGAAGACGGCAGAGTCGATCGGCAGCCCCTGGTCCTCAGCCCGAGCGGCGAAGGATGCCATCAGGTTCGTGCCGTGATGCTCCCGGACGAAGTCCGCGATCTGGTCGCTGATGCCGTGCTGCCGGATGAGCGCCAGCCCGTCCGGCACATGCGCGCGGATCAGCCGGGCGCTCTCTTCCGGCGGAAGTTGATCGTGGGGGTTCGATCCGCGCTGATTTTCGGTGAAAAAGGCCGGGCGTTCCAGCTTGCCCACGTCGTGGTACAGCGTGCCGACACGGACGAGCAGTCCGCGAGCGCCGATGGCCTCGGCCGCTGCGGATCCGAGCACTGCCGCCGAGATGCAGTGCTGGAACGTGCCGGGCGCCTCCGCGGCGAGACGGCGGAGCAGGGGATGCTCGTAGCTGAGCAGCTCCACCAGGCGGATGTTCGTGGTGTAACCGAAGAGCGATTCCACGACGCTGCTGAGTGCGACCACGGCAAGTCCAGAGGCCGTGCCGCCGACGAGGGCGGCGGCCAGCGACGACACGAGGATCGTGCCGGTCACCGGCAGGTCCGACAGCGTCAGCGTCGCAGCCGCGCTGACCATCCCGACGGCGCCGACGGCGAGACCGGCTCGCACGACGCATCCTCGGCGGCTGCAGCCGGCCACCCGGTTGATGCCAACCAGGCCACCCACGATGGACTGCAGCGCAAGGATGGCGCCGAATTCCGACAGCAAACCGGCGACAATCGACGTGACGAGCAGATGCGAGAGCCCGTCGCGCCGGTTTCCCACCAGTGAGACCAGCATCGCGCTCGCCTGGAGCGGGAAGAACAGCGTGAGCGCCAGGCGCGGCATGGCCGGCCACTGGGCCCAGATGGCGTCCACGACGAGCAGCCAGAGCCAGAACCCCAGGGCGGTGACGAGCACGCCGGCCGCGCTGAAGATACTGTTGCGCTGCGCCTCGGGTCGGCGACCGGCTGGCATCCGCCGAGTTGGCCGGACAGCGACGAGCAGGAGCAGGAGGCCGAGAGCGGTCGCCGCCAGCCATCGGGGGAACACCGCGCCAGGCCTGTCCCGCTCGCGCAACGCGTCGAGGACGAGACGGGCTTCACGGGTGACCTCCTGACCCTCGCCGATGATGAGCTGGTTGCGGCGGAAGCCAATCATGACCGGGAGCACCGCGCTGGCGGCTGCCTCGCGCCTGGCTTCCGTGGCCCTGGCGTCGTACGTGAGATTCGGCACGAGCAGTCTGGACACGAGGCTGGCCCACGGAGCGTGCGCCTCGACGAACGTCACGGTCGGATCCGCAGGCGCACGCAGGACGCGCCGGCGGGCCGACGCGAGATCATCGACGCCGGAGAGATCCGTGAGCATCTGCTCCCGCCCGTTCGTGTCGCGGATGACCAGCCGGACGGCCGCCCCTCCGGCTGGTTCGGTCGCGAGCCGGCGCAGTGTCACGAGGTCATCCGCGATCGGGCGCTGGTAGCCGATCTGAACCAGATCGATCAGATGGCGTTCGAGCCCCTCCGAGAAGCGGTCCGCCGCAAGCGCCCGCCGTTCTTCCTCCCGCAGTTCCAGACCAATGCGGTCTTCGACCGCTGCCACCTGCAGCCGGATGTCAACGCCGAGATCGATGGGTTCGGGGCCACGGACGTCGCCGCGGCCGCGCTGATTCGTGGCCTCGCCGGGCGCTGCCTCGATGGCTTCGCGTGCTGTTGCGAACGAGAGGGAAATACGCGCTGCGATGCGGGGCCCGGCTTCACGGTCAATCGCGGCCACCGGCGGTGTCGTCCGCCTGGCCTCTTCCCGCTTCTCCGCGGTAGCAATCTCGTCTGCGACCGAGAAGTCGAAGGGCGCACGGACCGAGCGGTCGGTGAACTGTCCGATCTCGTAGCCGGGTGAGCGGTGAATCACCCGGGGGGCCGCCAGCAACAAGCCGATGGCGCAGGCCGTCAATCCCAGGGTGACGCCCATCGCCGTCGCCCGGCTCTGGCGCGCGGCCGGTTCCCCGGGACTGGCGTGGCGTGTGCGGCGAGGACGTGACCACCAGGACATGCGTGACCTCGGGGAATGATACCCCCTGCGCTCTCCCTGGCACTTGACAAGACCGTTATGTGTGTATATATTGTCTATTAACAGTTGATATGGCCAGCACGGTATGCGCATTCTGATCTCGAACTCATCGCCCGATCCCATCTACGAGCAGATCAGCCGGCAGATCCGGGCCCAGATCATCAGCGGGGAACTGGGTGAGGGCGAACCGTTGCCCTCCATTCGCAAACTCGCTCAGGACCTCCAGATCTCGGTCATCACGACGAAGCGGGCCTACGACGAGCTCGAGCGAGAAGGTCTGCTGGACACGGTGGGCGGGAAGGGGACCTTCGTCGCCGCGCAGCAGCCGGAGTTCCTGCGGGAGAAGCGCATGAAGGCGGTGGAGGAGCGTCTGGCCTCGGCCGTGCGCGAAGCCCGGCTGATGGGGCTCAGCCTGGACGATCTCCGCGAGATGCTGCGCCTGCTGTACGAGGAGGACGCATGACGGCCAACGCCCTGGAACTGACCGGGCTTTCCAAGCGGTACCGCGGTTTCGCGCTGCGGGACGTGTCCCTGACGCTGCCCTCAGGCTACGTCATGGGGCTCATCGGACCGAACGGCGCAGGGAAGACGACCATCATCAAGCTCATCATGAACCTCGTGCGGCGCAGCGGCGGCAGCGTGCAGGTGTTCGGCCTCGACAACCGCCGGCACGAGGTGGAGGTGAAGTCCCGTATCGGCTTCGTGTACGACGTGCCGGGCTTCTACGAGGATGTCGCCCTCGAGGCGCACCGGCGGGCCATCGCCCCGTTCTACGCGCGGTGGAGCGACGAGACGTTCGACCGGCTGGCCGCGGAGTTCGAGCTGCCGCTCGGCCAGAAGTACAAGAAGCTCTCGCAGGGGCAGAAGACGAAGTTCGCGCTGGCGGTCGCACTGTCGCACGAGGCGGACCTCCTGATCATGGACGAACCGACGACCGGCCTCGACCCGGCCTCGCGGCGGGACCTGCTGCGGCGGCTTCAGGCGTTCCTGGTCGACGAGGGCAAGTCCGTGCTGTTTTCGACGCACATCACCACCGATCTCGAACGGATCGCCGACTACGTCGCCTTCATCGACGCCGGCGAGCTCTGCTTCTCGTTGCCGAAGCACGAGTTGCTCGAGCGGTGGGCCATCGTGCGCGGTGACGACGAGGCCGGGCGCGCGCTCCGTCCGGGTCTCGTCCGCGGCGGGCGCCGCGGGTCGTTCGGATCGCATTGGCTCGTCTCGGATGGCGACGAGGCCCGCCGAGCGCTTGGCGGGAATGCCGTCGTCGATCGGGTCACGCTGGACGAGCTGATGGTGCTGATGAGCGCGGAGAGACGCCATGCTGCGTAACCTGCTTCGCAAGGACCTCCTGATGAACGCCCGGCACTTCTGGGGATTCGCGCCGTTCTTCCTCTGGGTGGCCTACGCCGTGAGCGAGCCCGGCCTCCTCGAGATGAACACTCTGGTGGCGGCGTTCGCGGGCACACTGGTGGCGACCACGGTCGTCGCCCGCGAAGACAAGTTTCACGCCACGGCCCTTCTCTACAGCCTGCCTGTGCGGCGGCGTGAGGTGGTGCTGTCGCGGTACGTCGTGGCGCTGCTGACCGGGATCGTCTCGTTCCTCATCGCGACCACGATGGCCGTGGTTCTGCCGTGGTCACCGCACGACCTTGGGCGGATCTTCGATCTCCGGAGCGTCCTGTTCATGCTGGTGCTCGTTGGCGCGACTATCGCGGTGATGATGCCGTTCGTGATGCGATTCGGCCTGATCGGCGTGATGGTGTTCATGCTGGTCTTCCAGGTTGCCGGGATGTTGGCGTTCGTGCTCACGGCCGCCTTCGGCAGGAGCAACAGCCTGCGGCCTGTCATCAAGGCGGTCGAGCGGACGCTGACGGACCTGTACTACCGCCTCGACACGCCCCTGGTTGCCGCGACGGCGGCGTGCGTCGTGGCGGCCACGATCTGGATGTCGTACCGCCTGTCGGTCGTCATGGCCGACCGCCGCGACAGTTAGGAGCCGGCTCCATGGACGCGGCCATCGACGTGCGCGGGTTGAGCAAGGACTACGGAGGGTTCGCCCTCCGGGACGTGTCGTTCTCCCTGCCGCGCGGCTTCATCATGGGACTGGTTGGCCCGAACGGCGCCGGCAAGACGACCATCATCAAGGCCATCCTCAATCTCGTCCGGCCGGACGGGGGGCGCGTGTCGGTCGTCGGCCTCGACGCGCATGCCCGCGAGGTCGAGGTCAAGCGCCGCCTCGGCGTCGTGCACGAAGTACGGGGCTTCTACGAGCACATGACGCTCGAGGCCACCGCGGCGTCGGTCGCGCCCTTCTTTCCCCGGTGGGATCAGCCGCGATTCCTCCAACTGGCGGACGAGTTCGATCTGCCGCTGCGCAAGAGGCTCCACGCTTACTCCCGCGGCATGCGGACCAAAGCGGCCCTGGCCCTCGCGCTCTCGCATCACGCCGAGGTGCTGCTGCTCGACGAGCCCACGTCCGGTCTCGACCCGGTGTTCAGGGCCGCCCTGCTCGAGCGCCTCTCGGCTTACATCGCCGAGGAACAGGCGGCCGTGCTCTTCTCGACGCACGTGACCAGCGATCTCGAGCGGGCGGCCGACTTCGTCACGCTCGTGCGGGGAGGCCGGGTCGTGTTCTCGACGACGAGGGAGACGCTGGCCGACCGCTGGGCGCTCGTGAAGACGACACCGGATGCGGCACGAGACGTCCTGGCCGCTCGTGGTGGTCCCGGACGACCGGCCTGGTGCCGCGGCCTCGACGAGGGGCCCTACACGGTCACGGTGCTGACCGACGACGTCGGTGCGGCGCGGCTGGCGCTTGACGGTCGCGACGCCCTCGTCGAGCCGGCCTCTCTCGACGACATCTGTGTGCTGCTGGACGACCGATGCTGAACCTGATTGTGAAGGACCTTCGTGTGTCGGCGCTGTTCCTCTGGCTGGTGGTGCCCGTGTGGGCCGTCCTGGCGCTCGCGTCGGCCCTGCACCACCAGGGGCACTTCTGGCTCACGATGGCGCTCGCCTTCGGCCTGATGATGCTCGTGCCGGGCGTTCAGTGGTACCAGGGGAGCGATATCTTCGTGTCGACACTGCCGGTGAACCGATCTCTGCTGGTCAGAGGGCGGTTCGCGACATCGGTCGCGGTGGTCGTGGCGAGCCTGGCGGCCGGCACGTATCCGGCGATTCTCCTGGGCTTCGCCGGCGGCCTCGTCGGCCAGGGATGGCCCTCGTGGGTCGGGCCGATCACCGCGGGTGAGTTCCTGTTGGTCGGCGCCATCCTCATGGCGGTCTCGCATCCGGTCTTGTTCCGCTGGGGATTCGGTCCGGCGGTCGTGACCGGCTCGCTCGTGGTGCTGGCACTCGCCGCTCCGGCGCTGGGGCCTTTACAAACACTTGACGCCCGGGCGGCGAGCCCGCTGGCCCCGATCATCCGTCTAATACACGTGTGGGGAGGTCCACCCGCGGCCATCGGGTTCACGGGGTTCGCGTGCGCCGGGCTGATCCTGGCCTCCGTTCGCCTGTCGATGGCCTGGTGCCGGGACAAGGATGTCTGAGATGTTCAGCGTGCTGCGACTGTCGTGGCTGCCCGGCGGCATGGGGCTCGGAGCCGTGGCGCTGGGCCTGCTGCTGGCCGCCTGCACGATCTGGTGCCTGCTGACGGATCCGCTCACGATGGCGGAAGCCATTCAGAGCCGTGACGCGACCGCGCTCGCCTCCCTGATTGCCGGAGCGCTGGCCTCGGCCTTCGAGTCTCTCCTCCGCTGGCTCTGACCGAACACCCCCGCGCTAGAGCGGGTCTCATCCCGGACTCATCCCGGACTCATCCCGGATTGTACCGGGGTACAGCCCCGTCCTTGGCCTGACCTTGGTCCGACCTTGGCCTGTTGCCTGCCGGCCCGCGAGGGCCGGTAAGGAGGCCCGCCGATCAAGCGGGCTCGCCCCATTCTGTCTCCTGTCTCCTGGCTTCTGGCTTCGGCCAGACGCGTTGGCCCCCTGCGCCCCGGTAAATGGGGCCAACAGGGGATATACCCCCTCCAGTCAGCGGCCTATGCTGGATTCTGCCCCGACAACCTGGCGAGCCTGCGCCTCAGTCCGCCGAGGACCTGCGGACTTGGCGACGTCTCGCCCATGCAGAGGCATGGTCCGGGCCGTTTCTGATGGCAAACCGTCTCATCATCGTCGCCAATCGTCTGCCGGTGTCCGTGCAGCGGGAAGAGGGCGAGTTCGTGCTCCGCGAGTCGAGCGGTGGCCTGGCGACCGGGCTGCGTGGAGTCCATGCCGCGGAGGGTACGACCTGGGTCGGGTGGTCGGGCGTGGGCGAGCGTCTCAACCGGTCGGCCCGCGCACGGCTGGACGCCGAGTTCGCCGGACGCCGCCTGGCGGCGGTCCATCTGACGAAGCAGGAGGTCCGGCAGTACTACGAGGGGTTCTCAAACGGCGTCATCTGGCCGTTATTCCACTACCTGCTCGACCGGATGCCTCTCGAGGCGCCGACGTGGTCGGCCTACCAGTCCGTGAACGAGCGGTTCGCGACGGCCGCCGCCGCGCTGTACAGGCCCGGTGATGCGTTCTGGGTGCACGACTACCAGCTCATGCTGGTGCCGGCGCTGCTGCGACAGCGCCTGCCCGAGGCGCGCATCGGCTTCTTCCTGCACATTCCGTTTCCGTCGGCCGAGATCGTCCGCCTCCTGCCGTGGCGGGACGATCTGCTGCGCGGTCTCCTTGGCGCGGACCTCATCGGATTCCACACGCCGGGATTCGTTCGCCACTTCGGGACCGCCGTCCGGCTCCTGATGGGACTGCCGACCCAGCACGACGAGGTGCTCTGGGATGGGCGCCGCGTGCGGTTCGGCTGCTACCCCATGGGGATCGACGCCGAGGCGTTCGAGCAGCTTGCCGCGTCACCCGCCGTGGAAGCCGAGGTGAGGCGGATTCGTTCGGAGATCGGCGACCGCGCGCTCCTGCTGGGAGTCGATCGGCTCGACTACACCAAGGGCATCCCCAGACGCCTGCTGGCCTTCAGCCACGTACTCGAGGACGTCCCCAGCCTGCGCGAACGCGTCCGGCTGCTGCAGATTGCATCGCCGTCGCGCGACCGGCTCGAGCCGTATCAGGCGTACCGCCGGCAGGTCGAAGAGATGGTGGGCAGCGTGAACGGCCGCTTCGGCACGGTCGACGGCGCGCCCATTCACTACCTCCACCAGACCCTGACCCGGGAAGAGTTGGTGGCGCTCTACAGGGCGGCGGACGTCATGCTCGTCACCCCTTTGCGCGACGGCATGAATCTCGTTGCGAAGGAGTACGTGGCTTCCCGGATTGACGGTGACGGCTGCCTGATTCTCAGTGAGTTTGCCGGCGCCGCGTCGGAGATGGGGGAGGCGCTCATCATCAATCCGTACGACGTTCCGGGCGCGGCCCTGGCGATTCGGCGTGCGCTCGAGATGGGCGACGCCGAGCGCCGCGTCCGGATGCGCGCGCTCCGGCAGCGCGTGCGGCGCAACACGGTCCACGAATGGGCCGCCGCCTTCCTCGGCGACCTGCTGGGAGATGACGGTAAGCAGCGGGAGGGCGGGTTCAGGTGGGTTACCCCGTCGGAGATGCAGCAACTGGTGGCGCACCTGGCCCGCTTCGATCGGTTGAACCTCCTGCTCGACTACGACGGGACGCTCGTGCCCTTCGCGAGCACGCCCGAACTGGCAGTGCCGGGCCTCCCCGTTGTTGAGCTCGTCGAGCGGCTGGCGGCGCAGCCCGGCTGGCGCGTGCACGTCGTCAGCGGCCGGCCGAAAGCCAGCCTGGACGCGTGGCTCGGCAGCACGTCCGCGACGCTGTGGGCGGAGCACGGGTACTGGCATCGCCGCGGTCCCGGTGGCACATGGACGGCCACCTCGGAGGCGCCGCGCCAGTGGATGACGTCGGTCGGGGCCGTCATGACGCGCTTTGCCGATCGGTCGCCCGGGGCGGTCCTTGAAGAGAAGACCGCGTCGCTGGCCTGGCACTACCGCATGCTGGACGCGGAACTGGCGGCGACCAGGCTCGTACAGCTCCGCCAGGCCCTGGCGCCGATCGTGGCAGCCGAGCAGCTCGAGATGCTCGAAGGCAACTGCGTGCTGGAGGTGCGGCTGCCCGGCGTCAACAAGGGGGCCGTCGTTGAGGCCATCGTGCGGGATGAACCGGACGTCCCCGTCCTGGCCGTGGGCGACGACCGTACGGACGAAGACATGTTCGCGGCGGTGCCGCCCGGCGGCGTGACGGTGCACATCGGCGGAGGGTCCACGCTGGCGGCCTACCGGCTGCGGGACCCGGAGGCCCTGCTGCGCTTCCTCGGCGATCTCGCCGCCGCGTCGGTGGTTCCTGGAGAGGTGAGGGTATAGCGCATGATGCCGGACCCGGGCCCGTTCGTGTTTCACTCCGAGCGCAGGATCGTGCGGCTCACGGCTCGCACGGCGACGACGCTGCCCGAACTGATCGAGCAGGTGCAATCCGTGTCGGGTGCGTCGATCTTCTACCACACGCACCAGCAGTATCTGTCGCACCATTTCCAGCGACCCGCGTACTACAACGATTTTGCCGCATGGCTGCTCACCGGCATCCAGGAGGCGGCGCTTGCCGAGAAGGTCGCCGTCATCGACCTGCTCGCCTTCCCGGCGATCCGCCCGCTGCGCGAGGCGATCCTCGAGGTCCTGACGTCGCACCCGCAGGGGGCGGCGCCGCCACGCCAGTGTCGCCCCGGGGCCGAGTTCCACTTCTGCGAGTCGCAGAGCTTCGTCTTTCGAACCGGCCTGGTGGCCCGCACGGTGCAGGAGTTCTTCGAGGTCCTGCCGCGCGTGACGCTGGTGTCCCTCTACTACCACTTCTTCGAAGCGCGACTCCGGCTCGAACGCCCGACCAACGACTTCTCGATGTGGCTGGCCGCCAAGGGAGCCACGGATCTCGCCGAGGCCGTCGAGCGTGTGGATCCCTACGCCGCATCGCTCGACGAGCTCAAGGGGGACATCGTGTCGATCGGGCGGCAGGCGGAAGGGAGGGCGTGACGCGATGAACACGCTCGACGCATACGGCGACGTTGCCGGCCACGACGTCATCGACGAGTTGAAGGTCCTCGCCGGCCATGTTGGCCGCCGCCGCCTCCAGAACATCAACTCGACCGCCGTCGGCGGGGGCGTGGCCGAGATCCTGAGCCGCATGGTCCCGCTCATTCGCGAGCTGGGCGTCGACACCACGTGGGACGTCATCAAGGGCGACGAGGCGTTCTTTGCCGTGACGAAGGCGTTTCACAACGCGTTGCACGGACAGCGGGAGACGCTGTCGGAGGAGATGTTCGAGATCTACCAGCAGAACACGCGCCGGAACCTCGGGGAGATCGACCTCAACGGCGATGTCGTTCTCGTGCACGATCCCCAGCCGGCCGGCCTCGTCTCCGCCAGGAAGGCGGACCAGCGCTGGATCTGGCGCTGCCACATCGACGTGTCGTCCCCCGATCGGTGGGTCTGGGGTTTCCTGCGCCCCGTCGTCGACCGATACGATGCGGCCATCTTCTCGATGCCGGACTTCGCCCAGGTGCTCGGCATCCCGCAGTTTCTGGTGGCGCCGTCGATCGATCCGCTCGCACCGAAGAACCGGGAACTCGACGGCGACACGATTGCGAAGGTACTCGCCCTCTACCACATCGACCCGACGCGGCCCATCCTGACCCAGATCTCGCGCTTCGATCGGCTGAAGGACCCGCTCGGCGTCATCGCCGCCTACCGTGTGGTGAAGCGCAGGCAGGACTGTCAGTTGGTGCTCGCCGGCGGCGGGGCTTCGGACGATCCGGAAGGCATGACGGTGCTTCAGGAGGTTCACGAAGCCGCCGAGGGCGATCCCGACATCCACGTGATCCTGCTGCCTCCGTACAGCGACACCGAGATCAACGCCCTCGTGCGGGCGTCCACCATCGTCATCCAGAAGTCGCTCAGGGAGGGCTTCGGCCTCACCGTGGCCGAGGCCCTGTGGAAGCGCAAGCCGGTCGTGGCCGGCGCGGTCGGCGGCATCAAGATCCAGGTGATCGACGACCTGACCGGCTATCTCGTCCACTCGCCCGAAGGTGCCGCCCACCGCATCCTCCAGCTCCTCAGGGATCCCGAGCGCCGGCGTCTCATGGGGGAGAACGGGTACGAGCACGTGCGCCGGAACTTCCTCCTCACGCGCCACATCAAGGACTACCTGCTCATGATGCTCGCGGTCGATCATCTCGGCGAACACGTCGTGTTTCTCGACGAGTAGGGCCGTCGCCCGTGTCGCGTCCCCGGTTCCAGCGGCATGCCTCGCTCGCCGGTTGGAGTCGGTCCGTTTCGCGCCGCCCCGCCCGGATGTGCTAGCGTGAAACGAGAAGGGGGCTCTTCGCCATCATGAAAACCGCCGTGCTCGTGCTCGTATCCGCTGCGATGTGCTCCGTCGGCTGCGCCGAGGCGCCACCGGCCGATGTGCCGGACCCCGCCGCAGGTCAGAACGCCGCCGTGCAACCGGCCGGCTCGGCCGCGCCGCTATCGCCCGGCAGTTCGTTGACGGGGACGGTGGCCGAGGCCGTTGACGCCGCGAATTACACCTACCTGCGCGTCACGTCCGACGGGCGGGATGTCTGGTTGGCGACCAGCCCGATGACGGTGTCGGCCGGTGAGCGAGTCACCGCGACCATCGAAATGGCGCAGGAGAACTTCCACAGCAAGGCCCTGAACCGGGACTTCGCGCTCATCTACTTCACCCCCGACGTGCGGCGGGAGGGCGAGCCGCCGCGGCCGGCCATGGCGGTCAGCCACGCGGCGATGGGCGCGGGCAATGCTCCAGCCCCGCCCGGCGGCCAGACGCCGGCGCCGCTGCCGCCTTCCGTGACCGAACCCATGACGCCGCCGCCGGGAGGCGTCAGCGTGGCGGACGTATGGGCCAAGCGGGCGTCGCTGTCGGGCAAGCCGGTCACCGTGCGCGGCAAGGTCGTGAAGTTCAACGGCGGCATCATGGGACGCAACTGGGTGCACATCCAGGACGGCACCGGTGCGGCCGACGCCGGCACTCACGATCTCACGATTACGACAGACGGCGTCGTGAACGTGGGAGATGTCGTGACGGCTACCGGGACGCTCGCGACGGAGAAGGACTTCGGCGCCGGCTACGTCTACGCGGTGATTCTCGAGAGCGCTACGATCGCGCGGTAGCGGCGTTCGAGGACTCGAGTCCCAGACATCTCCAATGGGCTCGATCCTGTCGAGTGCAGCAGGTGTTTCGTCACCCCCGCGGAGGCGGGGGTCCAGTCCTGGAATCCCGTTTTCGCGGGAATGACGATGGAAGACGCTGGCACTCGGCGGTGTGAGGCGACGCTGCACGAGGGGGCAGGAGGCAGCCCTGCCGGGCGCTATGTCCACGTGCGAGGAGCGGGGGACTGAACTGATCCCCGGTCCCCGGTCCCCGGTCCCCTTCTGGCCCTCCCTCCCTTGTCGATTCCGTGAAATCCCGTGCAGGAATGTCCTCGTCCTGTGTGGGGTGGCGTGCCGCGTCAGGGCCGCTGACCTGCGCAGTTCCGGGCGGTTTCGAGCAGTCTCCCACCACCGGCGTCGCTGGCCGGGACTTTGCTCACAGGTCCGGCAGCGTGCTGCCCGGCGGTAGGCCGAGCGCGTCGCGTTCGGCGACGGCGCAGAGGCCGGAACCAGCCGGAGGCAGGCACGGGGAGAGGGCTCATGGCTGTACGACCGTGCGGAATCCTGCTGGCGGGTCTGCTCGCAGGTTTCGTGCACGCCCACCTCGTCACAAGCGTGGCTGGCGCGGCGCCGGCGGTCGCGGACCGACCTCAGGGTGGAAATGACACAGAACGCAGCGTCAGTCTCGTGATCCGGGTGAAGCCCGATCAGCTCAAGAAGGTAGCCGGCGATCTGGCCGAGATGGTGCGGGGAGGCCAGTCGGTCGGGTTGCCCTGGCTGAAGGAGGCATTCGGCGCCATCTCGGCCGAGATCGTCGTCGAGGACGTGGAACCGGGCGGGGGAGCCTCGACCGCGTTCCGCGCGTCGAGCGCGGGATGGACCGGGCCTGGCCGTGGGAATGCGATCGCGGCACCGGGAGGCCCCTCCGAAGGTCGGGAGCCGACCGCCCGCACATCAGGACAGGGCGCCACGCCCGCGATCGATCCGCACTACGCGACCGCCGCGGCCATCATCGGCCGTCACGCGTCCGCCATCCGCGATGGTGCGGCGGCGCTGATGGAGACGCTGCCCGCCGACCAGGCGGCGGAGCTGCGATCCCAGCTCGAACAACTCGCGACGACCGCCGGGTCCCTCGGCAGGTCGCTCGACGGCCTGCTGCCAGCCAAGTCCCGCGCGGACGCGCCACGGCCCAAGCGCTGACGCGCCCGCGCGATCGAGGTGGGGGGCGGAGGGGGAATCTCAGGCCGACTCTACTTCTCCATACTGGGCTTCCACACCTTCCAGACGTTGCCGACCAGGTCGGGGCCGGGCTTGAGCACCACGCCGCCCGGCTCCCACCCTGCCGGAGTCGCTTCGGTGCCCTTGCTGGCGCGCACGAGCTGGTAGGCCTGGATCTGGCGGATGGACTCGGCGAACTTGCGGCCGACCGGCGGCGTCAGAACCTCCATGGCCTGAATCACGCCGTCCGGGTCGATGATGAAGCGGCCGCGGAGTTCGATGCCCTGGTTCTCGTCCCAGACGCCGAACGCGCGTCCGACGTTGCCGGCCTGGTCCGACGCCATGTGGAACGGGACGCCGCCGTCCACCATCTTCACGAGCTCATGGTCGTTCCACATCTTGTGGACGAAGTGGCTGTCAACGCTGACCGAAATCACCTCGACCCCGAGCTTCTGGAGCTGCGCGTACTTGTCGGCGACCGCCGACACCTCCGTCGCTCAAACGAAGGTGAAATCACCCGGATAGAAGCAGAGCAACACCCACTTGCCCAGATACTCCGACAGCTTGACGTTGGTGAACGTGCCTTTGTAGTACGCCGGGGCCGTGAAGTCCGGTGCCTTCTGTCCGACGCGAACGCTCATGACGGGTTTCTCCTTCGGCGGGGTCGATGGGGCTGTGGACTCGGTCGGGGCTGGCGTCTCCCCGACGACAGAACTGGTTGTGCGGGCGCACCCAGCGGGTGGATCCGCCATGGACACCTCCTTGTGTGATCGGGGGGCAGTACGGGGGGCGACGCCTGAGACGATACGCGCTGACGCTGCCGGATGCAAGGGGCGGCAGCACGCGGACGTCGAGGAGGGGTAGAATAGTTGGCACTCCCCATGAGGTCCGAGATGCCCTCCACGCCGCGCCCGATCGCGACGGAGAAGAAGACCGTCACGGCGATGATGCGGATCTACTGTCGCGAGCACCACAACCGACCCGATGCCCTGTGCGAAACCTGCGGAACGCTGCTCCGCTATTCCCACGCCCGGCTCGATGCCTGTCCCTACGGCGCCGACAAACCGACCTGCAGGGAGTGTCCGATCCACTGTTACCGGCCGGCCCAACGCGCCGCTATGCAGGACATGATGCGCTTTGCCGGGCCACGGATGCTCTTCCGCCACCCGTGGCTGTCGATCGTGCACCTGTGGAAGGAGCGGTACCGCAAGGCGACTCGCCGGCCGCTTCGCCGCCGCCCGGCGGCGGGCTCCGCGGCCACGACGGATCCCTGACCCGCGGTCCCCTCAGTGTCCCGTGTGCCCGAACCCGCCCTCGCCACGCGCGGTTTCCGGCAGCGCGTCGGCCACGTCCCACTCGACGCGAGCCACGCGGGCGACCACCATCTGGGCGACGCGCATCCCGGGCGTGACCACGAACGGCTCGCGCCCGTGATTGATCAGGATGACCTTCACCTCGCCGCGGTAGTCGCTGTCGATGGTGCCCGGCGCGTTCAGGACGGTGACGCCGTGCTTCGCGGCCAGCCCTGAACGTGGGCGGACCTGCGCCTCGAACCCGGGCGGGACGGCAATGGCGAATCCGCACGGGACCAGGCGGAACTCACCGGGAGCGAGTTCGACAGGTTTGTCGAGGGCGGCGGCCAGATCCATCCCCGCGGCGCCCTCGGACTGATAGGCGGGCAGCGTTATTCCAGGCCGCAACGCGGTGACGGGGATGCGGATCGGATCCATATCGGCTCGGACTCAGTTGCGCGGATGGTCCTCCGCGTTCCGCGAGTCTGCCGTACGAGGAGCCGGTTCGGCAAGCGATGTCGCGCCGCCTGTCGCGCCGCTTTGTCGCGCCGCCCGTGATATCGCGCCGTCCGCTGTCACTCCGACCTGAGCACCCGTGCCGCGTCGATGTGCGCGGCGCGCCACGCCGGCCACGCGCTGGCCCCCAGCGCCACGACGGCCATCAGCGCCGTCACACCCAGGTAGGTGGCCGGGTCGAATGGCGTCACGTCGTAGAGCTGGTTCTCCATCAGCCGCACACCGGCGGCGGCTGCGATGACGCCGATGAGGAGCCCAGGGCCCACCAGCACGGCGCTGCGGGCGACCACGAGCATGAGCACCTGCCGCGTGTCGGCCCCGAGGGCCATCCGAACGCCGATCTCGTGACGGCGCTGGACGACGTAGTAGGCGAGCACACCGTACAGCCCGAGCAGCGCCAGCACCAGCGCCAGCGCCGAGAACAGCCCCAAGGTCACGGTCGTGACTCGCGGCTGCAGCAGGCTGTCTCCGAGCACGGCTTCCATCGCCGTGACATCGTCGACGGGAACGTTCGAATCTCTGGCCGTCACCTTCGCCCGCACGGTGTTGGTCAGCGAGGCGGGAGGCAACCCGGTGCGCACCATGAGGTTCAGCCGCTCCGGCGTCCGCTGGGTGATCGACACGTAGATGGCCGGATACGGACCGCCCGCCACGCTGTTGAGATGCGCGTCGGCCACGATGCCGACGATCTCGACGGGGATGGGCTCGTCAGCCGTCGAAATCATGATCCGCTTCCCGATGGGGTTGCCCTCCGGAAAGAACGTCTCGGCCGCGCCGCTCGTGATCACGCCGACCGGGCGCGTGTCAGCCGTGTCGGACTCGTCAAGGTCCCGGCCGGCCGCGAGCGGCATGCCCATGGTCCGGAAGTAGCCGGGCGACACCACCCGAAGGTTGGCCGTGCGCTCGCCCGTCGAATCGACCGGGCGGCGGCCCTCGGCCCACACGGGCGGGTCGCCCCAGGGATCGCGGACCGGCACGTGGGTGGTGAACGCGACGGAGGTCACGCCCGGGATCAGAGCCACATCTGCGGCGAGCCCGCTGTAGAACTGCAGGCGCTGCGCCTGGTCCTCGTAGGGAGCCTCGATCTGTGCGGTCAGGAGACGTTCCGGATCGAATCCGAGGTCCGTCGTCACGAGCCGGGCGAAGCTGCGGACGAGCAGGCCCGCGCCAATCAGCAGCACCAGCGACACCGCGACCTGGGCGACGACCAGGAGACTGCGCAGCCGCGTGCCGCCAGCGGTCCCGGCGAGTCTGGGTCCCGAGCCCAGCGACGAAGCCACGCTCCGGGACGAGGCGCGCAGCGCGGGCACGGTGCCGAAGAGGATCCCGGTGGCGAGCGAGATCGCGGCGGCGAAGATCAGCACCGTCGAATCGAGCCCCCGAACGATGACACCGGAGTCTGCCAGCCCGGTGGCCATGGGCAGCAGTCGCTGCAGCCAGAAGGCCAGGGCGATGCCGAGGACGCCTGACACGAAGGCGAGGAGCAGGCTCTCGGTGAGGAGTTGCGCGAAGATCCGGCCGCGCGAGGCGCCGAGTGCCGCACGGACGGCCAGTTCGGGCCGCCGCGTCGTGCCGCGCGCGAGCAGCAGGCCCGCCACGTTGGCGCACGCGATCAGCAGCACGAGGGCGACCGCGCCCATGAGGAGCATCAGGCGAGGCGTCTGGGCCTCGAAGAGCGCGCCCTGCAGGGGATCCAGTCGCAGCCCCTTCTCCTTGTTCGTGCCCGGATAGGTCTGCTGGAGCCGCGCGGCGATCACGTTCACCTGACTGCGGGCCGCGTCGAGGGTGACGCCCGGACGCAGTCGCCCGACCAGGACCCAGTTGTGGAACTGGCGGGTCGTCGGGCCGTCGTTCTCGCCACGGCGCATCGGCAGCCAGACGTCGGCATCGTCCAGAAAGCGGCAGCCCATCGGCATGACGCCGACGATCGTTGCCACCAGGCCATCCGTTCCGCCGCCGGCCTGCGAGAGCGGCTGACCGAGGGCCGCCTGCGCGTCGCCGTAGCGGCGCGCCGCAAAGCTCGAGCTGACCAGCGCGACCTGCGCGGCGTCGCTCGTGCCATCCGAGGCTCCGAACAGCCGGCCAGCGATCGGCCGAATGCCGAGAGTCGAGAACAGGTCCGTGGAAACCACCATCAGGTCCGCGCGCTCGGGGCGCCCGCCGGCTGCGATGCCGATGCGCACGGCCCGCGGCATCGACGCCGCCAGGGACGCGAAACTGGTGGCGTCGGCCTTGTAGTCGTAGTAGTCCGGCGCCGAGTTCCACATGAGCGCCCGACTCGCGATGGTCCGTCTGGCGAGGACCAGTCGGTCAGGGGCCTCGTAGGGCAGCGGCCTGAGTAGCGTGACGTGCACGAGGGCGAACATCGCCGTGTTGGCGCCGATGCCGAGGGCGAGCGTGGCGACGACGACGATGGCGAAACCCGGCTGCTTGCGAATCCCCCGCAGGGCGGCCCGCAGGTCGGTGAGGACGTCGGAGAGCATGAACGGACCCCCGGGCGCTCGGGCGCACGACTGGCGCCGCGGTTGACGACGGGGGCCGCTCGCGGGGCGCGCGCCGGTTGGCCGGACTTCCAGGCCGAAGCGGCGCACGCGCTCGCTGGATTGGACGGAAGCGGGAACCGTATCGTTTCCTGACGGTTTACAGGCACAGGATGCGCGCAAGTGTCGTCAGGAGGGACGGAGTGTCCGACGCGTGGGGCGCAGCCCGATCCGAAGGCTCTACCGGCCGGGTTCGGGTGGCTTCGCTGGGGCTCCGCCCCGCCCGCGGGGTGGCGGCGCGCCAGTCCCAAGCTTCTCGATCTTCCGCGTCTTCATGTTGTAGACGTCGCCGGGGGAGAGCACGAAATAGGGTTTCTCCCACGGCTGATACAGGCGCGTGTTGTCGTGGATGGCGACCTTCCACTTGCCCATCACCTCGAACCGGTCGCCGGTGACGATGATGGCCGTACCCTCGGAGAGGCCGATGCCGAGCAGCGCCGGGAACTTCTGGATGACGGGGATCAGGTCGTCCCACCGGTTGCGCGTATTGATGTGCTGGTCGATGGCGGACTTGCGCAGGAAGGCGAAGCCCTTCTCGTGTTCGGGCTCCGGCGTCATCATGATCTGCGGCCCGGCGACGGCGCCCCGGACGAGGTAGTCGCCCTGGATCGTGGCGCCGGCGGAACTGCCTCCGATCACGCCACCCCGCTCGAGCACCTTGTGAAACTCACGGAACGTCAGCGTGTTGGCGTAGGAATCGACGATGTTCCACTGGCGGCCGCCGTTGAACCACACGGCGTGCGCGTCGCGGAGCACCGCGGCGAATGCCTCGGTGTCTGCCACCTTCGGGTCGTGGGTGTGGAGCATCCGGACGTTCTTGATGCCGCGCTTCAGCCATGACGCGACGACCTGATCCTCTTTGTACTCGCGGATCGTGCCGTCCGGGTTCTTGTTGCCACCGGCCGTCGGGACGATCACGAAGTTCTTGTCCGGTCCGCCGGCCAACTCGATGAACTTCTCGACGATGCCGGTTTCGTTCGTTGATCCACCGCCGACAATGACCAGCGTGCCCGTTGGCGGTCCGTACTCCGGCGGTTCCTGGGCGAATGGGATTCCGGACGCTGCAGAAATCGTCAGCGCCAGGGTCAGCGTCAGGAGGAGTCGTCTGCGCATGGCATGGCCTCCGCGGGGTGCAGGCGGCCGGGAGGCCGCCGCAGGGGGCGAGTGGCGAATTGTAGTCCGCTGCCGCGCGACTGTCGAGCGCGACGGGCACGCGACGCGACGGTGAGTTTCCGACGTCATTCCCGCACAGGCGGGAATTCAGGACTGGGAGCCCCAGGCCCAGGGCTTCCGCCTTCGCGAACGCTTCGGCGGACCGCCGTAGCCTTGGCGGAGACTGGTCAGACCCGGCGCACATGTCTGTGATCCTTCGCGCAGGCGCTACTCGGCGCGGTCGGCGACCGCGCCCTACCATATCCGGTACGGTAGGGCGGGCTCGCCGAGCCCGCCGAACACCAGAGCCGTGAGGAATCACAGCCTCGTTTCCTCCGGCCGCAGGCCGCGGCTTGGCTCGTCCGGGTGTATATTCCGAGGCCGGAGGGTCCTCCGTGTCCGAACGAACTGTCTCGAATACCCACGTCTGCCCCTGGTGGGGCGGGTACTTCCTGCTGACCCCGCTTCGCCGGCTGATCGAGAACCCCGAGACGATGTTTCGGCCTCTTGTGCAGCCCGGAATGACCGTTCTCGAACCCGGATGCGGCATGGGGTACTTCACGCTGCCGCTCGCCCGCATGGTGGGGCAGGCCGGACGGGTGATCGCGGTCGATCTCCAGCAGAAGATGCTCGACGAACTGGCTCGTCGGGCAAGCCGCGCCGGCGTGCGCGATCGGCTGGTGATCAGGGCGTGCGGCACGAGGACGCTCGCTCTCGACGACCTCGCGGGCACCGTCGACGTGACCGTGGCCATGCACATGGTGCACGAGGTGCCGGACCCCGCCGAGTTGATGCGCGAAGTCTTCGCCGCCGTGCGTCCTGGCGGCGTGCTGTTCGTGTGCGAGCCACCCGGCCACGTGACGAAGTCTCAGTTCGCCTCGTTCCGGGCGATGGCGAGTGACGCCGGGTTCGTCGACGGTGCGTTGCCGGCGGGCGGCCGTGGCCTGCGCATGGTCTTGACGAGGCCGGGCCCCTGATCCCTGATCCCGGATCCCTGATCCCGGATCCCTGATCCCGGATCCCTGATCCCGGATCCCGGATCCCGGATCCCGGATCCCGGATCCCTGTTCTTCCCCTGACGCCTGTCGCCTATCCCCTGTTCCCTGTCCTACTGTATGCTTGCGAACCGCGGTCCATCGTGTGGCCGCGGGGAGCACGCCCATGTCTGCGACATCCCTCCTGGCGGCGATGGTGCGCCGCACCGGCCGATATCAGAGGTGGCCCGTCGCCATCCTGCTTGCCCTGCCTCTGGCGGGAGCGGCGGGTCCGGCTCCGCTCGCGCAGAGCGCGCCCGAGCGGCCCGAGGTCGGGCTGGAACGCGCACTTGCCGCCTCGGTGTCCGACGCCCGCATGGCCGACACGGTTCGCACGCTGGTGTCCTTCGGCCCGAGAGCGTACGGGACGCCGTCGAATCACGAGGCGGCCGCCTGGCTTGCGGCGGCGTTTCGGGACGCTGGCCTCGAGGTGAGCCTTCGGGAAGACACGCCGCGCGCCTGGTACCAACCCGTTTCGTGGGAGGTGCGCGTGGGCGGCGCAGCCGGTCCGAAGCTCGATACGGCCTGGCCCAGCACCGGTGCGCCGGCGTCGAAGGGCGAGGCCGACCTGGCGACTGGTGCGGCGCCCGGCGCGGTCTGCCTGCTCTCGGCCAGCCCAACGCCAGAGACCACCGCCGGCTGCGCGGCCGTGCTGACCGACGCCCGTCCGTCCGCGTCCGGCTGGCCGGGTATCGGGCGGCTGCGCGGTTCCTGGTCCATTCCCGTGTTCTCGGTCTCGCCTCGTGAGACGGAGCCCCTGCGCGCGCGGGTCGCCGCCGGAGAGAAGGTCAGGGTGTCGTTCTCCCTCGACGCGAAGACGGGCACGGGATCTGCGCATACGGTGGTGGCGACGCTCCCAGGGCGCGATCGCTCGAAGCACATCCTGTTCTGCGCACACGGTGACTCGGATTCCGGCGGCCCAGGGGCCAACGACAACGCCTCGGGCGTGGCCATCGTCCTGGAGATCGCGCGGACGATCGCAGCCGCCGTGAAGGCCGGCACGATTCCGCAGCCGGCCTGGGACCTTCGCTTCGCGTCCTGGGGCGGCGAGATCAGCTCGACGAGGGAATACGCGGCGTCGATGGGTAAGGACTCGTCCGACCTGCAAGCGGTCCTGAACTACGACCAGTCGGGCTTCGGCTCGTGGAAAGAGGCCCTCTACATCGAGCCGGACGATGTTCCGGTGAATCGAGAACTCGTCACGCTGATTCGGAGCGTTATCAGCGACCATCTAGGGGCTCCCGGTTTTCCCGAGCGGGCGGCAAGCAACAGGAGTCAGGGCGGCACGGATTCGTACGTCTTCCAGAACACGCGCGACCCGCAGGCCACGCTGTATCCGTCTGTCACGCTCTATACGTCGGCCTGGGGCGCCGAACGCCAACAGCCGGTGACCGAGGGCTTCCCCCCGATCAACTGGTACCCGGGTGAGAAGCCGGGGACAATCACGATCGACGGCGATGCCTACTACCACTCCGTCGGCGACACCCCGGCCAACACGACCGACAAGGAGCCGCACAACATGGGCTGGTGCGCGAGGGTCGGTATCGTGAGCGCCCTGCGGCTCATGCGCGGCGCGCCGGCGAAGTAGGGGGCAGGTGCCGCTGATGCGACGCTACCGTGCTGCCGCCCTTGCCGCCATCCTCCTGACCGCGCTGCTGTGGGCAGTTGCGTGCGCCACACATTCCGGCCCAGCCGCCACGGCCCCGCCGCCTCGCGCCACGGGCCCGGGCGGACCGGCCGTCGAGTCCGTGGACATCGTCGTCCAGGGCGCCGTTGATTCGGAACTGCAGCCGCTGCTGGCCGCGCTCGAGGGGCGGGAGCAGATTCAGATTGCCGCCTGGACCTTCTGGCGCGGACGCATCGGCGGCCGCCGCGTCGTCGTCTCGCGGACGGAAGTGGGCCCCATCAACGCCGTCGCCGCCACGACGCTGGCCATTCAGCGCTTCAAGCCGCGCCTCATCATCAACCAGGGAACGGCCGGCGCGGCGGACCCGACCCTGCGCGTCTTCGACATCATCGTGGGCGAGGCGACGGCCGACTACGGGGCATTCCGATCGTCGCATGCAGACGAGGGCGAGGGGGTCGATCAGTCGCGGTGGAGACCGATGCCGCACCGCTTTCGGCTCGGCGGGACCGAGCAGCTTGCCCTCCTGCACATTCCTGGCGATCCCGACGCGATGACTGTCGCTCTCGCGACGCCGTACCTGCGCGGACGCGTCCTGAAGGGCATCATCGGGTCGGCCTACGAGTTCAACCGTGAGATCGATCGTCTGAACTGGATCCGCGAGACCTACGGCGTTGTATCGGAGGACATGGAGAGCGCGTTCTCGGCTGGCGCCTCGCTGGGCTTCGTGACGCCGTTCCTCGCAGTCCGCATCATTTCGGACTCCGAGTTCTACGCGCCGGAACTGCAGCGCATTGCCGGCGAGTACTGCGCCGAGTTCGTTGTCGAGGTGGTGAAGCGGATCGGCGCGAAGGCGGGACCGGCCTGACGCGGACGCCCGCAACCGGTTCAATCGCCCGCGCGAACGCGCAGGCGGCTTCCGCGCGAGGTTACCCTCCGGAAAACACGAGCAGGGCGAACAGCGCCAGCGCCAGGAACGGCACCGACGTCGCGATGACGGCCCCTCGCGCGCGGTTCTTGGCGTAGAGCACCCACGCTACGATCGCACAGGCGAGCATCCAGAACGGGTACGACCAGATGGTTCCGGCGAACAGCCACGGCTGCCACATCTCGGTCGAGCCAGGCGCGTCGAACGCCATCACGGCCATCCCCGCCGCCACCAGCCACGGCAGCAGCGACACGACGTAGAGCGTCTGCGAGACGATGAGCCAGGCGAGCACAGCCGGACGTTTGCGCATGGATCCCGGGAATCAGCATACCAGACACGCTCCGAGCGTGGTCGCCTGACCGATTACCGGTCCGCGGCGCGCGCGAGGGTCGTCGCGTCCGGATTCGAGTCGAACGCGTTCCGGTAGACCTTGCCCCAGAGATCACCGCTGAAGAAGCTCCGCTCGCCGGTGGGCAGGGGCTCGAATACCGTCTGCGCATAACGCCGGCCGACCTCAGCCTGCTTGTACCCCATGAGCACGAGGAGGGAAGGGAAGATGTTGGCGTGACGCACGTGATTGTAGTTGTGCTGCAGGACCGGCTCTGCAAGTTCGCGTACACGTGAATTGTCGCCGCCCGTCGCGAAGATGGCGAAGGGCACGTCGGCCTGGACCGGGAGCGGCCCCATCGGCTTGCCGTGCGTGGAGTGGTCGCCCTCCTCCCACAGCCCCTGGCCGTGATCCGAGGTGTAGACGATGGTGCTGTCGACACCGTCCAGGTCGCGCAGGAGATCCTCGAAGAAGCGATCGACCACCCAGCCCAGCGCGTTGTAATACCCGTTGCGGAGATCCTCGGGATCGCGGCCGGTGCGGTCGGGGAAGCGGGCTGCCTCAGGCGGATACGCGTCGCGGTAGAGGAAGTGATTGCCCTCCTTGAGGGCGTAGATGAAGACCCGCTCGTCCGGGTGCTCCGCGATGATGCGGGCGATCTCCTTCGCGAGCAGCGCGTCGACCTCCGTCCGGGGCGCCTCAGGGTGCTCGTGCCGGATGTAGACGGCCTCATCGATGTCGTCGAAATCGAACTTCGACATGAAGTCCGCGTACTGGCCGGGTCGGCCCCGGACGGGAACGTAGAACGTGCGGTACCCGGCGCGACGGGCGTAGCTGAAGATGCTGGGGGTGTGGAGGATCAGGAAGTCCCGATCCGGCACCTGCGCCTCGGTCACGCCGGTCTGCAGCAGGATGTTCGCCGATGCCGACGAATTGGTCCCGGAGACCGCCACGCCGTAGTTGAAGTGGCTCGATGCGATGCGGTCGAGGTACGGCGTCGTCGGCAATCCGAACCCGTTCATGCTGAGCAGGTCACCGCGGACGCTCTCGTCCACGATCAGCACGAGGCGCTGCAATCCGGTGCCCGCCGGATCGATCACGACCGGATCGCGCGGGCCGTGGTAGAAGGGGCGCGTCACATGCGCGTAGACCAGGCCGGGCAGCTTGACCGGCACCGGCATCTGGGTGACCTGGTAGCCCGGGCCCCTGAGGCCGAAGTAGCCCGCGCACACCAGGACGAGCGGCGTCACGGCCACCCAGGCAGGGACCGTCGGCACGAGCCGCCGGTTCATCCACACGATCGAGACCAGCACGAGCAGGGCGCCCGCGCCCGAGAGCGCCAGTTCGCGGCCGAACTGCACGGCGGCCGCGCCGACGTAGGCCCGCGTCGTGACGTCGCCCAAGGCGATGCGAATGACTTCCTCGCTCACGGGGCCGTTGTTGACGGCGAGGTTGAATCCCGACAGCCACAGGCACACAGAGGTGAAGGCGTAGGCCGGCACGCGGACCCACAGTGGCCGAGCCAGCAGGCAGATCGTGACCGCTCCCATGAACACGAGCTTGAAGGCCACCAGCGGCCAGACCGACACGCCCTCCCGGGTCAGGTAGGCCAGGTCGTCCGCGTACGCGGCTAGGCCCGTATCGAGCGTCTGCATGAGCACGGCGGACGCGACGACGACGATGGGGAGGAGAGAGAAGGGCTTGAGGGCGTGCCATGCCTGCCGTGCGTATCGGGTCGTCGCCATGCAGTGTCTCCCATAGCCCGGCCGCGGCGACCTCTGCTGCGCCTCACGGGTGGGCTGGCGTGACGGAACGCGTGCAAGACGCGTGCTCGGGCGTCACTCGTGCGACCGGGCTGGAATCGCGCGATTTGGCCGTCTGTGGCGGGCGAGGACCAACCGTGCGGTTGCGTGCCTCGATCCGGGACACTGGAAGGTGTAGCCTGGGTGCCTGCGTGGGGTGCCGACCTGAAGCCGTCCTGGGGCCGTGGTGGTGTCGGCCTACCAGCGCCGGCCGAGGCGCGTCAGCATCTCCTGCGCCCGGGTCTCGCCCGCGCGAGCTGCGATCTGAAGCCAGGGTACCGCCGCCGACTCGTCCTCCAGGGCGAGGAGATAGAGATCGGCGAGGTTCATGACCAGCCTGAGGTAGGCCCGATAGGCCTGATGCTCAGGTCCCGGCGCGCCGTTGGTGGCCGCGGCGGTCATGACGTCTGCCGCTCCACGGAACCAGCGGGCCGCTTCGTTTCGATCGTCGAGCCATCGCCGGTGATAGTGGCCGAGATCCTGGAGCAGCGACACGTGCGATTCGACCGCGCGGGCGGCGTCTGCGCCGGAGCCCGTGGAGTACGCCCCGAACACCCGTTCGTCGTTTCGTGGAGCCGTCCGTTGGGCCGCCTCCGTCAGGACGGCCAGCGCGGTCTTGTGATCGCTCCTCACCGCCAGGATCCGCGCTCGCCCCGAGGCCACGAGGGAGATGAGCCCGCGATCGGCCGCGCCCGTCGACGCGCGGTCCCACCATGCGAGCGCCGCATCGTGATCGCCTCTCGACGCGTATCCCATGGCGAGCGTGTGCTGGGCCAGCGCGTTGCCGCCTTCGGCCATCGGCAGGACGACGGCGTCGCGGTCCCGGGCAGCGACGTAGTCGCTGCGACGCTGCGGACGGTTCGGGTACGGCGTCTTGATGACGGCGAGCATGCCAGGAGCCGGGGTGCCATGGTCCGCGGTCCCGGAAACCATAGCGTCGGCGGAGGTTTCGTTGACCTGGACGATCACGAACGCGCCCTTCAGCGGAACGAACATCCCCGCCAGCTCCTCGCCGAACGCCACCGGCACGCCCGCGGGCGGAAGCCATTCCTGCTGATCCAGGGCAATGCGGATGCGGTTGCTCGTGACGGCGGCGATCCTGCCGCGGAGCTCCTCGGGGGGCGATTGCGCCGCCGAACAGGGTGCCGCCACCGCGGCCAGCACCAGCCCGACGACGCCGGTGGGAACGCACCATCGGGACCGGCGCGGACGAATCATCGCGGAGCCTCCTCCTGGGGTCCATCCTGGCTGGCTCGATATACCCACGTGACGTTGCAGGCGCCGCAGTTCCAGAGAAACGCCGACAGGCTGATGTCGCCTCGGTGCACGCGCGGTACGACGAAGCTCGCGCCGAGCGACGACCCGCCGCGATAGTCGGGGTTGAACGGCGCGTAGATCAGGAGCGGGGTGCCGGTCACGCGGAAACCCTGGCCTCGGAACTCGAAACGGATGAGGGGATTGTCGGCGGGAGCGACGCCACGGTACGCGAACGAGGCGGTCAGGCTGACCGTCTGGCCTGGCACGAGTTCACGCGGTGGCGGACTGAAGGTCACACCGACCGTAGCATCGCACTGCAGCGTGCCGCGGTCCTGCCAGCGGCGGGCGTAGGTGATGCTGGTCTCGGTGACCGAATACCGTTCGAAGCTGCCGTTGAAGCGATCGGAGAAGTAGTTGGGCGTCACCCCGACCACGAAGTCGGTCGGTTCGCGGTTGGGATTGACGAGGGTTTCGGCCAGCACCCAGTGCGGAGCGCCCGCCGCGCGGGCTCCTACTGATGTGGCAGTGTCGCCTGGACCGGCGGTGCCGGCGCCCGGGCACGGGACCGCATACGGCTCGACCGCCTTCATGAAAGACCGCATCAGGTCGAAGATCCACGCGCGCTCGCGGTCGTCGTGCCAGCGGATCTCGACCTGCACCCGGCGCGACCGGCTGTACGAGCGAGCGTCCGGCTGATAGACGAAGTAGCCTCCCCGGACGTCGTTGATGGAATCCTCGGCAGTGCAGAATCGCTCCCCGCCACGCGAGCTCGTGTACCAGTTCACCCTGATCCACGTGGAGATGGGGCTGCCGGGGTTCTCCCACTCGCAGCTGAAGTAGCCGTAGTCGCGCTGGGGCGAGTAGCCGCTGCCCGGCATGAGTGGGCCGCCGAACGGGTAGGTGGGGCATTGGATGTTCGGCTGCCCCGATAGGACGGTCGCGGCCGGCGGAGGAACGGGGTCGGGGCGAACAGGCGTCGGTGGGACGAAGGCGCCCCATACCTCGACTTGAACGGCAGTGCCGGCTGCCACCGCCGTGCCGGGTGCTGGTGTCTGCGAACTGACCTTCCCGGCGCGCGCCGCGTCGGGCGCGGGACCGAGGAGCGAAGGCTGCACCGTCAGACCGACGGCCGTCAGCGCGCGTTGCGCGTCGTTCAGCGCCATGCCGCGCACGTCCGGCAGGCTGACGCCGGACGCGACGTAATCGCCGTGCACATCGAGCGCGACCTTGGCTCCCCGGGGCAGAGGCGATCCGGATGCCGGCCGTTGGGCCGCGACACGGCCGGAGAGCTCCGCGCGCGGCGCCGGACCGATCAGTGTGGGCTCGACCTCGAACCCGCGTTCGCGGAGCCCTCGCACGGCGTCGGCGAGCGGCATGCCCGTCACGTCGGGCACGGCCAGCGCGCGCGGGTGTCGGCCGGCGCAGTGCTCCGTCGACGCGCCGGCGATCCTGGCCATCACGTACTCCTCGAGCGTGCAGTGATCGATCGAGTCGAGCACCGTGCGGCGGCTCCAGGCGTACGCCTCCGGTACCCCGCCGCCGTCGGGCGGAGGAGCCTGGCCGACGGTCCGTCCCATCCCTGGCGCGGCGGATCCGATCAGGCGTCCCCAGGGGTCGTACCGGAAGTTCGCGCCGCTCGCGTTCTCCACAGGCTCCGCGATGCCCAGCCACTCGCGGATGACGGGAGCGACGTCGGGGCTGGTCGGGTCGAGCGTCGCCGGATCCAGACGCGTCGGATCGGGTCGTGCCGGATCGCCCCGTGCCGGATCCGATCGTGAGGGGTCGCCCCGTGACGGATCGGGTCGTGCCGGATCCTGTCGCGCCGGGTCAGGCCGCGCAGGGTCGGGACGCACGGGATCGCGCCTGGTCGGATCGGGTCGCGCCGGGTCAGGCCGTGCGGGGTCCGTGCGTGCCGGGTCAGGCCGTGCTGGATCCGTCCGCGCGGGGTCCGGCCGCGCAGGGTCGACGACCGGCACGGAGGCGTCGGGGCCGTCGCCCACCGGTGGGCCGCCCGCCGGGGCCGGGCCGGCGTACGTTCCCGGCACCGCCGCGTAGATCGCATAGCCGTACGTCTTCACCTCGAGCACGCGCGAGTACTCGCCCACCCGGGGGTCGTCCGTCAGGTCGACGAACACCGGGATCACCCACAGCGTGGCCGGATCCAGGAGATGGCCGTGGAGTGACCGTTCCGGCAGGCCTGCGACCTGCCCCGGCAGACCCGAGAGCAGCACGGTCCGGGCATCCAGCTCGGTCGGTTCACGGGCGCCGCATCCGGCCGGCATTCCGCGTCTCGGCCACATCCACGTGCCATCGCCCGTGGCGCCGCGGCTCGTGAGGAATCGCTCCTGGCCGGTCGGGAACGACTGGCAGTACGAGTCGGGGAAGTCGCCTCTGGCCGCCCACGGCGCGGCGAGCGTCGTGCCCCGCACGAGATGCCGGTCCGGCGGCTGCCCGCTCGTCGGGATCATCAGGTGCATCCCTGCCGTGAGGACGTACGCGCCCTTCTCCAGTGGCTCCACCCGGGCGTGAATCTCGCCCATCCGTTCGTGGCCGGGAGCGAGTTCCTGCGGGAACTCGATCGTGACGCTCGTGCGCGCCCGATGCACGTCGGCCTGCGGCCTGCGTCCGGTCCCGTCCCGATCGGCCTTGCGGACCCACGCGCTCGCGCCAATCTCGACGGTCGAACCGGTCACGTGAGGCGGGCCGACGGTGAGCTTCGCCTCCCAGAGGTCCTCCCGGTCGGGCAGCCAGATGTCCTGCACCGATTCCATGACGAAACCCTGAAAGTGCAGGCGCGCCGACGCGACGTCGAACGACGCCACGTCCTCCCAGTCGGCGTACTTCGGGCTGCCGTCAGACTGCGTCCCCACCTGCGCCCTGACGGTGTTGGCGTCTCCCTGGCCGAACGTGCCCTCCACCCCGTACGCCGCCGCCATCGTCTGCACCACGTAGGTGCCCGGCCCGCGCGTGGCCGCCGCGGGGTCGGGCTTGTCGCGGCGGTCCCACAACTCGGTGACGGCGACGAACCGTCCCGGAGACCCGGCCTTCGCCAAGGGCGTGCTGCGCCGCGCCTCGAGCTTCGGCGCGAACGCGCCCCATGTGCCGTAGGTCGCGCCACGGACAGGAACTTGGTTGCCGTTGGGACCGACGATGCGCCAGTGGAAGGGCGGGCTGTCCGCGATCGGCTCGCGCAGGTTGCGCGGCGGGGTGAAGAAGACGGCCACCCGGTCGTATTCGTGCGGCGCGCGCGACGGATCGCAGTAGTCGATCGCGTTCTGCGTCGGGAAGTTGTCAGGTGCGTCGGGACGAATGGGGCAGGCGGTGATCGCTGGTGCGGGCGTGACCGTCAGTCGCAGTTCCACCCGCGTCGCTGGCAGATCGCCGCGCTCGGCGGTGACTTCGAAGACCACCGGATCCAGATCGCCCTCCGGCGTTCCAGGCGCCACGTCGAACCAGACCGTGAACTCCGCAGACGAGTCGTGCTCGATCGCGAGGATCCACTTCGGCTGGATCGTGAGGTTTCGGACGGAAGGCGGCACGCTGATCGCCTTCGCCGCCAAGCCGACGAGCGGCGCGTGCGTGTCGTTCGAGACGTTGATGTGCACTTCGTTGCGAACCGAGCCGGGAACGACGGTGTCTGTCGACCCACGGGTCTGTGCGGCTGCCGTTGCGGCCAGGAGGACCCAGAGGAGGACGAGCCCGACCGGGCGTGCGGCTGGGAGTCGGTGGCTGCCGGTCATGCTGCTCTCCCGAGAGACTCGCGCCCGCGCGCGTTGCCGACGGGCCGGGGCTCGTCCTGCGGCCGGTGCCACCGGCGATCATCGATGGGACCCGCGAGGTACCAGGCTTCCGGGAAGAGACGCATCGCGACGCCCATGCGGAGCAGCCCGCCGTCGAACAGCGGCTTGAGGACGTCTTCGAGGAGTCCGGCGCGTTCGGTCAGGCTCTTCACGGCGCCTTCCACGTCGCGGTACCCGGCCTCGGTGAGGATGCGCCGCAGTTCGCCCGGCCTTGCGGCGAGACTCTGAATCGCCTCGACGGTCTCCCGGACGTCGGCATAAGAAATCGTCTGATCGAGCCGTGCCATCCAGCGGTACATGGCGCGATTCGAATCTGCTCGGCTTACGAAGGCCCAGGTGTAGACCGTGCTGCCCAGCAGTTCCCCTTCGCTCTGGCCCGCGCTCCCGATGATCTGGCGGCTCGTCGTGCCGCTGAGGGCGGCCAAGTCGAAGTCGATCAGATAGAGCTGGCCATCGTCTCCGAGAATCATGTTGCCGAGGTGTCCATCTGAATCGCCGATCCATGCCCGGAAGAGCCGCTGCTTCGCGTATTCCTTCCGGAGCGCGAGCGCGACGTGCTCGGGCTTGCTCGACAGGGTGCCTGCCACGGGACCGCTCGCCGGCACGGCTCGCGACACGAGCACGCGGCGCTGGGGATCGTAGCGAGCCGCCGCGGCCTTCAGACCGACGGCGTTGGCGAGCGACGCGGAGGCCGCCTCGGTGGAGAGGATGTTCTCGATCTCGGCCGGCGTGAGGTTCTCGGTCAGCGCGTTCCCGGGTTCGGGCACGATCGTCTTGACGAAGTAGCGCTGGCCGGCAGCATCGTGGCTGACGTAGACGGGATTGGCGCTGCCCATCCGCTCGGCAGTTCCGGCTGTGCGCGAGGCGTCGAGGTTGTCGAGGGCCTGAGTCAGGGTCTGGTCGTCGATGGCACGCGTGGCGCCGCTGGCCGGGATGGACTGGCGCAGCCAGAGCAGGTCGTCGCCCGTGCGCTGCGCGTTGACGACCAGGGCCAGCCGGCTGCTGGCATGGGCCAGTTGGTCCTGATAGGCTGCCGGATCGGCGGCGGCGAGCTTGTTCGCCGATCGGAAGTGCGCGGCCGCCGCGTCGAGCTCTCCGGCCCGGATCGCCTCATCGCCCAACTGGAGGCTGCGGCCCGGACCGGTCGCGGCGTACAGGTCGGGACGCCAGAACTTGTCGGGAGGACCTTCCGCCATCAGCTCGTTGACCGTCTTCGCCGCCGTTGCCGGTCGCGGTGGTGGTGCGGCCGCTGGCACGGCGGCGGCTGCGGCATTGAGCTTCTGACGTGCGGCGGCCAGCCGTTCGAGGGCCTCGTTGAGCTGATCACCGGATTCCTTCGCGGCCTTCCTGCCCCCGGTCACGGCCGGTCCCGCTTCGGCCACGTCGCCCTTCCGCAGCGCCTCGGCTGCGGCTCGCCCGGCTTCGTCAACGGGCTCCGCCACTGACGCGCCCGTTCTGCCTTTGGCGCGCCCTTCCATGTGTTTGAGAATCTCGCCGGCTCTCTGTTGGATGACCGCACGTCGGGCGGCATCCGCACCGGCGTCCCCCATCTCGTCCGTCAGGCCGGCAATCTCGTCGAGCAGCTTCCGGCTGTTCGCGAGTTCGTCCCGTTGCCGTTCGAGCAGCTTGAGGGCATCGTCCAGCCTGGTGGCCATCGCATTCAGCGAGGCCCCGCTGCGTCGCATGACATCGGCGAGCAGTTCGGACGGTCCGATTTCGCCGAGCAGTTCGACGAGCACTGCCGCGCCCGGAATGCCGGCATCCTGGGCGAGGTAGGTGGCGCCCGTGTAGAGCACCATGGCGGACCCGAGGCGGAACCCGAGGTCGGTCACCGTGTCCACAGCGCCAAGGGTGGCGCGCGCCGCGCGGTCGACCGCTGCCGCTCTGGCCAGACGGGCCCCGATGCTCGTCGATGCCACGGTTTTGGCCAGGCCATCGAGCCGCGTCAGGCTCAGGAATACCTGCCGGCCCGTCATGAGCGTCCCGGCCTGCTCCGCAGCCATGATGGCCTCGTCGGATAGATACCCGGCGCCTGCCCACTTTCCTCCCATCTTGCCGATCGCCCCGGGGCCCCAGAGGAACGCGATGTTGTGGATGTTGAGGAGGTCGCCGACGCTCTCGTAGAACCTGTAGGTCGGATCGAGCGGCGCGAAGTACGCCCTGCCCAGGGCGCTGGTGACGTCTTCGACGAGATACTCCGGGTCGGGAGATGCCAGGCGCTTGAGGTCCTCGAGGTCGGCCAGCGTGTCGCGGATGTCCTGGACGAGTCGCGTCGCCCGATCCGTCGGCAACGTCCGACCATCTCCGGTGTGCAGCGTGATGCGCGTCCGGAGCTGGTCCGGCGTCAGGGCGGGAATCTCGCGAAGCGTCACGCCGTTCTTGACGAGCCGCATGATCGCCATCAGCGACACCTGATGCCGGGCGGCCGTCGTCTGTGTGACATCGAGCTCCGTGGCGCGTGCGCCCGCGACGTCGAGGCCGGGGAGCCCGGCGCTGAGGGCAATCGGCCCCAGGCCCCAGAGCGCGGTGGCGTATTCGATGAGGTCCTGCGTCCAGCCCGCAGGCTGGTCCGGGTAGAAGCCCCGGTTCGACAGATACTCCCGGAATGCGTCGAGGCTGGCGCGGCGTTCGACGTCGAGCTTGGATGCGATCTCGCGCAACCACCAGAGTTCGGCGTGCACGAGCATTCCGCGCGCGTCGGCGTTCGCGGGATTCAGGTCGAGCACGCGGCGCAAATCCACGATCGCTTCGAGCCTGGGCTTGCGCGCCTCCGCGACCGCGCGCGGATCGGGCGGCGACTGACGCGGAGACGTCATCTGCAGCCACATCTTCTCGTCGGCCCAGGCGGCCGTGGCGAGCCTGGCTTTGGCTCGCAGCAGCGCCGCCACCTCTTCCGTGGCGGTGTTGTCGGGATCGAAGGCCGCGATGAGCGCCGGCAGTTCGTCAGGCAGGTACCACTGCGCCGCGTCGTACAGGTGCAGCCGGATGACCTTCAGCTCGTCGTCCAGGCGCTGCGACTCGGCATTGAGCCAGGCGCGCCGGTCGCCCGACCGCACCTTCTGAGCCGCGCAGCTCGCTGCGAGGCCCCGATTGAGCTGGAGCGCTTCGTCGATCAGGCGCCGCTGCTGTTCCTTCCAGTCGTTGATGGAGTTACGAAGACGGTCGCGTTCCTGCTGATACGAGGCCTCGAGTTGCGGGCCGGTCACGTCGGTCGACACCAGCGGGGCGCCAAAGAGCCCGGCTGACCACCGGAAGGCGACCTGGTCGACTTCACGGCGGAGCTCGTCGCCCAACGTGCCGACAGACGACACGCCCAGCAGCGATTCCCAGTACGGACCCCACCCGGGGTCGTACTCGTCGGCCGGTGTGAGCTGGTTCTCCAGGTACAACGACCTGAGCCATTCCGCCCGGAGCTTCTGCCGCTCGGCGGCGATCACACCAAGCTGCATCCGGATTTCAGATGTCCGTTGTCGCTGTTCGTCGCGCTGCTGGAGGTAGTCGGTCCTCCACTCCCAGTAGCCATCGTGAAACCGCGCGACGATGTAGAGGTCCTGGAGGCGGCGGCCGGGGATGCCCTGGGTCGGACGTTGGGCCTGCGCGGCCTGCGCGCCCTGGGAGACGGACGCGGCCTGGACGGGCTGACCAACGGAATCCGCCCGGACGGCTGCGTCAGGCGAAGCGGTTCGCAGGACCGATGTTTGGGGCGACGTCGCGGCAGTGTGCGCGAGCCATGGCCCTTCGATGCGCGCGGATGGCAGCGTCGCATGCCCCCTCAGGGCTGAGTGCTGAGCGAGTGAGCACGTTCCGACGTCCGAATGCCATGTGGCGCCGAACTCGCGAGGCGACGCACTCAGCGCGTCCTCGCATTGCGCGGGCATGAGCACGCTTCCGAGGATGGCGGTCGCTACGAGCGCGATCGAGACGCGCGCGAAGGAGCGGCCCGAAGGACTCGAGACGACGGGGGCGGCCCGAGGCGTCATCGGCGTTCCTCCCGTGCAGCGTGCGGCGGGGGCGCTCCACTGTGCCGATTATGCCTATCGAGCGTGGAGTGTCAATTCAGAACAGCCGGATTCAGAACAGCCGGAAGCCCACGTTCGCGAAGAGGTAGGGCATCCGCACGACGCGTTCTTCGAACGCGCGCGTGACCTGATCGCCCGGCCGGACTTCGTAGTCGTCGAAGTGGAACGTGACCATGTTGATCCGCATGCCCACTTCGAACAGGAACGGGCCTGGCCGCGTGACCGCGCTCACCACCGCGAACGGGTAGAGCGCCCCGTTGGAGCGCGTGCCCACCGGGACCTGCGAATTGCGGCTCGGGTACGTGTGGCGGTAGCGCACGGTTCCATCCGCGGCGTAGTCGAATTCCGTCTGGTCGAACGTCATCGACGGCACGCCCCACTCGGCTCCGCCGCCGACCTTGATCATCAGCAGCCGGAAGTCGATCGCGCCGAAGACGGCGCCGTACAGCATGTGACCCGCATCGACCGAGCGGATGGCGTCTTTCCGGTACCCAAGCGAGAAGCCCGGAACGATCAGGCCCCTGCGCAGGTACGAGTCGAGCTCGAGGCTCACGCTCGTCAGGTCGTATTCGGCGCCGAACAGGTCCACGTCCCAGTGCGTGAGGCTGCTCTGGTTGGAGATGTCACCCTGCCAGTACGCCACGCCCAGCTTGACGTACGTGCCGCGCTTTCGGCCGGAGGCAGGGTCCTCTTCGGGCAGCGGCTGGGCGAGCGCGGCGGCCGGCGCCAGTACGCACGACAGGAGAGCGAGATATCCCGCGAGGCGGGCGAGGATGGTCGTCATCGTCCGGTGGCCAGGAGGTCGAAGAGCGGGCTCTTCCAGTAGTCGGGGTGGCTGGTGGGGAACTTGATGAGGCTGAAATCGGTATCGGGCCCCGCATCGCCGCCCCACATGACGTACCAGTAGACGCGTTCCGCTCTCAGGTACTGCCGCAGCAGCGGGTACTTGTCGCGGACGAAGGACGTGTGTCCCTCGGGGTTGGCCATGCCCGACTCCGTCACCCAGATGCGGAACGGTCGCAGTGCGCCGCCGAGCAGACCCCGGTACTGGCTGACCGCGTCCGGTTCGTAGGCATTGATGGCGACGATCACTCTATCTGGATCCATGTGCGACAGCGTCATGCCGGCGAGCGTTTCGAGTTCCGTCGGGCCGCGCAATCCTGAGCCGAGCGCTGACTGCGTGACCAGGATCGCGCGTCCGGGGTGTCTGGCCTGAACGTGGTCGTAGACCCGCTGGAAGACGGCCGCGTACTCCTGGATCGTGATCGTCGGTCCTGACTGCGGGAGAATCGTGGTGACCTCGTTGCCGATCTGGAAGTGCCGGATCTCGGGATAGGCGTCGAAGATCCGATCGATGGCGCCTTCGATGTCGGGGTCGAAGAGGTACTCGTTGCTCACGAGGCCGAGCACTTCGAGTCCGAGCCCCCCAACCGCCTTGATGACCGGACTGACCGGTTCGTTCCGCCGGATCTCCATTCGCACACCGTTGAGCCGTCCGGCCCGCCGGAGGGCGAGCAGAGCATCCTCGTACGCCGGGAGGGCGTCGCCGTCAGCGTGAACGCCGACGTAGGGCGACCACTGGAGGGCCACTTCCTGAGCGGTGGGGGTGCCGCTCGGTGCGGTCGGCGGGCGGCCGATCTGGTCGCAGGCGACGAGGCCTCCGACGGCCGCCGCCAGCGCGGCGAGTTGCGAGAGCAGATCGACGGGGGGACGACAGCGCGGCACTGAGCCTCCGGTTGCGCGCCCGCCGGCCCATCCGGCGCCAGGGGACACGCTTCGCTCCTCGTCGTATCGGCTGCTCGGGGGTCGGACTGTTGGGGTGGGGCCGCTCGCGTCTCGTGCCATCCTGGTCGGACGACATTTGCAATCGACCTGCCACGAAGGGGGCGAGGGGACTGTCCGTGTGGCGCCCCGGCGTTTCGCGGTGTTCTGCCGGCGGGGATTGGCGCGCGCGTGTGAGGCCGCCGTGGCGGGAGGTCAGCCCGGGCAAGACAGAACCGTCACGGCCGTGTCGGGATGGTCAGGCTCCTCCTGCGCGACCGTGTCGTTTTGCCACACTTGGGCCCCGTGCTCTGGGCCGTCATTGGTGATCGTCGCCCTGGACGTCTTAAAGGCCTAGATCCGTTGCAAATGAGTCAAGTTTCTCGGCGGGCCTTCAAGACGTCTACGCCCCGCCGTAGGCGGGGCAACGAAACACTGTGACCCAGCGAGGCGAAGCCCCCGCCACATGCCTCGGCGGTCAGCGGCGTAGCCTCGATAGGAACATCCACTGAGAGTCCGGATGGGGACTGAGGACATCCTCAACTGGCCCCCGGTCCCCGGTCTCCGATCCCGGTCCTTCGGTCAGCGTGCGCTTCCCGCTCCCGCAGAGGGTTGCGCCTTGATGATCGCGGCCAGGTCGTAGAGCACGCGGAGGAGGCTCCGCCCGCCAGTCGCGCGCGGTGCCGACGTATTGATCTGCACGGCCATCGACAGTCCGAGGTCGGGCGCGAAGATCAGTTCCGTCTGATAGCCCGGGAAGAACCCGCTGTGGCCCCACGTGGGACCGACTGGCGTCGTGGGCCGCACGATGACGCCGAGGCCGTACTTCGTGTCCGGTCCGAGTCGGGCCGGGACGGCGGCATCGAGCATCATCCGGCGCGCGGCCGGTGAGATCGCGCGTCCGGCGTAGAGTTCGCGTCCCCACCGCGCGAGGTCGATCGGACTCGTGGCGAATCCTCCGCCGGCCCACTCGAACTGCGGGTTGATGACTAGTTCGCCGTTCACCATCATCTCGTCCGGCAGCCCCAGCGGATCGCGCGGTCCCGCGTATCCCGGAATCAGCCCCGGAATCCGGCGGCTCGTCGAGGGCACTACTCGCGTGAGTCCGAGCGGTGTGAGGAATCGCCTCGCGATCTCCTCGTAGAGCCGCGTCTTCGTCAGGTCCTCCATGATGAGGCCGAGGACGATGTAGTTGGTGTCGGAGTAGTCCCATCCCTGGCCGGCCGCGAAGGGCGGGGAGGCGCCGAGTTGATAGGCGATCTCCTCTTCGGGTGTCCAGACCTTGTCGGGTTGAGCGCGCAGGTCGGCCGTGAACTTCGGGTCCATCTCGTAGCGCACGATGCCGCTCGTGTGCGTCATCAGGTGGCGGATGGTGGCGTCCTTGGCATTTGGCAGGCGCGCGAACCACGGGCGGGATCCGAGGTGCGTGGAGACTGGCGCGTCCAGGTCGAGCCGGCCCTCCTCGATGAGCTGCACGGCGACTGCCGCGAAGAACGTCTTGCCCGTGCTGCCGGCGAGGAAGAGGTCGTCAACCGCCAGCGGAGTCTTTGCGGCCCGGTCCGACACGCCCGTGACGACGCCGAGCGCTGTGCCGTCGGCAAGCACGATGCCGACCGATGCGCCCGGGAAGGTGGAAGCCGTGCGCCACTCGTCCAGGTATGCCTGGATACGCTCGCGGAGCCCGGCAGCGGGCGCCGTCGCCTGTGCGGCCTGCTGGGCGGCGGGAGCAGCGGTCGAGGCGAGGAGCAGCGTCAGTGAGATCGCGGCAAGTCTGTGTCGCATGGGTGTTCACGCAAGCTCGGGGGCCCGGAATCTAGATCGCCGCCACCGCTGCCGCGATGTTGTCGAGCGCCTTGGCGATGAGCCGCCGGGAGGTGCCGAGGTTCATCCGCATGTGGCCCGCGCCGCCGGTGCCGTAGGACAGGCCGGTGTTCATGTGCACGTTCGCGTGCTCGACGAGCCAGCGCTCGAGGACCGCCTCGGGCGTCACGGGCGGAAGTGACCGGTCCTGCTTCTTCGTCTCGACGGCGGCCCGTTCGTCCGCGCCGATCTTCGCCATGAGTGCGGAGACGTCGAGCCACGCGAGGTACGTGCCCTGGGCTTTGGCGTACTTGACGAGCGGCAGCCGATCCCTGAGGTACGACTCGACGAAGTCGTGATTGGCGCTCAGATAGGGCAGCAGCTGGTCGAGCCACCTCTCGCCCTCCCGGTACGCGGCCTCGCTCGCCACCACCCCGAGCGTGTTGACGTCGGCGCGATGGTTGGGTTGTATCCGCTCGAGGAATGCACGGTTCGTCGAGAAGAAGTACGCGGTCTTCATGGCGGCCAGGCTGAACGTCTTGCTGATGGCCTTGAAGGTGACGCTGTTGTTGACGACGTCCTTGTCCGGCAGGCTCGCGAAGGGCGTGTAGGTCTGTCCGGTCATGACCAGGTCGGCGAAGATCTCGTCCGCCAGCACCACGACGCGGCGCTCCAGGCAGAGCCTGCCTAGCTTCAGCAGGTCGTCAGGCGACCAGCAGTTGCCCGTCGGGTTCTGCGGGTTGCAGAGAATCAGCGTGTGCGTGTCAGGACCGATGCGCGACGTCAGATCGTCGAAGTCGATGGCGTACTTGCCTCCGACGCACGTCATCGGGCTGTCCATCGGCAGCGTGAAGCTGGCGCGGAGGTCGCCGTAGAACCCGTTGTAGGTCGGGGTCGTCAGGAGCACGCGGCTTCCCGGCGGCGAAAACGTCTTCAGGGCCGCAATGACACCGGGGTGCACGCCGTCACAGAGGACGATGCCGTCCGGATCGACGTCCAGACGATGGCGCCGCTTGTTCCACGCGACGATGGCATCGACGTACGACTTCGTGTTGCCCAGGTAGCCCCAGTTGTCGTGCCGGCATCGTTCGGCCAGCGCTCGGCTGATGCATGGCGCCGCGTGAAAGTCCATGTCGGCGATACCCATGCCGACCTCGATGTTCTTACCAAAACGCTCGATCTGCCGGTCCCACTTAACGCAATTCGAGCCGATCCGGTTGCAGGGCGAGTCGAAGTCGAAGACTCCGCCGGCGGGTGCCGGCGCGGCTTGCCGCAGCGCCTCCGGTAGGGTGCCCGCCCGTGCCGTGCCGGCTCCTGCCGCGCCTGCCAGTGCCGCCATTCCCGTGTTCCTGAGGAACGCCCTGCGATCCATCCCTAGTGTCGTCGACATGTGTCAGCTCCTTGCGCACCCTGGCAGATGCAATCCGATACGGAACCGATGGGCGAGGCTGCCGGGCGTCAGCGGCTGTCGCGTTTCCCGGGGGGCGAGTGGTGAACGGCGAGCAGTCTAGCACGGGGGGGCTGGGGACGGCGCGCCGGGCATGTGCTCGGGCAGAACGCCGAGGTCCTGTACGCACAGTGAAGACCGCGTGCGCGTACTGCACATGATCGATGCTGCCGAGGCAGTAGGCCGGTTCATCGCGGACTGAAGCGGCACCGACCTCGAGCACGATCAGAGGCTCTTCTTCGCCGTCGTTCACGCGGGTGGGATGGTTCCGCGGCGGAACAAGTTGTGAATTATGAACTCGTAGTTTAATATTATCAAATGCGATACGTGCGGCGGGAGTTGGAAGGCGCGCTTCGGACGGCGGCGCGGAACTTCCCGGCCATCGTCCTTACCGGTCCGAGGCGGGCTGGGAAGACGTGTCTGCTCAGACATCTGTTCCCTCGCGCGGCGTATCATCTGCTCGAAGACCCCGATGTCGTCGCGCGGTTTCGGGCTGACCCGCAGGGGTTTCTCGATGGCGTCCGACCTCCCGCCATCCTCGACGAAGTCCAGAACGTCCCCGAGATCTTCGCGTTCGTCCGAAGCCGAATCGACCGGGAACCGCGGCGGGTGGGGCAGTGGTTGCTGACGGGCTCGCAGGAGGCCGGTCTGATGCACGGCATCACGGAATCGATGGCCGGCCGTGCGGCGGTGCTCCAGCTGTGGCCGCTGTCGTCCCGGGAGACACCGAAGGTGACTATCCGGCGCGGCGGCTATCCGGAGGTGCTGGCACGTCCGGCGGCGGCGTCCCTGTGGTTCAGTTCGTTTCTCCAGACCTATCTGGAGCGGGACGTGCGGTCGATCAGCGCGGTTCACGACCTCGCCACGTTCCGGCGATTTCTGGCGCTGGTCGCCAGCCGCCACGGGCAGGTGCTGAACAAGTCCGACCTGGCGGCGCCGTTGGGGATGAGCGTGCCGGGCGTGGGACGCTGGCTCGACATTCTCGAGATGACCGGCCAGATCGTGCTCGTGCCGCCCTACTTCGAGAATCTCGGTAAGCGTCTGATCAAGTCGCCGCGCCTGTACGTCGCAGATTCAGGGATGGCGTGCCATCTGCTCGGCATCCAGTCGGAGGCCGAGCTGCAACGCTCACCGTTTCTGGGAGCCATCTTCGAAGGGTTTGTCGCCGCCGAGATCATCAAGGCGCAGCTGCATCGCGGCCGCCGGCGGGAGCTCTACTACTTCCGGGACCAGCAGGGGCTCGAGGTGGATTTCATCGTGCCCGGGCGCGGCGGGCGACTCACGCTCGTCGAGGCCAAGGCCGGTCGAACGGTGCGACCAGAGGCAGCCCTGCCTCTGCGGCGGCTTGCGAAGTCTCTGCAGAGGTCGTCCGGTACGGTGCGACCGGTTCATCTGCTCGTCGTCCACCGTCCCCCGCGCGCCGGTGTCATGACCCGGGCGCTGGCGCCGGGTGTTCAGGCTCTGCCCTGGACGGACTTCGTCAGTCACGTGCTCCCGAGCCGCTGATCCGCGCACCGGGTCTCCCGCGAACCCTCGCGGAGCTGGGACTTCCAACCGCCGCCAAGATCATGAGGGCGCGCATCGACGTCGCCGTCGACTTCGGCCTGCGGCGGCGGCGAGATGTTGAACTTCCGGAACAAGGACATCGATTGGCGGGTCACCCCTGACCCTATCCTCGCCATTCGTCCGGCCAACGCCAAGCCCCGCCGCCGGCGGCGGAACGCGCTGGTCTCGCCGCGGCCGCTCAGGGCATTCGGCTCGGCCGCAGACAGGCTTGCCATCAGCGAGGTTATTGAATGGTGCCCCTCGACTCCCTGGCCTGAATGGGTCGCTCGGGACACCACCCGACTCAGTCGAATGGCTTGCCACGAGCGGAGGAGCGAAGCGACGGAGTCGAGTGGTGCCGGAGGAGGGAATCGAACCGATCGCCGGATGGCGAGCTGAACTGGACGACTGACTCCGGCGCCACGCGGAGCGTGATGCGGAGCATGGTGCCGGAGGAGGGAATCGAACCCACACTCTCAGTGAAGAGAACGGGATTTTGAGTCCCGCGCGTCTGCCAGTTTCGCCACTCCGGCACGTTCACGATGGGCGGGCAGGAACGCCCCGAGTATAGCACGCACGCAGCGGCAGCCCGGGACGCCCACTGGTGTGTCGAACGGTCGCTATCCCTCAATCCACAGCGCGGAGAGCGGCAGCTCGATGTCGGCGAACGGTTCAACCCGCACCTGCTCGTCGCCCATGAAGGTGCCGACGACGAGCCAGTGCCCGCGTTCGAGGCGCAGCACCTCGAGCGTGCGCGCGAGAGGATCGACGATCCAGGCATGTCCCACGCGCTCGCGAGCGTAGATACGTAGCTTGCGCGCGCGGTCGAGCGCGGCGGTCGAGGGTGACGTCACCTCGCACACCCAGTCCGGGGCGAGCGGGAAGTACGCCGTGGTTGGCG
>CAYZYG010000025.1:44280-51271 GCA_964481395.1 uncultured Vicinamibacterales bacterium
GGCACGCCGATCGAACGGCGGGACGCGCGGCACGGGCTGCATTGTACATCGTCGTTCTTGCAGGGAGCGTGCCGTCTGGACACGCCCAGCTTCGGCTCGAAGTGCGCGGGAATCACGCGATCGTCGATGATGCGTTGCAGAATCCGACGAGCACGCTCTCGCCACCGTTTGCGGAAACTGCGCACCAGGTCGGGCCAGAGAATCGACCGGAGGATTCAGCCCTCAATCCACAGCGCGGAGAGCGGCAGCTCGATGTCGTCGAACGGTTCGACCCGCACCCGCTCGTCGCCCATGAAAGTGGCGAGGACGAGCCAGTGACCGCCGTCGAGGCGCAGCACCTCGAGCGTGCGCGCGAGAGGATCGACGATCCAGGCATGACCCACCTGTTCGCGAGCGTAGATGCGCAGCTTGCGCGCGCGGTCGAGCGCGGCGGTCGACGGCGACGTCACCTCGCACACCCAGTCCGGGGCGAGCGGGAAGTACGCCGTGGTTGGCGGCTTCGGCATTCGTGTCCGGCGCCAGCCGGCCAGGTCCGGCACGAGGATGTCCGGATCGGCGCCGAGGTGCAGTTCGGGTTCGTCGAGGATCCACCATCCGCCGGGACCGCCCTGGCCCTGGTCGTACGGCAGCATTAGATGTCCACCAAGCCTCGACCCGGCGATGGCATGCGGCGGGGCAGGGCGGGGCGACGCGTGCAATTCGCCATCGACGATCTCGGCGACCAGATGGTCGGGCAGCTTCACCAGATCGTCGTAGGTGGCACGCCGATCGAACGGCGGGACGCGCGGCACGGGCTGCATTGTACATCGTCGTCTTTGCAGAGGGCGTGCCGCCCGGACGCGCGCGGGAGCGGGGGAATCACGTGGAAATCACGCGATGGTCGATGATGCGCTGCAGAAACTGCACAGGCTGCCCATCGCGCCACGCGCAGAAACTGCAAGGCGCGGCCGCCCGGTAGCACCGATCCCCGGTCCCCGGCCCCTGGTCCCCGCTACCGCACCACCCCGTCCGCCTTCCAGAGATACAGCGTGCGCGTGTAGCCGGTCGCGTCCTGGAAGCTCTCGGTCTTCAGCGGCACCCAGTCGCCCATGTCGAACGAATGGGAGACGATCCGCGCGCCGGGCTTGAGCTGCTTCGTCAGGATCGGCCGCAGCTTGGCGTTCGAACTGGAGAGCAGGTACAGGGTGACGACGGTGGCCGGCGAGACGTCCACCGTCATCGCATCCTGCAGCTTGAACGTCACGAGATGCTCGACGCCGGCCGCCTTCGCGTTCTCGTTCGACTCCTGGATCCGCTGGGGATCGATGTCCACGCCGACGCCGCGCGCGCCGTACTTCTTCGCGGCGGTGATAGGGATCCGCCCGTCGCCGCAGCCGAGGTCGTACACCACATCGTCCTTGGTGACACCCGCCAGCGTCAGCATCCGGTCGACAACCTCCTGCGGCGTGGGCACGTACGGGGCCAGACTCTGGGACTGGGAGGAGGCCGCGGCCGGCGGCAGGGCAATCAGACCCACCGCGGCGGTCAGGCCGACGGCGATGAGGGCGATGCCGGCAACGAGAACCCTTGTTTTCGTCATATGTTCACCCCTCGGAGGCTCGGTCAATTCCGCTCGTTGGACGACGGCTGGCACCTGGACCCAGCGATGCGCACAAGGATGCCACGGCGGACCCGTGGTTGCAACGCGTGCCAAACAGAGGACTTGTCGGCTGGCCGCGCCCGCGTGGGGGGCAACGCGGCTCGGGCGTCTGCTGGCACGAATTATGCCGATGTGACACGTCCGTGCGAAGATCTGGGGAATTCTGGCCGTTTTTGCGAGGTTTTTCTTGAGATTCGATGCATGGTGCGGTATACTGTCAGACGGTTGCATGCACGCCAGACAACCTCTGTGGCACCTCCCGTCTAACTCCTAACTTCAGTGAGGGGAAGCTTGTGACATACCAGGTTGGGGACAAGGTCATTTACCCGAATCATGGCCTTGGCATCGTCGAAGGCATCGAGGAGAAGACGATTCTCGGGACCACGTGCGGCTTCTATCACCTGAGAATCGCGTCGAACGACACCACCGTGCTCGTCCCGGTTGCGAACGTGGACGGCGTGGGTCTGCGCCGAGCCATCGGCGACGAAGAAGTCGACCGGATCTTCAAGCTGCTCGGCGACGGCAAGATCGACAGTCAGCAGAACTGGAAGGGCCGCTTCAAGGACAACTCCGAGAAGATGCGGACCGGTTCCATCTACGATGTGGCCGACGTGCTCAAGAGCCTCACGCTCCTGAGCAAGTCGAAGAGCCTCTCGTTCCGTGAGAAGCGCATGCTCGACCGGGCCCGCTTCCTCATCATCTCCGAGGTGTCCGAGGTGTGCCGCGAGAAGGCCCTGGCCATCGAGAACCGCCTCGACACCGCTCTCGACCGGTGCCTCCAGATGCGAGCCCGCGGCCTGGCGCGCGCCAAGGCCGCCAAGGCGAACGGCAATGGCAACGGCAACGGGCAGGTGAAGAAGGCTGCCGCCCCGGCGGCGAAGAAGCGCTAGACTCGACGCCCCCGACCTCGCTCGCTGCCCGAACGCCCGATCCGGCCCCGCCGGGTCGGGCGTTTTCCTTTATCATGCCCTCATGGACCTCCTCGCCGACCTCGGACGAACCCTGGGATTCTCGTTCGCGGCAGGCGTCAACCTGTACGCGACGGTCGCGCTCGTCGGCCTGGCCTCGCGCTTCGGCTGGGTCGACCTCCCGCCCCAGTACAAGGCATTCGACAGCGATCTCATCATCTACACCGCGATTGCGCTCTACGTGATTGAGTTCGTGGCGGACAAGATCCCGTGGGTCGACTCCCTGTGGGACACGGTCCACACGTTCATCCGCCCGGTGGGCGGGGCCGTGATCGCGGTCGCGGCGCTCGGGGAGGCTTCGCCGACGATGACGGCGTTCGCCGCGCTGCTCGGTGGGCTGGTAGCCGGCAGTTCGCACATGACCAAGGCCGGTACCCGCGTCCTGGCGAACACGAGCCCGGAACCGTTCTCGAACTGGGCGCTCAGCCTCGGCGAGGATGCCTTCGTCCTCGGCCTCGGGTACCTGACGCTGAAGTACCCGCTGGTCGCGCTTGGCGTCGCCGTCGTCCTGCTGTTCCTGATATTCCTGTTTGCCGCCACGATCGTCAGGCTCTTCCGGCGAGCCTTCGGCCGCCGCCCGCGCACCGCGCCAGGAACGGCGGCGCTGCTCGCCATCGCGGTGGTCGCCCTGGGCGCCCAGCAGCCGCTGCTGGCCGGACAGACCGGATCGAGCCAGGCGGGCCAGAAGCCACCGCCGACCGATCCGGCGCAACGGCCGGCCGACGCCCCGCAACAGCCGCCCGTCTTCCGGGCCGGCGCCAACTTCGTGCGCGTCGATGCGTACCCGACGAGGGATGGAAAGCCGGTCGAGGACCTGACGGCCGCCGAGTTCGAGATCTACGAGGACGGCGTGCTGCAGAAGATCGAGACGTTCGAGCGCGTCAAGATCCAGGCCGGCGGCGCGGCCATCACGCGCGTGGAGCCGCGCTCCGTCGAGGAGTCGCGGCAGATGGCCGCGGACCCGCGCGCGCGGCTGTTCGTGCTGTTCCTCGACACGCACCACGTCTCGCTCGGCGGCAGCATGCAGATCCGCATGCCCCTCATGAACCTCTTCCAGAAGATCGTGGCCCAGGACGATCTCGTGGCTGTCATGACGCCGGAGATGTCGGCCGGCGACCTGATGTTCACCCGCCGGACAGACCAGTTGCAGGACATGCTGTCCCGCGACGCCTTCTGGGGTCAGCGCGACGGCCTCATCCTCGACGATCCGGTGGAGAAGCAGTACGAGATGTGCTACCCGCCGGAGGCAGGAACCCATCGTGTGCGGTCGGAGATTGCGGAGGAGATGGTCGCCCGTCGCCGGGAGGTGCGGTCGCTCGACGCGCTCGAGGACCTGATCGTGCACCTCGAGGGTATCCGCGAAGAGCGGAAGGCGATTCTGCTGGTCAGCGAAGGATATCTGCTGTTCCGGCCGAACCGGGCTCTGGCCGAACTCGGCGGCTTCCAGAAGCCAGGCATCTACGTCGGTCCGGACGGCCGCATCGACACCAGAGACCGCCGTGCCGTCACGGGCATGGACCGCGGGGCGTGCGACTCGGACCGGGTGATGCTGGCCAACGTCGACAACGACCGGCGCTTCCGCGACCTGGTCAACATCGCGAACCGGGCCAACTCGACCTTCTATCCGATCGAACCGCGCGGGCTCGTGGCCTTCGATACCAACATCGGGCCGAACCCGCCGCCGCCGCCCAGCGTCGACTACGCGATGCTGCGGTCGCGCCACGATGCCCTGAAGACGCTGGCCTACAACACCGATGGCTTGCCCATCATGGACTCGAACGACATCGAGGGCGGCCTGAAGCGCGTGGTGGATGACCTGTCGTCCTACTACCTCATCGGATACTCGTCGACGAACGCGAAACTCGACGGGCGGTACCGCGAGATCAAGGTGCGCGTGACGCGCCCAGGCGTTGACGTGAGGGCGCGCCGCGGCTACCAGGCCCCGACCGAGGAAGAAGTCGCGGCACGTGCGGCCGCGCCTGCCGCCAGAGCGCCCGAAGTCGACGCGGTGACCGAAGCGATCGCGAGAACCGTCTCGTCGCTCGAGGCGTTGCGGCCAGGCGCGGTGTTCCGGTTCCACGTCAGCCAGGGCTGGTGGACGCCGGCCGGCGGCGAGGTCCCGGGCAAGCCGCCCGGGGCCGAGCCCGCGCTCTGGGTGTTCGGCGAGGTGGATGTGCGCCGCCAGGGCGCGGACGACTGGAGCAAAGGCGGGGAAGCGCAGGTGGCCATTCTCGGCAAGGACAACGAGGAAGTCGTGGCGTACACCGTGCCCGTCGAACCGACCGGCCGCTTCCAGACGCGCTTCCCCAGATCCGTCGACGATGTCTGGCTCGACCCGGGCAGCTACGGCGTGCGCGTGCGGGTGAGCGCCGCCGGCGGCGGCCTGCCGAGTCAGGACACGAGCCGATTCGAGCTGCCCGCTCCGCCCGGAGCGGACCGCTTCGTCATGGGCAGCCCGATCTACTACCGATGGGGCCCGTCGACGGGCCGCCGGGACCAGGTCACGGCAGACCTTCGTTATCGTCGGACCGATCGGATTGCGGTCGAACTGTCACTCAGCTCGGCGCCAGACGAGGTCACGGCGGAGCTGCTGGACCGCAACGGCCAGCCGCTCCCAGTTGGGGCGACGGCGTCGGCCCTGGCGCGCGACGACGCGCACTGGGCGCGTGCGGAAGCCGTCCTCGCGCCGCTCGCGGCGGGCGACTACGTCCTGCGCATCACGGCGAAGAAGGGCTCGGACCAGGTGCAGATGCTGGCGGCGTTCAGGGTGGTGAACTAGGAGAGTAGACAGTAGATAGTAGTCAGTAGGTAGTAGAGGATGCCGGGCGCTGGTCGCTCGCGTCCTCGGGCGAGCCGCAGAGGCATGTCGTCAGGCTGGACGCGTTCGTCGCACCACTGAACTGGAGCCGTGGCGTTACGACGGCGCGCGCCAGTGCTTCTGGACCGAAAACCGCTCCGGAGTGGACGGGGGGGGGCAGATGCTCACACCGGCAGCCGACGGGGTCACCGTGGCGGGACGGACCGTCACGGTGTTCGTGTTGGCCTGCCTCACCCTTGCTGCTCAGCCACCCACGATCGCCCACGAGCGCGTTGGCCAGTCGGACCAGCGACCAGCCCAGGGAGCACGCCCTCCGTTGACGGATCGGCAACCGCGTCCCAACTTCCGCGCGGGCGCCAACTTCGTTCGTGTGGATGTGTATCCGACCGCGGATGGAAAGCCGGTGGAGGGCCTGACGGCCGCCGACTTCAGGGTCTTCGAAGACGACGTTCTCCAGGTGATCGAGACATTCGAACGGGTCAGGATCCAAGCCAGCGGATCCGGTGTCACGCCTGTCGAGCCCCGATCGGTGGCGGAGGCCAACCAGATGGCTGCCGACCCGATGGCCCGTGTGTTCGTGCTGTTTCTCGACACCGATCACGTCGCGTCGGTGAGCAGTGCTCAGATTCGTCGACCGTTGGTCGCGTGGCTCCAGCGCCTGATCGGGCCGAATGACCTGGTCGCGTTGATGACACCCGGGATGGCGGCAGCTGACCTCATGCTCACCAGAAGGGCCGACCGGCTCGAAGCCATGCTGGATGCCACCCCATTCTGGGGCACACGCGATCGCTACACGAACCGGGACCCAGTCGAACAGCAGTTCGAGTACTGCTACCCTGTCGATCCGGCAGTGGCGGACGGCCACCGTGTCACGTCCTGGGTCGCCGAGGAGATGATTGCCCGGCGTCGGGAGGTGCGATCGCTCGATGCCCTCGAGGATCTGGTCGTTCACTTGGAAGGGCTCCGCGAGGAGCGCAAGGCGATCCTGCTCGTCAGCGAGGGCTATGCCAGGTTCCGCCCGAGCTCCGCATTGGCCGCCGCGAGCCCAGGGGTCGCGCATCCGGCTGTGCCCGGCGGTCGGCCCAGGGAGACGGGTTCAACCGTGCCGCGGGACAACTCTGTCCGGGGTGACCTGGCGGCGTGCGACGCGCACCGGGTCAGACTCGCGAATCTCGATAACGAAGCGCGATTCCAGGATCTCGCAGCCCTCGCCAACCGCTCCAGCTCGACGTTCTATCCCGTGGACCCGCGAGGGTTGGCGGTGTTCGACTCGAGCCTCGGGCCCAATCCACCACCCGGAGCCCGAACCGACGTGGCAACCTTGCGCGCCAGACTCGCCTCGCTGAAGTCACTTGCCGAGAATACCGACGGTCTCGCGATCGTGAATGCGAAGGATATCGAGGGCGGCCTGATGCGCGTCGTCGATGACCTGTCGTCCTACTACCTGATCGGCTACTCGTCGACCAACGCGAAGCTCGACGGGCGTTACCGTGAGATCAGAGTTCAGGTACAACGCCCGGGCGTCGATGTCCGGGCCCGCCGTGGCTATCTCGCGCCGACCGAGGA
>CAYZYG010000026.1:0-13246 GCA_964481395.1 uncultured Vicinamibacterales bacterium
GCACGGACAAGGTCATCATGGTCGAGCCGCAGGCGCGGTCCACCGTGACGATTGACCGCGTCGACGGCGGCGAGAAGAAGCCGGTGACCTTCAGGGTCCGACTCAACGGCATCACCGGCACGGAGTGCACGCTGCGCTACGCCTCCACGCGCGGCGGCGTGATCGAGCGCACGATCGTCATCGGACGGAAGTAGTCACGGATACCGTAGCGGTGCCGCGCGGGGGGACGGACAACACGCCCGTCCCCCCGGACATCCTCGATTTGACTCAGGCTGCGGCCCTGACGAGGGCGCGCCTCAAGCGCATCGGGCCGCCCGCCGGCGGGTGAACTCGTAGTACACTTGACGATCGCATCGCGCGCGTCGACCTCGAGCTCCCTGAAGGCCATCCATGGGACGTGAGTTTCTGCGATTTCGCTTCCGCCGCTTCGTGACGAACGTGCTCGTGCTGTCGTTCCTCGTGTCTGCGGTTTCGGGAGTCATCCTGTTCTTCAGACCGGAGGGCAGCTTGGCCCGATGGGTCGGCTGGTCCGTCTTCGGCCTCGACAAGGCGCAGTGGGAGGCGCTGCATCTCGTCTTCGTGGGCGTGTTCCTGGTGGTTTCGATCGTCCACGTCTGGTACAACTGGACAGCCTTGATCTCCTACCTGCGCCGGAAGGCGGCCGCGCTGAACGCCCCGAGGTGGGCTCTGCTGCCGTCGCGCGAGTTCCTCGCCGCGATCGGGGTCGCGCTCGCCGTGTTCGCCGGCACGCTCGTCGACTGGCAGCCCTTCTCGGAAGTCCTGGCTCTGCGGTCGGCTGTGAAGGACGGCGCGTTCGTCGACGGCATGCTGCCTCCCGTGCCCAACGCGGATCGGCAGACGTTCGCCGATCTCTGTCGAACGGTGGTCGTGCCGGAGGCGCAGGCCGTGAAGCACGTACGGTCACGGGGCATCGATGTGCCGGACCCGTCGGTGACGATCGGCGAGATCGCGCGAGCGCACGACGTCCCGCCAGAGACCGTCTACCGGGCCATCCTCGACGCCAGGGATTCACGCTCGGTACATCCGTAGCACGGGCGTCCGCGATAGGAGGTTTCGTCTCGCACGGCGACGACGAGCAGGTGGAACCGCCGAAGGAGAACTCGCGGGTCAGGCCGCTTCGGTCGCGCTCGGTTCGGCGACGCGGTGACGGTTGGTGTACCGCAGGATGGCTGCGGGGTCGGTCCGCTTGAACATGAGCCCGCCCCTGTACCTGGCGGCAGCGCCGAGTTCGAAACGAGCCCAGGCAACTTCCGACAGCAGTTTGATCTGGTCCGTCTCGTCCCCCAGGACGAGGCGGACCTGCTTTCCCGGCCTCAGCACGGTTTCGGATAGGACCTGCGCCCCGAGCAGGGACAGGTCCACCAGTTCCACCGGCTCGCCATCGACGTCGGCGCGGCACCCGGGCCGCATCGGCAGTCGCGGGGCGCGCCGTTCCGGGTGCACCGTTGTGTAGCGGGACAGCGTGCCATCGTCGAGCACGATGAGGACCGCTGAGCCGGCCAGGGCGGGGTCCTTCTGGATGTGCCGGATGAAGTCCAGCCCCTTCTCGGTGGACGCGAACTGGTGATCGAGGACGATCATCTCCGGATGACGAGCGGTGATCGTCTCGAGCGCGGCCAGGGGCTCGCACTCGCCGAAGGTCAACACGTTTCCCCTCAGCTCACCCCGTTCGAGGAGCGGTGAGGACAGGCGCCGGGACGAAATGAGAACCCTGCACGGTTCCGGCATCGTTACGGTTCTTATCGGCCGATGCGCGTGCACGGTCCAGACTGGCCGGGGCTCGACCAATCCCCAACCCCCAATCCCCAAGCCCCGAACCTCGGCGCCTCAACACCGATGACACTTACCGCGTGACGACGCCAAGTGCCCAGGCCGCCTGGCGGCGGACCTTGGGGTCGGCATCCTTGAGGGCCGATGACAGCGCGGCAGCCGCTCGTGGGTCACCGATGGCGCCGAGGGCCCACGCCGCCTGGGATCGAACCTGCGCCTCCTGGTCCTTCAGGGTGGCGATGAGACCATCGACGGCCGAACGGTCATCGATGGCGCCGAGGGCCCAGGCCGCCTGGGATCGAACCTTCGGATCCGCGTCCTTGAGAGCAGAGAGCAAACCTGCAGCCGCGCGGGGATGACCGATGGCGCCGAGGGCCCATGCGGCTTGCGCGCGCACCTGCGGGTCCGCATCGCGGAGGGCGCCGACGAGGCCGTCCACCGCGGCTGGTTCGCCGATGGCGCCGAGGGCCCAGGCCGCCTGCGACCGCACGCCCGCGTCCCCGTCCCGAAGCGCCGCCACGAGGGCGGGCGCGGCTGTCGGCGCATCGATCGCGCCGAGTGCCCAGGCCGCCTGGCGACGCACCGGGACGTCGGTGTCGGTCAGCGCGTCTGCCAGCGGCGTGACGGCCCGTGGGTCGTCGAGCGCGCCGAGGGCCCACGCGGCCTGCGATCGCACGCGGGCGTCTCGATCGCGCAGGACACCGACGAGGGGCGGCACGGCGCGGCGATCGTCGATGGCCCCCAATGCCCACGTGGCCTGCGCCCGCACGTGGGCGTCGGCGTCCCGGAGGACGCCGATCAGCGGAGGCACAGCCCGGGCGTCATCGATGGCGCCGAGGGCCCAGGCCGCGTCGCGGCGCACGCCGGCCTCTGTGTCGTTCAGCGCAACCATCAGGGGCTCGACCGCCTGCGGGTCATCGAGCGCGCCGAGGGCGTACGCGGCGTTGCCGCGCGCGATCCAGCGGGGGTCTCGCAGGGCGTCAACCAGTGCCTTGAAGGCCGCGTGGCCGATCGACGCGAGGGCTGACGCGGCTTCCCTGCCGGGCGAGGTCTGTTCATCCGGGTTGGCACGCCAGCCCCAGTTCCGATCGCCGCACACGTTCGGGTCGAGCGGTGTGGCGTCGGCCAGGGCCTCGACGAGAGCGGGGATCGCCGGCGCGGCTTTCGCGCCGAGGTTCTTGAGCGCGCAGGCTGCCCGCGCGCGCGTGGCGGCGTCCGGAGAGCGAAGCGCCGCGACGTGGGGATCGATACTCTCTTGAGGCACGCCTGCGGCCGTCGAGCACGTGGCGAGCACGAGCGCCGTGAAGGCTGCGAGCAGTCGGATCATGATGAACTCCTCTGATCGGTGGCGCTGGATCACGCACCTGTCTCCTCCGGCAGCCTGGTTACCGGGCCGCCCGAGAGTGCTGAAAAATTAGCATTCTTGCGCCGGAAGAGGGGCAGGGCGCCGGACACCCTGCCCCATGACGCGCCGCGCGCGCCGAGCACCTACCGTTCGCGCGTGCCGATGACGTGCGAGAGGGCGAGCGCGGCGGCCTTTCTCACGTCGGCGTCGGCGTCCTTCAGCGCGGCCGTCAGCGCGTCCGACGCACCAGGCGCGCGGATCTGGCCGAGCGCCCACGCAGCGTTTCGCCTCACGTCGGCTGACGGCGACTTGAGCGCAGCCACGAGGGCATCGACGGCCCGCGCATCGCGCAACTGGCCGAGTGCAAACGCGGCCTGTTCCTGTACGTCGGGCGATTCGTCGCGGAGCGCCGCGATGAGCGGCTCGACCGCCGACGGATCGCGGACTTGGCTCAACGCGAAGACCGCCTGCTCGCGCACGTCGGGCTTGGCGTCCTTGAGCAGCGGAATCAGCGCGGGCACCGCCGACGGGTCGCGCAACTGGCCCAAGGCGAAGGCCGCCCTCTCCCGGACGCCTTCGTTGGCGTCGCCCGCGGCCTTGACCAGCGCCGGAAGCGCGCGCCGGTCCCGAATCTGAGAGAGCGCGAAGAGCGCCTGTTCGCGGACGTCCGGTTTCTGGTCGTCCAGCAGCTTCATCAGAGCCGGTACGGATTCCGGATCGCGCAACTGGCTCAGCGCGAAAGCGGCCTGCTCACGGACATCCTCATCGGCGTCCGAAGTCGCCTGGATCAGCGCGGAGGCGGCGCGCCGGTCGCGGGTCTGCGACAGGGCGAATACGGCCTGTTCGCGGACATCAGCGTTGGCGTCCTTCAGCAGGCTCATCAGCACCGGCACCGATTCCGCGTCACGCAGTTGGCCAAGGGCGAAGGCGGCCTGCTCGCGGACGTTCGCGTCGGCGTCCGAGGCGGCCTTGATCAACCCGGGCAGGGCCCGGCGGTCGCGCAGCTGCCCCAGGCCCATGGCCGCGTGCTCCCGCACGTCGGCGGACGCGTCCCCGAGGGCCTTGAGAAGGGCGTCGGCGGCCCTCGGGTCGCGCAGGCGCGCCAGGGTGCTCAGCGCCTGCTTGCGGACATCCTCGTCGGTGTCGTCGAGTGCCGCCACCAGCGCGTCGAGCACCTTCGGATCGACCGGTGCCCGCTGCGTCGGGTTCTCACGCACCCGCGGAGCCGGGGTCGGGGTGGGCGTGGGCGTTGGTGTTGGCATCGGACGCTGACCTGCTCCTTCGCCGTCCACCTGCCCGCCAGATGCCGCGCCTGAAGCCGCGCTGACGGCGGCATCGGCGGCCGCGCGCACGGCCTCAGCAGGAGACACCGTCAGGGGGAGAGTCGTGTCCACCGCCTGTGCTGCGGACAGTGCCGCCGCGGCAGGCATGGTCGTACGCTCACCGGCCTCGATGACCGCCAGGGCGGGAACGAAGACGGCAAGCGTGAGCACGGCAAGAGCCGCGGCGGCACGCGTGGGTGCGCGGCGGGGGAGGTCGGGATCGAGAATGGCGAGCAAGCGTCCCTCCAGTTGCGAGCGGCGCGCCATCGAGACCGTGGCCCACGAGAGCAGACCGGCCGGCCTCATCGCGCGCGCGATATCGAGCAGTTGTTCGGCATAGTCGCCTTCGTCCGCGCCGCCGGCGAGGACGGCGTCGTCGCAGGCGCGTTCCCGCTCGGCGCGCAAGCGGGCGGCGGCGAGCCAGGCGAGTGGGTTGAACCAGTAGGCGGCGCACACGAGTCCCGCCATCGTCTGGGTCAGACAGTCGAGGCGTTTCACATGCGCCAGCTCGTGCAGCAGCACGGCGCGCAGGCGTGACTCCGGCCACTCTCCGGCGACCGACGGCAGCATGACGACGGGGCGGAAGAGCCCCCAGGTCATCGGCATGGCAGATGGGTGGCCTTCGACGAATCGCGGCGCCTGCGCGAGGCCGGCGCGCTCGCCGAGCGACTGTGCGAGCGCTTCCCATGGCGGCGCACCGGTCGTCTTGCGCGCCAATCGGCGCACGCGGACGTGTCCGGCGGCCAGTCTGGCCACCAGCAGCAGCGCGACGGCCGCCCAAAGGGTGAGCAGCGTCATCGTTCCGGGGAGCACCAGGCGCGCGAGCTGCGCGAGGGCCGGATCGGAGTCTTCCGTCCGCGGAGTCTGACGCTCACGCGCTGCCTGAGATGGGGTTCCAGGGTTCGGCTCCGACGCGGTTCCCGGCGTCTGCTCCGGCGGCGTGGTCTCAGCGGGCGTCAGCGTCGGCTGCGCACGGGCGGCAGCGATCGGCGGAGCGGGCAGAATCGGCACGGGCCAGGATGGCAGTGCGAACATCAGCACGGGGAGCGCGAGACTGCCGGCGAGTCCCATCGACCAGACGAAGTGGCGCATCGCCGCGGACGCACGACGAAGCGCGAAGCTCAGCAGGCCCGCGCCCGCGAGCAGGACGGTCGCTTTGACGACCGCGTTCACCAGCATGGGCAGCCATCCAGGGCCGTCGGCCATCCACCGAACGAACTCCAGCAGCACGTGCGTCATCGCCGTGTCCTTCCGCTGCGGCGTGCCTCGTCGATGAGGGTGGCCAGCCTGTCGAGTTCACCGTCCGAGAGCGTGGATGACGACGCGTCGAGCAGCGCGGACATGGCGTCACCGACCGAGCCGTCATAGAACGTTTCGACGAGATGCCCCAGCGCCGATCGGGCGGCGGTGTCACGAGGCTGTCTGGGGATGTAGACGTAACGTGGGCCGTCCTGGATGTGGCGGACGTGCCCTTTCTCTTCGAGGATGCGCAGAAGGGCCCGTACCGCCGAATAGCTGGGCGGGTCGGCCAGTCCGTCGAGGACCTGCTGCGCCGTGGCCTGGCCGAGCGCGTACAGGACGTCCATGATTTCGCGCTCGCGGCGGGAGAGGCGGGGCAGACGAGGCGTCGGGGTCATAATGCTAAGAACGTAGCACATTGCTAAAATATTAGCAACGCTTTTCTGATCACATACCCCCTGGGCCGTCCCTACCGGCGGGGGCCCTGCCGAATCCGCTGGTATTCGGCCACGGGGGGGTAGATCGTCGAGTGCGTGAGGCCCGGATGGCGGGCGCCGTACCGGGCGGGCACGTCGCGTACGGCATCGCTCGGGATGATCGGCGGCAAGATGAGCACGGCGGCGAGCAGCACGCGCCCGTACCAACGGGGCGCGGCAGGGGCCTCGCGGGGGAACGCGGCCCGCACCTGAATCGGGGTGAGGACCGACCGCCGACGATTGCGAAGCCAGAGCAGGACTCCTGTCCCCGTCAAGACGATGTTCATCGCCTGTCCTTGCGGGAGTCCCAACCAGCTGCCCGGGTATTCGCGCAGCAGGTCGATGGGAATCCGCAGGCCCGCGTACAGGATCAGGAACCGAACCGCCAGGCCTCCCGGCGGCACACCCACGCGTCGTGCCCACAGCAGCACGGGGACAATGAGGAGGTTCTTGAGGCCGTCGTAGAGGACGACCGGATGGCGGAAGCCGTCGGCGTCGGGGAACTGGACCGCCCACGGCACGCTCGTCACGGCCCCGACGATCTGGCCGTCGATGAAATTGCCGAGACGTCCGAAGCCGAGAATGAACGCTGCCGGCACGGCCAGCTCGTCGATCATCGGCAGGAACGGCTTCCGCCAGATCAGGCAGAACGCCATCACGCCCGCCAGGCCGCCGAGAATCAGTCCGTGGGTCGCCATGCCGCCGAGCCAGACGGCTGGCACGAGACCGGGGTGCTCGACGAAGAACGCCCGCTCGTAGAACACGACCAGTGCGCGCCCGCCGGCGAGGACGCCGAGCGCCAGCAGCACGCTGAGGGCGTACACGGAACGGACCGAGAGTCCCAGCGCGTCACGGCGCCGCATGAAGTACGCGTGCGCGTTGAGGAAGCCGATCGTGTAACTGAGGCCGTACCACCAGAGGTGCACGCCGGCCACGGTTCCGATGACGGGGTCGATCTCGTGGACCCAGGGTCCCGGCATGAGCGGCTCCTCCGGACTCGGGGCCGCAGCATACCACCGGCGCCGGTCAGTCTCAGATCCAGCGCACGCCAGGCAGTCTGTCCGTGCTGCGCGGACGCCGGGGTCCGGATCGCGGAGCGCGGATCACGTCCCCGTTCCGCGTGTTACTATGCGCCTGGTTGCGGGCGGCGTGCCCGAGCCGGAAGGAGCCACGGATGGTCGTCGCGAGCGCTGACGCCGAGGTCCGCGACCTGTTGCAGCGGGCGGCTTGCCTGCCGTACGGCCTGGCGCTGGTGGAGCACGGGCTCACGACGTGTGTGGCCGACATCCTTGGTGCCAGCGGCGAACTCGTGGCGCGCGCGCGCGGGGCCCTGTCGGACGACGCGACGCGCCCCGCACTGGTGGGCGCCTTCGAGGAGGCGGCTCGTCGGCGCGACGAGAACCCGGACGCGTTCTGCGATCGGTGCCAGGCCGGCGGGCGGACGCCCACGCCGGGTTGCCCGCTGGCCGTGATTCGCGAGGCCGAGAAACGGCCCGGCGGTCTCGAGTCGCTGCGCTCGGCCTCGCTCGAGGCGGTCGCCGTCAGCTTTCACGTGCACCCGTTCGTGATTCTCGGCGCGCGGGAATGGCTGAAGCGGAGGACGGAAGACAGAAGACAGAAGAAAGTAGATAGTAGGCAGTAGATAGTAGACAGTAGGGCCGCGCGAGTGCGGCCTTCCTCAGGCCCCCAGCCTCGTTCGTCTCGTCGTTTCTCTGTCTGGAGGATGCTATGGACGTTGGCATCGTGGGCTACGGATCGTACGTCCCACGCCACCGCATCAGGCTGGAAGACATCGCGAAGATCTGGGGCGCGGACGCACCGGCGTACAAGCGGGGCCTCGGCCTGCGTGAGAAGTCGGTGCCGGCGCCCGACCAGGACACCATCACCATGTCGGTCGAGGCCGCCCGCCGAGCCATTCGGCGGGCAGGCGTCGACCCGGTGCGGATCGGCGCGATTTACGTCGGCTCGGAGTCGCATCCCTACGCGGTGAAACCGTCCGGCACGGTCGTCGCGGAGGCCATCGGCGCGACGCCCGAGATTCACTGCGCCGACTTCGAGTTCGCCTGCAAGGCCGGCTCGGAGGGCATGTACGTGGCCATGTCGCTGGTGAAGGCCGGCGAAATGGATTACGCGCTCGGCATTGGCGCCGACACGTCCCAGGGCGCACCGGGTGACGCGCTGGAGTATTCCGCGTCGGCCGGCGCAGCGGCCTTCATCTTCGGCCGTGAACGCCTCGTGGCCGTGTGCGAGCACACCTACGCCTACATGACCGACACGCCCGACTTCTGGCGGCGCGAGTACCAGTTCTACCCGCGCCACGCTGGTCGGTTTACCGGCGAGCCGGCGTACTTCAAGCACGTCCTCTCCTGCGCGCGCGGCCTGATGGAGCGGTCGGGCACGAAGCCCTCGGACTTCCGGTGGTGCGTGTTCCATCAGCCCAACGGCAAATTCCCGCAGCGCGCGGCCAAGGAGCTCGGCTTCACGAAGGAACAGAACGATCAGGGCCTGCTCAGTCCCACGCTCGGTAACACCTACTCCGGCTCGTCGCCGATGGGCCTCACGGCGATCCTCGACGTCGCGAAGCCGGACGATCGCATCCTGATGGTCAGCTACGGCTCCGGCTCGGGCTCGGACGGATTCATCTGGCGCGTCACCGACCGGATCGCTGAGGTGCAGGCCATGGCGCCGCAGACCCGCGCGCAGCTCGAGGGGCGCCGCGTCTACGTCGACTACGGGACGTACTCGAAGTTCCGCGGCAAGATCCGCATGGGCGCAGAGTGAGAGTTTATTGCTGAAGGTACCGGTTGTCAGTTATCAGTCGTCAGTTGTCAGTTATGAGTTGTGAGTTCCCAGTTATCAGCCGTTCGTGGTCGGTTCCAGGTTCTCCGTGGCGGCGTTCTCGGTATGGGGTCGCAGCGACTCGCGAAGGCCGGGGAAGAAACGCCCGCTGAAGGCTGACAACCGAGAGCTGAGAATTGAAAACTGAGAACTGACGACTCGAGCAGAGGCCAGTCATGAGAGATGTTGCAGTCATTGGGGTCGGCATGAACCGGTGGGGCGAGCTCTGGGAGAAGTCTCATCGGCAGATCTGGACCGAGGCGGCCATGGAGGCCGTCGCGGACGCCGGCGTGGATCACGTGGACGCACTGTACGTCGGCTGCATGTCGGGTGGCCTGTTCATGGGGCAGGAGCATCTCGGCGCGCTCTTCGCCGACCAGCTCGGCATGGGGCCCATTCCAGCCACGCGCGTCGAGTCCGCGTGCGCCTCGGGAGGCCTGGCGTTCCGCCAGGCGTACCTGGCGGTCGCTTCCGGCGAGCACGACATCGTGCTGGCCTCGGGGGTCGAGAAGATGACGGACGTGGACGGCGGCGCCGCGACCTACGCGCTCTCGACAGCCGCCGACCAGGAATACGAGTGCTACCACGGCATCACGTTTCCCGGCCTCTACGCGATGATGGCCCGCGTGCACATGCACCGCTACGGCACGACGCGTGAACAGCTCGCGCAGGTCGCGGTGAAGAACCACGCCCACGGCCTGCTCAACCCGCTCGCCCAGTTCCAGTCGAAGATCACGGTCGAGCAGGTCATCGACTCCGTCATGGTCGCCGACCCCCTCCGGATCCTGGACTGTTCGCCCATCACGGACGGCGCGGCAGCCGTCATTCTCGCCGCGCTGCCCGCCGCGGGCACGAAACATCCGCCCGTCAGGGTGGCCGCGTCCGCGGCGGCGACCGACACGATCGGCCTCCACGACCGCGAGGATCTCGCGTGGCTGAAGTCGACGGAGGTCGCGGCGGCAAAGGCCTACCGCCAGGCGGGCATCACGCCGGCGGACCTGTCGTTCTGCGAAGTTCACGACTGCTTCACGATCGCCGAGATCATGGTGATCGAGGCGCTCGGGCTGGCGACACGCGGCGAGGGCGGTGCGGCGGCCGCTTCGGGCCTGACCGCGCTCGGCGGCCGCATCCCGGTCAACCCGTCAGGCGGGCTCAAGTCGAAGGGGCATCCGGTAGGGGCCACGGGCGTCGCGCAGATTCGCGAGGCCGTGCTCCAGCTGCGTGGCCAGTCGGACGGCCGTCAGGTCAAGGACGCCAGCTGGGGGCTCACACAGAACATGGGCGGCACGGGGGCCAGCTCCGTCGTGCACATCTTCAGGCGCGCGTAGGGAGGAGTGACCATGATTGGCTCGGCACGCTACTGGCGAGAAATCCCGCAGCGCTACCGCTACGAGGCGGCGAAGTGCGATGCGTGCGGCAAGGTGCACTTTCCGCCGCGCCTCATCTGCAGCGCCTGCCGCGGCACGGCGTTCACCCCGGTCACCCTGGCGCAGGAAGGCACGGTCGAGACCTTCACCATCATCCGGGTGGCTCCGTCGGGTTTCGTCGCCGAGGCGCCCTACGCCGTCGGTATCGTCAAACTGGACGACGACGTGAAGGTCACGGCGCAGATCGTGGACGCGGACCTCGACGGGCTGGCGATCGGCCAGCGCGTGCGGATCGAGTTCCGCCGCGTCCAGAAGGAAGGGGAGGCGGGAATCTTGTGCTATGGGTACAAGTTCGTGCCGGTCGAGCAGTAGACAGTAGAGACGGTTTCACCACCGCTGCGGGTCCTGTCACCGGACAGCCCACCGCTGCTCAGGCCCACAAACATGACCACGGCTGAGGGCCTTCCGCCGCGGCGGGCGCCCGTCCGGTGCCACCCGCACGGTTTCGAAACCTCCTCTGGAGAGTCGACAGCAGAAGACAGAAGACAGAAGACAGGAGTCCCGACTCCGCCAACCCCGCCGCCACGCGGCTTCGTCGAGGCGGGCAGGAGACAGCACGGAGGGCGTCGGCCCGATTGACCGACGCCTTCATCTGCTGGTTCCTGCCTTTCGTCTTTCCCGGATCCCGGGTCCCGGATCCCGGGTCCCGGGTCCCGTGTCACAATAACGCCCAATGACGGCGTACCTCGCGCGGCGCCTCGTCTCCGCCCTGCTGCTCGTTGTCTTCGTCTCCTCCTCTGCGCTCGTGCTCACGGGGCTCGCTCCGGGTGACGTCACCGCCGAGCAGGTGGGCACGGGCGTGCCGCCCGAGGCCCTTCGCGCCGAACGTGCGCGCCTCGGCCTCGACCGTCCGCTCTGGCAGCAGTACGTGGACTGGGCCTGGCGCGCGGCCCGTTTCGACTTCGGCACCTCCCTGATGTACCGGCGCAGCGTCGCCTCCCTGGTCGGCGAGCGCGCCATCAACACGGCGCTGCTCGCGGTGGCCGCCCTCCTCCTGGCCACCCTCGTTGGGATCCCGCTTGGCGTGGTGGCTGGCAGCCGCCGCGGCGCCGCAAGCGGCGCGATTCGATCCGGTTCGCTGGTCGCGCTCTCTCTGCCGTCGCTGGTGAGTTCGCTGCTGCTCGTGTATCTCGCGGCCCGGACCGGATGGCTGCCCACGGGGGGCATGACCTCGCCGGAGGTGTCGGCCGGGTGGCTGGCGCAGGCCGCCGACGTCGCTCGTCATCTCGTCGTTCCCACGCTGGCCCTGGCGCTGCCGCTCGCCGCCACGCTCGAACGGCTGCAGGCCCAGGCCATGGCCGAGACGCTGGCAGAGCCCTACGTGACGGCGGCCCGTGCCCGGGGTGTGCCTGAGCAGCGGATCCTGTGGCGCACGGCGCTCAAGCCTTCCCTCCGGCCGGTGGCCTCGGTCTACGGTCTGATCTTCGGCAGCCTGCTTAGCGGCTCCTTCGTCGTCGAAATCGTCACCGCGTGGCCGGGGCTCGGGCGGCTGATGTACGACGCCCTGCGATCGCGCGACCTCTATCTCGTGGCTGGGTGCGCGGCGGCCGGCGGGATCTTCCTGGCCTTCGGCGCGCTGCTTTCCGACCTCACCCTGGCATGGGTCGACCCGCGCCTGCGCGGACGCGCGGAGGAAGGCGCGTGAGACGCGTCGGATGGGCGATCGTCGGGGTCGTCGCGCTGTTCGCCGTGGTAGGCCCCTGGCTCACGCCGAACCGGCCGGCGACACGCTTCGACGGCGCCGCCTATGCGCCGCCCATGCCCGTCCGCTTCATCGACGCGAACGGGGGCTGGCGGGCGCCGTTCGTCTATCCCGTGCGCCTGGTGAGCCGCCTCGAGCGGCGATTCGAGGAAGATCGCACCAGGCCCGTCCCCCTCGCGTGGTTCTCAGGCGGGACCTTCGTGCGGCTGTCGGACGAGCACGCGGGGCCGTGGCTTCCGCTGGGCGGGGACAGCTACGGGCGTGACGTCTTCGCGAGGCTCGCGCACGGCTCGCGCCTGTCGCTCGGGGTGGCGATTCTGGCGACGCTCGGCGCCCTGCTCATCGGCACCGTCATCGGAGGGCTGGCCGGGATCTCGCGCGGGACCGTCGACGCGCTGCTGATGCGCGTGTCGGACGTCGTCCTGATCCTGCCGTCGATGTACGTCGTGCTCGCGCTGCGGGCCGCGCTGCCGCTGGTGCTTCCAGGCCCCGTGGTCTTCACGCTGGTATCGGGCATCCTCGCGGTTGTCGGATGGCCCCTGGTCGCCCGCGGCGTGCGCGCGATCGTGGCCGGCGAGGGCGAGCGCGACTACGCATTCGCGGCGCGGGCGCTGGGGGTGGGCCGGTGGCGGCTCCTCGTCCGCCACCTGCTGCCAGCGGCTCGCGGATTCCTCGTGACCCAGGCGACGCTGCTCGTGCCCGCGTTCATCCTGGCCGAGGCGACGCTGTCCTTCGTCGGCCTGGGGTTCCCGGATCCGGCTACGAGTTGGGGCACGATGCTGCAGGAGGCGGCGAACGTGGCGGCCATTGCTGACGCGCCCTGGACGCTCAGTCCGGCGCTGGCCATTTTCCTGGTGGTGCTCGGCGTCAATCTCAGCGTCGGCCGGCCCGGGATTGGGGCGGCCAAGTGATCTACCTGGCCAAGATCCTTCCCGTGGTCCTGCTGCCCGTCGGCCTCACCATCGTCCTGCTGGTCGCGAGCCTGCTGCTGCGCAAGCGCTGGCTCGCCTTCGCGGCGCTCGCCGTGCTGTGGGTGTCCTCCACGCCATTGGCCGCGGACTGGGCGATGCGGGCGGCCGAGGGATGGCAGACACCCGTGTCCGTGG
>CAYZYG010000026.1:13346-50049 GCA_964481395.1 uncultured Vicinamibacterales bacterium
GCCGCGGACTGGGCGATGCGGGCGGCCGAGGGATGGCAGACACCCGTGTCCGTGGAGATGGTCCCCGACGCCGATGCGATCGTCGTGCTCACCGGGATGTTGCAGCGCCTCCCAGGCGAAGAGCCCCACTACGAGTGGAACGACGCCGTGGACCGATTTGAAGGAGGGGTGACGCTCCTGGGGCACGGAAAGGCGCCGCGGCTGATCCTTACCGGCGGTTGGGTTCCGTGGCGGGCTGAGAGCAGGCCCGAGGGCGACGTCCTGGCCGAGCGCGCAGTCGCGCTCGGCATTCCGCGCGAACGGATCGTCGTGACCGGACGGGCGAGCAACACGGACGAGGAGTCCGCTGCCGTGGCCTCGGCGTTAGGCTCACCGTCGGCCTCCGGGACCAGAAGGCGCATCATTCTCGTCACATCGGCATTCCACATGCGCCGGGCGCGGATCATCTTCGAACACGCCGGATTCGAGGTACTGCCGTATCCAACCGACTTCCGGACGGACGGCTCCCCGACCGGCGTCCTCGATTTCCTACCAAGTGCCGATGCGCTGCGAAATTCCGAGACCGCACTGCGGGAGTTCTATGGCTACCTGTTCTACCGGATCGTAGGATAGTCATCATGGGGCGTGTCGCCCGCGGCACGACAGGTGCCTGGCCGAACGCGCCCCGGAGTGTCACATGCGAGATGCCATCGTCCTGCGCGGACTGACCAAGACCTTCGGTCGCACCGTGGCCGTGCGCGATCTGGACCTCGTCGTGCCGCAGGGCGCCTTGTACGGGGTCATCGGGCCGAACGGTGCCGGGAAGACCACGGCCATCCGGATCATCCTCTCCATCCTCCTGCCCGATCGCGGGGACGTGTCGGTGCTCGGCCATCGCTCGGCGTTCGAAGCGAAGGACCGCATCGGGTACCTCCCCGAGGAACGAGGCCTCTACCGGAAGATGCGGGTCGGCCAGTTCCTGCGCTACATGGCCCGGCTGAAGAATGCCGACGGCGCGGATCTGGATCAGCGCGTCCGCGGGTGGCTCGATCGGGTGGGGCTCGCGGGCGTGGAGCAGAAACGGTGCGAGGAACTGTCGAAGGGCATGCAGCAGAAGGTGCAGCTGATCTCCGCGGTCATGCACCAGCCCGACCTGCTGATCCTGGACGAGCCCTTCAGCGGGCTCGACCCCGTCAGCCAGCGCCTGCTGCGCGACCTGGTCCTGGCAGAACACCGTCGGGGCGCGACCATCCTGTTCTCGACGCACGTGATGTTCCACGCCGAGCAGTTGTGCGATCACGTGGTGATGATCCACCGCGGGGCGAAGGTGCTCGACGATCGGATGAGCCGGATCCGCGAACAGCACGAGGCGAAGAGTCTGCTCATGGAAGCGATCGATCCTGACGCCGACATGAGTCCGCTGCAGCGCATGCCCGGCGTCCAGCACGTGCAGCGGGACGGCCGGCTGTGGGAGGTGTCGGTCAGGCCGCCGTTCGATGCGCCCGCGGTCATCCGGGACATCGCCTGCGCCGTGCCGCTGGCGCGCATCGAGCTGAAGCGGCCGACCCTGGAGGACGTCTTCATCGGTCTTGCGGCGGCCGACGGTGAGGCCGATGACGCGGCCCGGCTGCGAGCGGCGGTCCGGGACGAGGCCGAGGCCGGACTGGCGGTGCGGTCGTGAAGCGCATCCTGCTCGTCGCGGAGCGTGAGTTCCTGGCGACGGTGGCCACGCGGGCCTTCATCTTCGCCGCGCTGCTGACCCCGGTGCTGATCGGGGCGCTGGTCGTGCTGATGCCCAGGCTGATGCGCGAGAGCCCGCCCAGCGTCGAGGGCGAGGTCGCCATCATCGACCCGACCGGGCAGGTCGAGGCCGGGCTGCGCGACTACCTGAAGCCCGAGCGTCTGGCCCAGCGGCGGGAGGAGATGCTGAAACGCCTGCAGGAGGTCATGCCGGCACCCCTGCGGTCGGCGCCCCGCGCCGGGCCTGCGGTCGAGCAGTCGCTCGAGCAGTCGCTTGGCGAGGTGCCGAGCCTCCGCGTCGTCACACTGAGCCCGGGGACCGACATCGAGGCCGCGAAGGAGCCCCTGCGCGAGGGCACGGCCCCCGAAACCGGCACCGGGGAACGCCTGGCGCTCGTGGTCGTGCATCCCGACGCGATCGTCCGGGACGGGAGCGGCAAACCGTTCGGCAGCTACGACCTCTACGTGCGCGGCAAGCTCGACGATCGCATCGAGCGCGAGGTCAGCGACGGGGTCCGCGACGCGATCATCACGGCACGCATCGCGGCGTCCGGCCTCGACCGCGCCCAGATCGACGAACTGACGAAGGTCGAGCGCGTGACCTCCCGCTCGGTCACCGCCGGAGGCGAGGATCGGACCAATCGCGTCCTGAACCAGCTCATCCCGATGGCGTTCATGGGACTCCTGCTGATGTCGGTCCTGATGAGCGGGCAGTACCTCCTGACAACGACAGTCGAAGAGAAGTCCAATCGCGTCGTCGAGGTGCTGCTCTCGGCCGTGTCGCCGATGGAACTCATGATCGGGAAGATCCTGGGGCAGATGGGCGTCGGTCTGGTCGTGCTCGCGCTCTACCTCGGGCTCGGCCTGATGGCGCTCGTGAGTTTCGCGTCGCTCGGCCTGGTCGATCCGATCCTGATGGTGTTCCTGTTCGTGTTCTACCTGCTGGCGTACCTGTCGATTGGCGCCTTCATGGCCGCGATCGGGTCGGCCGTCAACGAGATGCGCGAGGCACAGGGGCTGATGACGCCGGTCATGCTCATCATCATGATCCCCTGGTTCCTGTGGATGCCGATCAGCCGCGATCCCAACGCGACCTACGCCGTGGCGCTGAGCTTCATCCCGCCGCTGAGCAATTTCGTGATCATGCTGCGGATGGCGTCAGCGACGCCCCCGCCCTTCTGGCAGGTGGGGCTCTCCGTGCTGGCCGGCCTCGTCGGCGTGGCCGCGTCGCTCTGGTTCGCAGGCAAGGTCTTCCGCGTCGGACTCCTGATGTTCGGCAAGCCGCCGAACCTCGCGACGCTGATCCGCTGGGCGAGGATGGGGTAGGAGAACAGGGGCCCGGGGCCCGGAGACCGGGGCGTGACGATCACCCCTGCCCCCCTGACCCCTGATCCCTGACCCCCGCTCTTCCCCGGTCGCCTGTCGCCTGATCCCTGATCCCTGTCTGTTGACTCCGCCCCCCTGTCTGTCCTACCGTTTCAGCCCCGAGGCGGCCTCCGGGCCGTCTTGGCAGGACCTGCTGTCTTTTTTCCCGGGGTGACACCATGAAGAAACTGTTCTGGGCCGCTGCCATGGCTGCCGTGTTCGCGATGTCCATCGCGTCGCTGACCGGCCAGGGCGGCACCCGCATGAATGCCGACGTCCTGAAGGGCATCGAGCTGAGGAGCATCGGGCCTTCGATCGCCACAGGCCGTGTGGTGGACGTCGACATCGACCCGAAGAATCCGAACATCTACTACGTCGCGGTGGCCTACGGCAACCTGTGGAAGACCACGAACCGCGGCATTACCTTCGAGCCGATCTTCGAGAACTACGGCGCGCACTCGATGTGCTGCATCGTCATCGATCCGAAGGACTCGAACGTTCTCTGGCTCGGCACGGGCGAGAACAACAGTCAGCGCGCGTCGCACTTCGGCGACGGCGTGTACAAGTCGACGGACGCGGGCAAGACCTGGGCGCGCGTCGGCCTCGAAACCTCCGAGCACATCGGCAACATCCTCGTCGACCCGCGCAACTCGAACGTGGTCTACGTCGCGTCGCAGGGGCCCCTCTTCTCGTCCGGCGGCGAGCGCGGCCTCTACAAGACGACCGACGGCGGCAAGACGTGGACCGCGATCCTGACGATCAGCCCGGACACGGGCATCAGCGACATCGTGTTCGATCCGAAGAACGCGGACGTCATCTACGCCTCGGCCTACCAGCGGCGTCGCGCCGTCGGTCAGATGATCGGCGGCGGACCGGAAGGCGGCATCTTCAAGACGACGAACGCGGGGAAGACGTGGACGAAACTCTCCGGCGGCCTGCCGACCGGCGACATGGGGCGCGTGGGCTTGGCCGTTGACGGACGGAAGAACCCGGCGACGGTGTTCGCGCTGGTGGACGCCAAGGCCGCTGAGGCCGGGTTCTACCGCTCGGACGATGCCGGCAAGACCTGGAAGCGGATCGGGAAGATGGCCGCCGGGGCAGGACGCGGCGGGGCGGCCGCAGCGGGTGCCGCCGGACGAGGCGCGCAGGCCGGTCAACCGGCGCAGCCGCAGGAGAACTGGTACCGCGGCGGCGGCGCGCAGTACTACCACGAGATCTTCGTGGATCCGCACAGGCCCGACACGATCTACTCGGTGAACGTGAACTTCGAGCGAAGCACCGACGGCGGATTCACGTGGGGGCGGACGAACTGGGAAAACACCGGGATGCACGTTGACCACCACGACATCGAGTTCGATCCACGCGACAAGGACCACATGCTGGTCGGCAACGACGGTGGCGTCTACGAGACATACGATGGCGGCGAGACCTGGCGCTTCTTCGCCAATCTGCCCATCTCGCAGTACTACCGGGTGTCGGTCGACACGTCGAAACCGTTCTACCGGGTGTGCGGCGGCACCCAGGACAACTGGTCCCACTGCGGTCCGTCGCGCTCGCTCAACCGGTGGGGCGTGCGCACGAGCGACTGGTTCATCGTCGCGGGTGGAGACGGGTTCCAGACGCGCAGCGATCCCGAGGACCCGGACACGATCTACGCGACTTCGCAGACCGGCGGGATCACGCGGTTCGACGTGCGGACCGGGACGTCGCGGTCGATCCGTCCGCCGCAATCGCGCGGCGCGGGCCGGGGCCGCGGCGGTGACGACGAGATGGGGGGCACGGCGCAGCCGCAGGGGCAGCCCGCCGGGCGCGGAGCCGGTGCGCAGGCGGCGGGTGGCGGCCGTGGGGACCGCGTCAACTGGGACGCTCCCTACATCATCAGCCCGCACCACCCGAAGCGGCTGTACTGGGCGAGTAACAGGCTGTACCGATCCGACGATCGGGGCGACAACTGGGTCGTGATCAGTCCCGATCTGTCGCGGAACCTGGACCGCGAGACCATCCCGATCATGGGCAAGGTCTGGCCGGCCGATTCAATCGCGCGCAATACGTCGACCACCGACCTGAGCAACATCGTTTCGCTGGACGAGTCGCCGCTCAAGGAGGGCCTCATCTGGGTGGGGACCGATGACGGGCTCGTGCAGGTGACGGAGGACGGCGGAAAGAACTGGCGGAAGATCGAGCAGTTCCCCGGCGTGCCGCAGTGGACCTACGTGAGCGACGTGTTTCCGTCGCCGCGCGACGCCGACACGATCTTCGTGGCGCTGAACAACTGGCAGCGCGGCGACTACAAGCCGTACCTCGTGAAGAGCACGGATCGCGGGAAGACCTGGACGTCGATCGTCGGCAACCTGCCGGAGAAGCACAACGTGTGGACGGTCATCCAGGACCACCTGAACGGCGATCTGCTGTTTGCGGGGACGGAGTTCGGCCTGTTCGTTACCGTGGACGGCGGCAAGGCGTGGACGCAGCTCAAGGGCGGGATGCCGGTGACCCAGGTCCGGGACATGGCCGTTCACCGCGGCGAGACCGACCTGGTGCTGGCGACGTTCGGCCGCAGCTTCTACATCCTCGATGACTACAGCGCGCTGCGCGAGATCACGCCGGCGACGCTGGCCGAGGAAGCGCGGCTGTTTCCGCTGCGTCACGCGTACTCGTACAGCCCGACCGGGCTGGCCCCGGCCGGCACGGCCGGCCTCGGGCCGATGGCCGGGAACTGGACGGCGGAGAACCCGCCGTATGGGGCGGTGTTCACCTACAGCGTCGCTGCGGACCTGCCAGCGGATGCGAAGCTGGTGTTGACGATCACCGACGGGACCGGCGCACGCGTCCGCCAGCTCGACCTGGAAAAGACCGCGGGGTTGCGGCGCGTGGTCTGGAACCTGCGTGGCGACCCGCCGGCCCCGGCGGCAGCCGGACGGGGCGGCGACCCGGCGACGGCGGACGATGAGGACCAGGCGGCCGGGCAGGCACAGGCGCCGCCAGCGGGGCGCGGAGCGGCCGCGGCCCAGGCTCAGGGCCGTGGCGGTGCGGGCGCCGCGCAGTTCGCCGGCTTCGGGCGCGGCGGCGCGCAGGGCCAGCCGGTCGCGGCCGGGCGCTACACCGCGGTCCTCGGCAAGATGGTCGGCGACAAGGTGACGCCCATCGGACCGCCGCAGAGCTTCCAGGTGATGGTCATTCCGCAGTAGGGCAGGGACCGGGGATCGGGGGCCGGGGACCAGTTCCCCGGTTCCGGATCCCCACCCTGATTCCTTGCCAGACCGTTCGGTCCCTGGCCCCTGGGCCGAAGACCCCGATTGGGACTGGGGACATCCGCAACTGATTTCCGGTCCCCGGTCCCCGGTCCCTGATCCCCGCCTTTTGCGCTACGATACCCGCCATCTGTCCCGTCCTTCGCGGCAGACCATCCGAGAGGTCCAGACCATGAGGTTCCGTCCCGACGCTTCGCTCGTCCGCCGGCTGATTCTGGCCGGCGCGCTCATCGCGCTGGTCGCGTCGCTCGGCGTCGCGCCGTCGGCGGCGCCGGAGCCCACGCGGTTGCTGCGCACGCCGACCGTGAGCGCGACGCACATCGCGTTCGCCTACGCGAACAACATCTGGGTGGTGGAACGTGCCGGCGGCGTGGCACGGCGCGTCACCAGCTTCCAGGGCATGACGGCGAATCCGCACTTCTCGCCGGACGGGAGGTGGATTGCCTTTTCGGGGCAGTACGCCGGGAACACCGATGTCTACGTCGTGCCGGCGGCAGGCGGCGAGCCGAAACGGCTGACGTGGCACCCCGGCGGCGACACGGCCGAAGGCTGGACGCCCGACGGCAAGCAGGTGATGTTCGTGTCGGGCCGCGCGTCGTGGGCGCCGAGTGGCGCGCCGAGGTTCTGGACGGTGCCAGTCGAGGGCGGCGTCGAAGAGCCGATGGCGCTGCCGCGGGCCTACCAGGGGAAGATCTCGCCCAGCGGCACGCACGTCGCCTACCGTCTGAACAACTCGTGGGACGAGGAACGGCGCAACTACCGCGGCGGCCAGAACAAGCCCATCTGGATCGTCGACCTGAAGACGTGGGACCTCACCACCCCGACCTGGAAGGACTCGAAGGACGTCGATCCCGTCTGGGTGGGAGACACCGTCTACTTCATCTCCGATCGCGACGGCGTCGCCAACATCTGGGCCTGGGACACGAAGGCGAAGAAACTCGCGCAGATCACGAAGTTCGACGACTTCGACGTCAAGGCGCTCGACGCCGGCGCCGGAGTCATTGTCTTCGAGCAGGCCGGCTACGTTCACGAGCTCGACCCGAAGAGCGGCAAGTCGAAGGTCGTGAACATCACGGCCACGGGCGATTTCCCGTGGATGATGCCGCGCTGGGAGGACGTGTCGAGCCGGATGACCAACCTGGCGCTGTCGCCGACCGGCAAACGGATCGCCGTCGAGGCGCGGGGCGAGATCTTCACGATTCCCGCCGAGAAGGGCGACACGCGGAACCTGACGCGGTCGGCGGCGTCGGCCGAGCGGGACCCGGCGTGGTCGCCGGACGGCAAGTGGGTGTCGTACTTCAGCGACGCCTCGGGCGAATACGCGCTCGTGCTGGAGTCGCAGGACGGCATCACGCCGCCGCGCACCATCGCGCTCCAGAACCCCAAGCACTACTACACGCCCTCGTGGTCGCCGGATTCGAAGAAGCTGCTCTACCACGACACCGACTTCAAGGTGTGGGTGATGGACATCGAGAGCGGCAAGGCGAAGGTCGTCGGCCAGGATCCCTGGGCCGTGCCGCAGCGGACGCTGTTCCCGACGTGGAGCCCGGACTCGAAGTGGGTGGCGTACGCGAGCCGCCTGCGGTCGCTCTACCGCGCGATCTTCGTCACGAACGTCGACACCGGCGAAACGAAGCAGGTGACCGACGGCATGGCCGACGCGATGTATCCGGTGTGGGACGCGGGCGGGAAGTACCTGTGGTTCCTCGCGTCGACGGACTTCGGGCTCAGCTCGCAGTGGCTCGACATGACGTCGTACGACCGCGAGACCACGTTCGGGCTCTATCTGTCGATCCTCAAGGCCGGCGAGCCGAGTCCGCTCTTGCCCGAGAGCGACGAGGACAAGGGCGTCGGCAGCGCGACGCCGGCGGCACCTGGCGGTCCTGGCGGCGGCGGTCGTGGCGGCCGCGGCGGGGCCGCATCGCCGGCGGCGGGCGCCGAGTCGGGCGCTCAGGCTGAGCCGGCGGAGACTCCTGCGCGCGCGCCGGCCAAGCCGGTGACGGTGCAGATCGACTTCGACGGGCTCCAGCGGCGGACCATCGCCGTGGAGGGCGTGTCGCAGGGTCAGTACTCGCAGCTCAAGGCAGGCGTCGCCGGGACGGTGTTCTACATCGAAGCCGGCGGCGGTGGCGGCGGCCGCGGAGGGGCCGGCGGGGGGGCGACGCTCCATCGCTACCGCCTCAGCGAACGCCGGCCGGCGCAGTTCGCGACCGGCGTCGGTGCCTACGACGTCAGCGCGGACGGCCGCAAGCTCGTCTACCGAGCCGGCGGCGGGGGAGGAGGAGGGCGCGGCGGCGCGGCAGCCGGCAGCGGCCCGAGCCTGTTCCTCGTCGATGCCGACCGTCCCCCTCCACAGGCGGGCGCCGGGCGCATCACCGTGTCGCTCCGCATGTATCTCGATCCAGCGGAGGAGTTCCGTCAGATCTTCAACGAGGGCTGGCGTAACCAGCGCGACTACCTGTACGTGCCGAACCTGCACGGCACCGACTGGCCGGCGATGAAGAAGATGTACGGCCAGCTCCTGCCGCACGTGCGGCACCGCGACGACCTGAACTACCTGCTCGACAACATGGGCGCCGAGATCGCCATCGGCCACTCGTACGTGCGCGGCGGCGACATGCCCGCGACGCCGCAGTCGAGCGGAGGGCTCCTGGGCGCTGATTTCGCGATCGACGGGGGCCGCTACAAGATCACGCGCATCTACGATACCGAGAGCTGGAACCCCGAACTGCGTGCGCCGCTCGCGACGCCGGGCGTGGACGTTTCGGTCGGCGACTACATCCTCGCTATCAACGGCGTCGATCTGCGCGCGCCGGACAACATCTACCGGCTGCTCGACGGCACGGCGAACCGGCAGACGGTGCTGACCGTGAACGGCAAGCCCGCGCCTGACGGCGCCCGGCAGGTCACCGTCGTGCCCGTCGGCAGTGAGCAGGGCCTGCGCACCCGGGCGTGGGTCGAGAGCAACCGGCGGCTCGTCGATCAGCTCTCGGGTGGGAAGCTGGCGTACGTCTACGTGCCGAACACCGGCCAGGGGGGATACGCGAGCTTCAACCGCTACTTCTTCCCCCAGCAGGACAAGCTGGGCGCGATCGTCGACGAGCGGTTCAACGGAGGCGGCTCTGCGGCCGACTACATCATCGAGGTGCTCCAGCGGACCTTCGACGGCTACTTCAACAACGTCGCCGGCGATCGGTACCCGTTCACGAGCCCGGCGGCCGGGATCTGGGGCCCGAAGGTGATGATCATCAACGAGATGGCCGGGTCGGGCGGCGATCTGATGCCGTACATGTTCAAGTTCCGGCAGATCGGCCCGCTCGTCGGCACGCGCACGTGGGGCGGGCTGGTGCACACGGCCGACACGCCGCCCTTCATCGATGGCGGGTCGATGATCGCGCCGCGAGGCGGCTTCTTCACGAAGGACGGGCGGTGGGCGGTCGAGAACGAGGGAGTCGGCCCCGACATCGAGGTGGAGAACTTCCCGAAGGAGGTGATCGCGGGCAAGGACCCGCAACTCGAGAAGGCGGTCGAGGAAGCCATGCGCCTGCTCGCGGCGAACCCGCCCGACCGGCGTTCGAAGGAGCCGCCGTACCCGACCTTCGGGGTCAGGAAGAAATAGCCGATCGGCGAGAGCGCCCCGCCGGGGGCGCTCTCGCCGGCGACGTGGGCTGGCCGGACCCCGATCCCCGGACCCCGATCCCGATCCGTGCCCTATACTGTCCTGTCATGGACCTGTCAGGAATCTACCCGCCCATCATCACTCCCTTCAAGAACGACCAGATCGACGCAGCCGGCATCCGGCACAACGTCGACCGCTGGATGAAGACCGGCTTGCGGGGGATCCTCGCCCTCGGCTCCAACGGCGAGGCGGCCTTCGTCGATGAAGACGAAGCGGAACTCGTCGTCGCGACGGCCCGCGAGGGCGTTCCGCGCGATCGCGTGCTGCTCGTCGGTACGGGGCGGCAGTCGACGCGGGCCACGCTCGCCGCCACGACGCGGGCGGCGAAGGCCGGCGCCGACGCGGTGCTCGTGCTCACGCCGTTCTACTTCAAGAGCCAGATGACGCACGACGCGCTGGTGGCGCACTACATCGCGGTGGCCGATGCCTCGCCGGTACCCGTCCTGCTCTACAATTTCACGGCGGTCACCGCCATGAACATGGCGCCCGACACGGTCGCCAGGTTGGCCGAGCACCCGAACATCGTCGGCCTCAAGGACTCGAACGGCGATGTGGGCCAGGTCGCGGCGGTTGTGGCGCGCACGTCGGAAGCCTTCACACTGCTCGTGGGTTCGGCGGGCACGCTCTATCCGGCGATGACCGTGGGGGCCAAGGGCGGCATCGTGGCGGTCGCGAACGTCGCGCCCGAGATCTGTGTGCGGCTGTTCGAGCTCGTCATCACCGGCCGGCACGACGAGGCTCGCGCGCTCCAGCGCAGGATGACGCCGCTGGCGCAGGCGGTGACGTCCGGTTATGGCGTGCCAGGCCTGAAGGCCGCGATGGACATGGCCGGCTACGTCGGTGGCGACGTGCGAGGCCCCCTGCGTCCCGCGACGCCGCAGGCGCGCGAGCACCTGGCGAAGCTGTTGAAGGAAGCGGAGGTCGTGTAGCGGCGAGATCGCCGCGCGCCGAGCGCGGCATCCCCCTACTGTCTACTCTCTACTCTCTACTATCTACTGCCCTTGCCCCGTGTGAGGTCCTCGATGATCCCGTTACCCCAGAGTGAGCGCGTCCTTCTTGGTCCCGGCCCCAGCATGGTGTCGCCCCGTGTGATGCGGACGATGGCCGCGCCCGTGCTCAGCCATCTCGATCCGGACTTGATGGCCATGATGGATGAGCTGCGCGGGCGGCTGCAGCAGACGTTCCGCGCGCCGGAGGGGTCGTTCTGCCTCGCGGTGTCCGGCACCGGCACGTCGGCGATGGAGACGGCCGTCGCGAACCTGGTGGGCGAGGGGACGAAGGTACTGTCGCTCGTGGGCGGCTACTTCGCCGATCGCATCGCCGGCATGTGTCAGCGCTACGGCGGCCAGGTGCGACGCCTCGACTACGAATGGGGGCGCGCCGTGGATCCCGCGGCGGTTCGGGCGATGCTGCGCGAGTCCGGCGCGGACGTCCTCACCGTCGTGCACGCCGAGACCTCGACGGGCGTGCTGAACCCGGTCGAACAGATTGCCGCCATCGCGAGGGAGCACGGTGCGCTGACGATCGTGGATGCGGTCACGTCCTTCGGCGGACATCCGCTCGAGATCGACGCGTGGGGCATCGGGGCCTGCTACAGCTGCGCCCAGAAGTGCATCGGGGCGCCGTCGGGCATCGCGCCCGTCGCGTTCTCGCCGGAGGCGCTCGCGCGGAAGGTGAGCGCCCGCTCGTTCTACTTCGACATCGCGCTCCTCGAGGACTACTGGCTGCGTCGCAAGTACCATCACACGATCTGCGCGTCGCTGATCTACGCCCTGCGAGAGGCACTGCTGATGGTCGAGGAGGAGGGGCTCGAGCAGCGCTGGGCCCGCCACCGCCGTCATCACCTCGCACTGGCGTCGGGCATCCGGGCCATGGGGCTGTCGCTGCTCCCGCCCGAGGCCGAGAGGCTGTGGACGCTGAACGCCGTGCGCGTGCCCGACGGCGTGGACGAGGCGGCCGTTCGCAAGCAGATGCTGCAGCGGTTCGACATCGAGGTCGGCGCGGGTCTCGGCCCGCTCGCCGGAAAGATCTGGCGCGTCGGGCTGATGGGGGCCAGCTCCACGCCCGACATCATCATCCTGTTCCTCGGCGCGTTCGAGTCGGTCTTGCGCGCCCAAGGCGCCACCGTCCCGGCCGGGTCCGGCGTCGCCGCGGCGCTGGACGCGCTGGCCGCGGCGTAGCCTGGTCCACCAGCCGGGCCCATGAGGCTTCCGGGAACCGCGGTCCTCGCGTCGTTGCTGGCGGCCGGCGCCGTCCTGACCGAGGGGGCGCTGCTCTTCGCGCAGTCCGCCCGGGTCGAGGAGCAGCTCCGCCGCCAGCGCGAGGCCTTCGCGCGCGGCTTCGATCTCGCGCGTGAGCACCCGCGCCTGGCCTCCTACGTGCGCCTCCTGTCGCGGGCGCTGGGAGGCCCGGCGGCGTTCCGCCAGCCGACGCTGGGCGCGGTGCCGTTCGAGGGGCGAGACCGGGTGCTCTACCTGCGTCGGGCGGCGGGGCTGGCGGCCGAGCGCTTCGCGCTGCCGCTCGACAGCCTCACCGTCGGCTTCGCACGACTTCCGTCGGGCGTCGGCGGACGCGTCTGGCTCGAACGCCGGCGCGCTGACGTGCAGGTCGCGGATCGCCATCGCGCCAGCGACGCACGTATTCTCGCGATCGTGGCGCACGAGTTTGGCCACGCCGTCCTGGAATCCGCCCTGGCAGGCACCGGCGACCTCCGTATGGCCGAGGACGAATCGTTCGTCGATGCGGCAGCGGTCATGGTGGGGCTCGGTCCCATCATGCTGCGCGCAAGCTACGACGAGCAGATTCGAGGCTCGGGCGGTTCGGCCACGTGGCGCATCGTGCGCGTCGGCGAACTGGATCCCGTGGCCATCGCGTATCTGACGCTCGTGCAGGCGGAACTCGCCGGCCATGACGAGCGCGATCGGCGGTCGCTGCTCGGGGAGTGGATCGAGCCTGTCTGGTCGTTCCGGCTCTCCCAGTGGGACAGCCTCCGCGCCCGCCGCGATTCGCGGGGGACGCTGGTCGTCGACTGTCCAACCTGTCTGACCCCCGTCCCCGATCCCACGCGCGGAGCCGCCGCCGCCTGTCCCGTCTGCGGCCAGCGCTTCACACGCTAGCCCCTGATCCCTGAGAGTGAGATACTGTGCCCATGTCTCACACACCACGCATCGTCGCTGTGGTCGTCGCCGTCGCGTGGCTCTTCCCAGGGTGCGCGACGAATCCCGTGAGCGGGCAGCGTGAGTTCTCGCTGATGAGCGAGGCCCAGGAGATTGCCATCGGCCAGCAGGCCGACGAGGAGATCCGCCGCGAGATGGGGGTGTACGACGACCCGGGCCTCCAGCAATACGTCCAGGACATTGGGATGCGCCTCGCCAAGGTTTCGGAGCGGCCCCACCTGCCGTGGCACTTCGCGATCGTCGACAGCCCGGCTGTCAACGCCTTCGCGCTGCCGGGCGGGTACATCTATGTCACGCGCGGTCTGATGGCCTATCTGCACACCGAGGCGGAACTGGCGGCCGTCATCGGCCACGAGATCGGGCACGTGACCGCCCGGCACTCGGCCCGGCGGTATTCCCAGTCGACCGCTGCGACGCTCGGCCTGGTGCTCGGCAGTGTCTTCTTCCCCGAGATTGCGCCGTATGCGAACGCGGCGGGCACGGGGCTGGGGCTCCTGTTTCTCAAGTACAGCCGGGATGACGAGATCCAGGCGGATCGCCTTGGCGCGGGGTACATCGCGCGCGAAGGGTGGAGGCCGGCGGGCATGCAAGGCGTGCTGCAGACGCTCGGCCGGCTCGATGACGCCACCGACCGCCGGGGGATCCCGAACTGGTTGTCCACACATCCGCAGCCCGCCGACCGTGTCGCCAGGGCCGAGGACCTCGTGGCGGCGCTCGAGGCGTCGCCACCGCCACGGGGATGGCAGGTGAATCGGGCCGGGTACCTCGAGCGTCTCGACGGGCTCATGTTCGGTGACAATCCGAAGGACGGCATCGTTCGGGGCTTGCGCTTCCTGCATCCGGATCTGCGCTTCCGTGTCGACTTTCCCGAGGGGTGGGTGGTCAACAACGGCAAGACCCAGGTCGTCGTGCAGCAGCCCAATGTGTCGGACGCCGTGATCCTGCTGGAACTGGTCGACAACCCCCAGGGGCAGCCGCTCGGGCGTCTGGCCTCCGCATCCATGTCGGAGGCCGGATTCCGCTTCCTCGACGGCACGGAGACCCGCATCAACGGTCTTCCAGCCTACGTCGGCACCTATGAGGGCCAGACGAAGGAGGGCGGCCTCGTCGGCGTCGAGGCTGGACACATCGCCCACGTGCGCCAGGTGTTCCTCCTGGCCGGGCTGGCGTCGGAACGCCGATTCAGCCAGACGCGCCGGCTCTTCGATCGCGTAATCGGGTCGTTCGCGCCGCTCTCGGAGGCTGAGGCGTCGGCGATCAAGCCGAACCGGCTGACGTTCGTGGCCGCGCGCGCCGGAGACGATTGGGACACCCTCGCGGCCCGGGCCGGCGATGTGGTCTCCGGCAAGACCCTCGCGCTCATCAACGGGCGGATGCCGGGAGAAGAGCCGGAGGGGGGACAGCGGATCAAGATCATCGTCAGTAGACAGTAAGAACAGGCGACAGGCGACAGGCGACAGGGACGGGCGACAGGCGAGAGGGACGGGCGACAGGGACGGGCGACAGGCGACAGGGACGGGCGACAGGGACGGGCGACAGGCGAGAGGGACGGGCGACGGGCGACAGTGCCGCCTGATTCCTGTCTCATCTCTGTCCCGAAGCTAAAGCACCGCACATTCCGGGCCGAAACACCCGGGTGACACCGTCGAGGCTCCCCTGGCGGGGCTCGGTTGGGGTGTCGGCTCACGCAACCAGGTCCTCGTTCGGTCGCGCATGTTCAACTACACCGATCATGTCCGCCTCCTCATGGAGGACATCGTGCGCCGCGTGCCCCGGCTGTCGGACATCGACATGCGCGACGTCCTGCTCTTCGGGCGCCTCGGCCGTTCGGACACGCACGGCGTCTTTGCCGCCTGCCACAGCCTCACGCTGCCCGACAGCGAGCCAGCCTATTACTTCTGGCGTGACGGCCGCACGGGCCGCCTCTCGCGGCGTTCCGAGTGGTTCATCACCCGATCGCCCGAGGTGCGGATCAACGGCCGACGGGTGAAGTACCTGATTTCGCTGGCGCTGCCGCGGTTTCCCGATCAGTCGATCCACGCGTCGCGCAAGGAGCATGCGTATCCGGCGGCGGGTGACTGGCTTGCCAAGCTGGACACGATCGTGCACGAGCTGTACCACATCGACCCGGCGCACGGCGGCATCAGACGGTCGGTGAGAGCGGACGGCCAGCCAGCCGATGTCGCCCACACGCCCCAGTTCTTCCTGGACGTGGCGACGATGGTCCACGCGTATCTGGAGAGCCGGCCGGATCCGTCGACGTACGAGTTCCTGCGGCACGATTTCGACGCCTTGTCCCGCCTCCACGGCGGCGTCGTCGCGACGACGTTCCGCTGTTATCCCTCGTTTCCGCAACGCTACCGTGTCCGGCTGGAGCACCAGCCGACCCACCCGCGCGCCGCCCACGTGCTGCCCTTGGAGGGACCCGTGCGGCAGCGCCGCTTCACCCAGGCGGACCTCGAACTGCGCCAATTCACAGGGGATTCCGCCACCCCGCTCGCGACGGCCCGCGCGATGCGCGCGTCCGTCCGGGGTCTGTTTCCGCCGCAGCCAGCCTGTCTCGCAGCCGACAGGCTGCACGCGTAGGCGGACACTGCCCCTCGTCGGGGTCCCGGATCCGGGGCCCGGGACCCGGGACCCGGGTGCCGCACCGCAGAAACGCCTGGGAAGGGACACGCCAGGGCTTCCGGCGGTGCGCCTGGCCCGAGGATCACAGACGAGTGGGGCCGCGGCCTGCGGCCGTCTACAGCCAGCGGCGGGCGGCGAGGAAGCGTGTCGACCAGTAGCGCGACGACAGGTGCTCGATGCGAACCGCGCCGCCGTCGCTCGGTGCATGGACGAAGCGATCCCGATCGATGGCGATGGCCACATGGGAGGGTTTGCGCCCCCCCGTGGCGAAGAAGAGAAGGTCCCCTGGGCGGATCTGGCCCGGTTTGACTTTCTTCCCAACGCCGAACTGCTGCTCGACGATACGCGGCACGCTGTAGCCGAGGCGGTTGAAGACGTAGGTCACCAGCCCGCTGCAGTCGAAGCCCCGGGCGGGATCGGTGCCCCCGAGGCGGTACGGGGTTCCGACCAGCGTGGTGGCTGTCGAGGCGACCGCGCGGCCTCCCGCGGGCCCGGTTGGTGCGACCGCAGGCCTCCGTGGGCTGGAGCTGGCGCACGCGGACGCGAGGATGGCGAGCGAGCACCACACGAGCGCGAGAGCCCGGCGCGTCGGTTCCATACCCGGGCTATCGGACGCGAGGAGGTCCCCCTGCATGCCGGCCCCGCGTCCGGCGCTGCGTCACGGCGTCGTAAACCGCTGTTGACACACGTGTTAGGACCAGTCTGGCAACTTGACACACCGCCCGGCTCCTGCCAGAATCCGGCCATGGAGCAGACGCTCCTGCTCAACGCTTCGTTCGAACCGCTCAAGGTCGTCGACTGGCGGAAGGCCGTTACCCTCTGGTGCCAGGGCAAGGTTGAAGTCATTTCGGTCTACGATCGTGAGATTCGCAGCGTCACGCTGACGTTCAAGCTGCCGTCCGTCATCAGGCTGCTGCGTTACGTGCGAATCCGGCAGCGGTTCGACTACGTGCCGTTCTCCCGCGCGAACATCTACGCCCGCGACGATCACACCTGCCAGTACTGCGGCACGCGGCAGCCGACCGCTGACCTCACGTTCGACCACGTCGTTCCCGTGTCCCAGGGCGGGCGCAAGGACTGGGAGAACATCGTGACCTGCTGCATCGCCTGCAACCGGCAGAAGGGCGGCCGGACCCCCGCCGAGGCCGGCATGCACCTCGTCCGCGTGCCGAAGCGGCCGGAGAAGGTGCCTGCATTGCGGATCACGATCGGCCTCCGGCGCGCGCCCGAGAGCTGGCGCGACTACCTCTACTGGAACGTCGAGCTCGACGACGAGTAGCCGGCGCTTTTCGCATACACTACCGGGGTGTCCACCGCACGCCTCATGAGCATCGCCCCCCCCTGGGCGCTTCCCGGCGCGCGAGTGACGGTGCTGGGAACCGATCTGCGCTCGGTTGACGGGGGAGTCCCTGTCGCGCGCGTGGGCGGAGCGCTCGCGCGTGTCGTGCTGGCGTCGTCGACGCGCATCGGGCTGCTCGTGCCAGACGATGCCGCTTGCGGGCGCCAGGCCGTGACACTCGATGGGTGCCCCGGCTCGCTCGACCTCGAGGTGGGCGGCATCCTGGCCACTGAGATCAACCAGGTGGACAACCCCGCGATCGCGGCCGACGGCTCGGTGTTCCTGACCATGAGCGGTCGGCGTGGTCAGGAAGTGCCGGTGTCGGTGTTCCGCGTGTCCGCCGGCGGCGAGCGCGAACCCTACCTGTCCGGCCTCGTCAACGCGACGTCCCTGGCGTTCGATGCGCAGGGGGTCCTGCACGTGTCGAGTCGCTACGACGGCGCCGTGTACCGGGTGACATCCTCGCGCACACTGGAAACGGTCGTGTCGGATCTCGGCGTGGCCTTCGGGATCGCATTCGGACGGGACGCCACGATGTACGTCGGCGACCGCAGCGGCACGGTGTTCAGGACGGGGCCGACGGGGCGTGTCGTCCCCTACGCCTCGCTGCCGCCGAGCATGGCCGCGTACCACCTGGCGATCGGCCCGGACGATGAGTTGTATGTGACGGCGCCTACCTTCGGGACCTACGATCGCGTCTACCGGATCGCCCGGGGACACGTGAGCGTCGTCTCGTCGGAATTCGGTCGTCCTCAGGGCATTGCGGTGGCGGACGACGGGGCGCTCTACGTGGTGGAGGCGGCAGCCGGGACCGCCGGGCTGTATCGCGTGCGGGACGGGCACCGGCGGGAAGCCGTGCTGGCGGCCACCGCGCTGGTCGGCGTCGCGCTGGACCCGCGCGGCGGGCTGGTGGTATCGTCCAACGACACCGCGTACCGGCTCGATGTGCCCCTGAAGCCTTACAGGATCTGATGCTGGACGGGGCCCGGGATCCGGGATCCGGGATCCGGGACCGACGCGCGCGGGTCGCGCGCACCACCTGAGGAAACATCGGATGTCCATCATCAGGCAGTGGATGGGGACGAAGTCGCTCAGTTCGCTCGTCGGCGATGCCGAAGCGCCTGGGCACCAGCTGACCCGCTCGCTCGGCGTCGTGCAGCTCACGTCGCTGGGCGTCGGGGCGATCATCGGGGCCGGGATCTTCTCGGCCGTGGGCACGGCCGCCGCGGGCGGGCCGGCGCACCTGGGCGCGGGCCCTGCGGTGATGATCTCGTTCATCCTGACCGCCGTCGCGTGCGGCTTCGCCGCGCTGTGCTATGCGGAGTTCGCGTCGATGGTGCCGGTGTCCGGATCGGCGTATACCTACGCCTATGCGACGCTGGGGGAACTGGTGGCGTGGATCGTCGGTTGGGACCTGATCCTCGAGTACGCCATCGGCAACGTGGCCGTCGCCGTGTCGTGGTCCGGGTACTTTCAGGAACTGATGTCCGGGCTCGGCCTGCCCATTCCCGCGTGGCTCGGCACGGACTACCGGACCGCCGCGCAGGCGGCGCGTGATCTGCTCGCGGCCGGGGGGGATCTGAGCGCGATCAGCGGCGCGGCACGGCATGCTGCCGAGGCGTTCAACCTGGCTCCGCGCCTGGCCGACATCCCGATCATCTTCGATCTGCCGGCATTCGCCATCGTGGCGCTGATCACCTGGGTGCTCGTCAAGGGCGTGCGGGAGAGCGCCTGGCTGAATTCGTCGATGGTGATCCTGAAGCTGGTCATCATCGCCTTCTTCATCATCGTCGGCGCCTTGTACGTGAAGCCGGAGAATTGGACGCCGTTCGCGCCGAACGGGTTCAGAGGCATCTCGAGCGCGGCCGCGATCATCTTCTTCGCCTATATCGGGTTCGACGCGATGTCGACGGCGGCAGAGGAAACGAAAGACCCCCAGCGCACGATGCCGATTGCGATGATTGCCAGCCTGGTCATCTGCACCGTGATCTACGTCGTGGTCGCCGCGGTCCTGACCGGCCTGGTGCCGTGGACCGAGCTCGGCACGGCCGAGCCGCTGGCGACGGCGTTCTCGACGCTCGGCATGCACTGGGTGGCCGGCATCATCGCCCTCGGCGCGGTTTTCGCCAACACCTCGGTGCTGCTGGTGTTCCAGCTCGGACAGCCGCGGATCTTCTTCGCCATGGCACGCGACGGCCTGCTGCCGGGCTGGGCGGCGAAGGTGCACCCGAAGTACCGCACGCCGCACGTGACGACGATCCTGACCGGCGTCGCCGTGGCGCTGTTCTCCACGTTCATGAACATCAACGAGGTCGTGGAGCTTACCAACATCGGCACGCTGTTCGCGTTCGTGCTGGTGTCGGTCGGCGTCATCATCCTGCGGCGCACGAACCCGGGGCACCCGCGTCCGTTCCGCACGCCGCTGGTGCCGCTCGTCCCGGGACTTGCCGCGGCCATGTGTCTGTACCTGATGTTCAACCTGCCGCTGAAGACCTGGATCCTTTTCGGCGTCTGGCTGGTCGCGGGCCTGGTCGTCTACTTCGGCTACAGCATGAGGCACAGCCGATTGCGGAACGGGGCACAGGGACAGTAGATAGTAGACAGTGGACGGTAGGCGGAAGGCCGAAAACCGCGCAGCGCCGCCGGACCGCGCCAACGGACACGTACACCGCCCGTCAGTCGAGCGAGGCAGGCACACGCGTTCGGCGCCGGGAGACGACCGCCTGCGCGCCAGATGCGTCTAAGGGAAAGACGGAGCGATAGGTGTCCCGATTCAAGGCACTCCAGGCCCGAACGTCGGTGGTAGAATCGGCGCGAGAACAGCCATGAAGAACAACGAAGGCTTCACGCTCATCGAGCTGCTGATCGTCGTCGCGATCATCGGCATCATCGCGGCCATCGCCGTGCCCGGCCTGCTGCGCGCCCGCCAGTCTGGCAACGAGGCGTCGGCGATGGGATCGCTGCGTGCGATCAACAGCGCGCAGTCGATCTACGCCGCCAGTTGCGGCAACGGCTTCTACTCGCCGTCGCTCAGCAACCTGGGCACCGCGCCCGCTGGAGGCACGGCCTTCGTCAGTCCGGATCTGAGTACCGGCGACACGGTGATCAAGAGCGGCTACTCGGTGACGATGGGCAGTTCGGCGGGAGTCGCGGCCGACGCGCCCGCATCCTGCAACGGGCTGGCTGCGGGCGGTGTGGTCCAGGGCTACAACGCGACCGCCACCCCGACCGCCGGCGGCGGCACGCGCGCGTTCGGCACGAACACCACCGGCACGATCTTCCAGGCCGTGCAGCAGGCCGCGCTCGCGATGACCGATACGACCGCGCCGGCCGGCGCCCAGCCGATTCAGTAGCGCGGACGAGAAGAGGCCCGTTTTCACGCGGGTCTCGTCCTGTCTTCCTCAGTGTTTCGCCGGCGTCCGCCGAACGCATCCTGCCGCATCCGTCAGGGGCGGCTCGCCCATTCTTTCTCCTGATTCCTGACTCCTGGATTCCGATCCCGGTCCCGGCGAGGATCGCCCTGCCGCGCTACTGCGTCTCCGTCCAGAACTGCGCGAGCAGGTTGGCTGACACGGCGCGACGGTATGCTGCGGTTGACCGGATGTCGTCGATCGGGCTGATCTCGTCCTGCAGCACGCGTTGGGCTTCCGCGACCGTCCCGCCGGCGGCCAGCACGTCCTCCGTGCGCGGGACGCGGACCACCGTCGGGGCCACGCTGCCCAGGGCGATTCGGGGCCGGCCATCCCGCACGGCCGCCATCACGACTTTCGAGATCGACTGGGCGGCGCGCGTGCCGACCTTGCGGAACCACTGGCGGCCGAAGGCCGGCGGGATTTCGACCGCGGTGATGAGTTCATCGGGCCTCATCACGCTCGCGCGGTATCCCGTGTAGAAGGACCCGAACGGGACCCTGCGGGCCCAGTCGGCGCTCCGCAGTTCCACCAGCGCGTCCATCGCGGCGAGCACGGGCAGCGTGTCGCCGGCGGGGGAGCCGTTGGCGATGTTGCCGCCGATGGTGCCACGGTTCTGGATCTGCACCGCCCCGATCTCTCGCGACGCGGCCGCGAGCATGGGCGCGCGCCGCCGGACGAGCGGCGACCTGATGATGTCCCGATACGTGGTCAGGGATCCGATGCGCAGACGGCCCTCGGCGAGACGGATGCCGCGCAGCTCGTCGAGGTGCCAGATATTCAGGAACCGGGTCGCGCGGAGCGTGCCGAAGTTCAGCCCGACGTAGAGATCCGTGCACCCGGCCATCGGGACGAGCGGCGCCTCATCCCGGAGCAGGCGCAGCGCCTCGCGCAGCGAGCGCGGCTGCCGCATCTCGAGCGCGGAGATCGCCGTCCTCATGTGCGGCCTCGACGTCTTGGGGAGAGGGCAGTGGCTGAACTGGTCCCCGGTCCCCGGTCCCCGGTCCCTGCCCGAATCGACCTGTAAATCCCCTCGTACCCCGTGCACCGGCAGATGTTGCCGGCGAGGCCTGCGCGCACCTCGTCGAGCGTCGGCCGGGGGCCGAGGGCGACGGCCGCCATGATCATCCCGGGCGTGCACATCCCGCACTGGGTCCCGCCATGCGCGACGAACGCACGCTGAAGCGGATGGCGGCCGCGCAGGCTCTCGATGGTGCGGACGCTGGTTCCCGCGACCTGCGCCACGGGCACGAGGCACGAGTTCACCGGCCTGCCGCGAACCAGCACGGTGCACGCGCCGCACTCGCCTTCGCCGCAGCCCTCCTTCGTGCCCGTGAGCCCGCAATCCTCGCGGAGGACGTCGAGCAGCCGTCTCAGCGGATGCACGCGCACGACGGTGCGCTTCCCGTTGAGGATGAACCTGATGGGCGCGTGCGCCGGTTGTTTCATGAGCGAACCCGTGGGCGAGGGGGAACGCGGGACCTGGATCTCGAGGCCGGCCCTTCAGGGCTGGCTTCTGCGCTGGGGCTGGAGCCCCGGCCTCCAGCAGACTCTGCCCGCGGCGAGGCGACCAACAGTCCACGCCTCCTTCTCTCTCGGGGACTCGGAATTGGGCTGCGTGGACGGGCGGAACCGATCCCCGGTCCCCGGTCCCCGGCCCCCGCCTCGAAGATCCGCTCCGGCGTCGCCGGGATCTCCCGCACGTCGAACCCCGCGTGGCGGATGGCGTTGACCACAGCCGGCGCCACGCCGTCGATGGGCATCTCGCCGATGCCCTTGGCGCCGAACGGACCGTGCGCGTAAGGCCGTTCGAGCACGACGACGTCCATCGGCGGCGTGTCCATGGTGGTCGGCACGATGTAGTTCGTCAACTGGGCGTTCGCCATGGCGCCGTCCCGCATGGCGACCTCCTCGAGCAGCGCATACCCGAGGCCCTGTGCCGTGCCGCCCTCGATCTGGCCTCGCAGGCCCTCGGGGAAGATGGCCCCCCCGACGTCCTGCACGGCCGTCACCCGGACCGGCCTCGGCTCGAACGTGACCGGATCGATCTCGACCTCGACCACGTCACAGCCCCATCCGTACGTGCCGTACGCCGCGCCGCGGTACGTGTCGTCGTCCCACTCGAGGCCCGGCGGCGGCTCGTACTGTTTCGTGACGACGAGCGGTCCGTGGCGGCGGAGGTACTCACGAGGCTCGACACCGCGGAGTCTCACGCGCACCTCACGCGCGCAGGATTCGAGCAGTTTGCCGACGACCATCGTCGTCCGCGAGGCCACCGTCGGCCCGCTGTCGGGCACCCGCGCCGTATCGGGCACGGCCACCTCGACGCGGTCGATGGACCAGCCGAGGGCTCGCGCGACAATTCGGGCGTGCGCCGTCCGCTGTCCCTGGCCGATCTCCGTGCTGGCGGCCAGGATGCGCACGCCGCCCGGGGTGAGTTCGAGCGACGCTTTTGAGGCCAGTTTGACCTCGCCGCTGCCGGTGAATCCCGCGCCGTGGAAGAAGAGCGACAACCCGATGCCCTTGCCCGTTCCGGCGTAGGCCCGGCGTTTGCGGCGGAACCCGCTCCGCCGGACGGCCTCGCGGAGCGCCTGCAGGGCGCTCGCGTCGCGGCCGAGCACCTGGCCGGTGGCCGTCTCGTCTCCAGGCCGCAGCGCGTTCACCTCGCGCAGGCGCACGGGGTCCATGCCGATCGTCTCGGCGATTCGGTCCATGTGGACCTCCGCGGCGAACAGGGTCTGGGGCGCGCCGAATCCTCGAAACGCTCCGTTCGGCGGCGTGTTGGTCATGACGACACGACCGTCCACGCGGACGTCCGGGCACCGGTAGGGTCCGGTGGCGTGCAGGCAGCCTCGCGACAGCACAACCGGGCTCAGCGTGCAGTACGCGCCGCCGTCGAGCAGCACGTCGATCTCCATGGCCGTGATTCGCCCGTCGCGCATCACTCCGGTCCGGTGCCGCACCACGGATGGATGCCGCTTGGTCGTGGCCAGCATGTCCTCGGACCGGTCGTAGACGAGTTTGACCGGGCGCCCGGACTTCAGGGCCAGCAGGCAGGCGTGGCCGGCGATCATCGACGGGTACTCCTCCTTGCCGCCGAACCCGCCGCCGGTTTCGACCTGGACCACGCGCACGCGATCCGCCGACATGCCCAGGAGGACGCAGAGCGCCCGGTGCGCGTAGTACGGGCACTGCATGGACCCGTAGACGGTTACGCCGCCGTCCCCGGGGACGGCGAGCATGCCGTTGGGTTCGATGTAGACGTGCTCCTGATGTCCCGTCCGGTACTCGCCCTCGACGACGACGTCCGCGCGGCGGACGCCGCGCTCCACATCGCCCTTCGCGATGGCCACGTGCTTGAAGACCTCCGGCGAGCGGAGGGGGTCGAGCACCGGATCGAGCGGGCGGTAGTCGATGCGGACCGTCGCCTGGCGCAGCCGGTCAGGATCCTCGTGGGCCAGCAGCAGGATCGGTTCGGCCACGTGGTTGACGATGCCGTCGGCGAGACACGGCTGATCGTCGGCGATGGCCGCGATGACGTTGCGCCCGGGGATGTCGCGGGCGTCGACGACTGTGAAGCCGCCGCGGTCGAAGTCGAGCCGGACGCGCCCGACCTCGCCCCGGGCCGCCGTCGAGCGGACGGTGCGGCCATGGAGCATGCCGGGCCACCGGAGGTCGTCGACGTATCGGGCCGAGCCGGCGGCCTTGGCCGCTCCGTCCGTTCGCACGATCCCCCGGCCTGTCAGGCGGCTCATCTGTGACCCTCATCTGTGATCCGTCTCGGATTCGCGTGCGCGCCCGTCCGCTGGAGGCCGGAGCTTTCAGCCCCGGCGGACCTGCCGGCCCTAAAGGGCCGGCCTCCAGATCGCGACTCCCGACTCCCGTCGGATCACACCCCCGTCCACCCCGGCCGCAGGCCCAAGCGCTCTCAGGCCGAGCGCCCGGATTATACCTCTCCGCGTGGTAAGATCACGTTTTGGTCCCGGGCCGAAGGACCGCGCAGAGCAGAGAGGGCATGAGCCGACGCTGGATTGCCGTTCGTGGCGCGCGGGTGCACAACCTGCGGAACATCGACGTGGACATCCCGCGCGACCGCCTGGTGGTCGTGACCGGGCTGTCGGGGTCGGGCAAGTCCTCTCTCGCCTTCGACACGGTCTATGCCGAGGGGCAGCGCCGCTACGTGGAGTCGCTGTCGGCCTACGCGCGGCAGTTCCTCGAGCGGATGGAGAAGCCCGACGTCGATTCGATCGACGGCCTGTCGCCCGCCCTCTCCATCGAGCAGAAGACGACGGCGTCGAATCCCAGGTCGACGGTCGGCACCGTGACCGAGATCTACGACTACCTCCGGCTGCTGTTCGCCAACATCGGCGTCGCGCATTGCCCGAGTTGCGGCCGATCGATCACGTCGCAGACGCTCGACCAGATCCTCGATCAGGTCCTGACGTGTCCGTCGGACAGCCGCATCAACATTCTCGCGCCCGTCGTCCGCGGCCGGAAGGGCGAGTTCAAGAAAGACCTCGCGGCGTGGCGGCAGAAGGGCTTCCTGAAGGCACGCATTGACGGCGAAGTGCGCGCGCTGGAAGAAGATGTCCGGCTCGACCGGCGGCGGAACCACACGATCGACATTCTCGTGGATCGGGTGCTGGTCAGGCCTGGCATCGAGCGCCGATTGCGCGAGTCGATCGAAATCGCCCTCGGCCTCGCGGAGGACGTCGTCGTCGTGAACACGCTCGACGGGGGCGACCGCCTGTTCTCGCGCCGCCTGGCGTGTCCGACATGCGGGCTGAGCATCCCGGAACTCTCGCCGCGCGCCTTCTCGTTCAACTCCCCGCACGGCGGGTGTCCCGACTGCCAGGGCCTGGGAGCGCTTTGGGACTTCGATCCCGCGCGCGTGGTTCCGGATCCGTCGAAGTCGCTGCTTGACGGGGCTGTCGCGCCCTGGGCCCGTGGCGACAAACGCCTGGTGCGCGAGGCGGTGACGGCCATCGGGACCTTCTACGGGATCGACGTGACCGTCCCGTTCGAACGGCTGCCCCGCAAGGCACGGGACCTGGTGCTCTACGGACCAGGCGCTGCTGCCAGGAGCAACGGCGCTCCGCCCGCGAAGGTGGCCGGGGCCAGCCGTGCGGCTTCGAAACGGGATCCGTGGGGCCGGGATTTCGAGGGTGTCGTCCCGAACCTCCGGCGCCGCTACGCGAGCGCCACCTGGGTGGATCAGCTGGACCTGGAATCGTACCGGTCGCTGCGCCCCTGCGAGGGCTGCGGTGGCGAACGGCTCCGTCCCGAGAGCCGGGCCGTCCTGGTGAAGGGACGGTCGATCAGCGGCTACGTGGCCATGCCGGTGTCCGACGCCCTGCGTGAGTTCGAGGCGATGACGCTCACGGACCGGGAAGAACTCATCGCGGGACGCATCCGGCGCGAGATCGTCGAGCGCCTCCGCTTCCTGGCCGATGTGGGCGTGGGCTACCTGACGCTGGGACGAGGGGCGGCGACCCTGTCGGGCGGCGAGGGCCAGCGGATCCGCCTGGCGACGCAAATCGGGGCCAATCTGCGCGGCGTGCTCTACGTGCTCGACGAGCCGTCGATCGGACTGCACCAGCGCGACAACCGGCGGCTGCTGCAGACGCTGAAACGGCTGCGCGACCTCGGCAACACGGTCATCGTCGTCGAGCACGATGAAGAGACGATCCGGTCGGCCGACTACCTGATCGACCTCGGCCCGGGGGCGGGCGAGCACGGCGGCCACGTCATCTTCCAGGGCACGCCGGCGGAGCTCCTGCGCGGCGACAAGGCTTCGCTCACCGGCGAGTACCTGCGCGGCGAGCGTTCCATCGATGTGCCGGCGTCCAGGCGGCAGGCGCTGCGCGGGGAGTTGATCATCCGCGGCGCGGCGGCGCACAACCTGAAGCGCATCGACGTGCGGATCCCGCTCGGCCTGCTCACAGCGGTCACCGGGGTCAGCGGGTCCGGAAAATCGACGCTGGTTAATGACATCCTCTACCGCGCGCTCGCACGCCAGCTCTACCGCGCAAGCGACGAACCGGGCGCTCATGACGGCATCGAGGGGATCGAGCTGATTGACAAGGTGATCGAGATCGATCAGAGCCCGATCGGCCGCACGCCCCGGTCGAATCCGGCGACGTACACCGGCCTGTTCACCTTCATCCGCGAACTGTTCGCGTGGCTGCCCGACGCGAAGGCGCGGGGGTTCAAGCCCGGGCGGTTCTCGTTCAACGTGAAGGGCGGGCGCTGCGAGACGTGCCAAGGGGACGGCGTCATCGCGATCGAGATGCACTTCCTGCCGAACGTCTACGTCACCTGTGAAGAGTGCAAGGGACGCCGATACAACCGGGAGACGCTCGACATCAAGTACCGGGGGCGGTCGATCGCGGACGTGCTCGACCTGTCCGTCGATCAGGCACGGCCGCTGCTCGAGAACTTCCCGCCCATCGCGAACAAGCTCCGGACCCTGCAGGACGTCGGCCTCGGCTACATCAAGCTGGGGCAGTCGGCTACGACATTGAGCGGGGGAGAAGCGCAGCGCGTGAAGCTCGCAAAGGAGCTGTCGAAGCGCGGCACGGGACGAACCCTGTACATCCTCGACGAGCCGACCACCGGGCTGCACTTCGAGGACGTCCGACGCCTCCTCGACGTGCTGAACAAGCTCGTCGATCAGGGCAATACCGTCGTCGTCATCGAGCACAACCTCGACGTGGTCAAGACCGCCGATCACCTGATCGACCTCGGGCCCGAGGGGGGGGACGCCGGCGGCCGAATCGTGGCAGAAGGCACACCCGAGGCCGTCGCCACGGCTGCGGCTTCCCACACCGGCCGGGTGTTGGCCGCTGCGCTGGCGGCCCAGGGGCGTCGGCTTCAGGCGGAGGCCAGTTGAGCCGGAATCCTCAGGGGTGTGTCGGTGTGACTACAGGTCGAGGTTGTTCGCCCGTGTCAGGAAAGGCACACTCGGTCTTCACCGATGGATGTCCGACAGCCGTCATGTCTCGTAAGATGTTGATGATAAATCGCTTGTATCGTTGCAGTTGGTTCGGGGGGTCCGGTATGGCCTTTGCTTGGGTACTCGCGGTCCCAACCCAGCGGACCATCGGAGCCTCATGACCGTTCAGCGGACACTCAGACGACCCGTGACCTGTGCCGGCATCGGTCTGCACTCAGGCACCAAAGTCAACCTGACGCTCAGACCGGCTCCAGCCGACTCCGGCGTCCGCTTCCTGCGCACGGATCTCGGCGTCGATATTCCAGCCACGGTTCCCTTCGTGTCCGGGACGTATCATGCGACGGGACTCCGGCGGGAGGGCGCAACCGTCGAGACCGTCGAGCACCTCATGGCGGCGCTGAGCAGCCTGGGCATCGACAACGTCACGGTCGAACTGGACCATCCGGAAGTGCCTATCATGGACGGGAGCGCGGCCCCGTTCGTGTACCTCGTCCAGGAGGCCGGCGTGAAGACGCTGGGCGCGCCGCGGCGATACCTGAAGGTCCTGCGGCCGATTTCGCTCTCCCGCGGCGACAAGATGATGGCGCTCTACCCGTCGGACCACTTCAAGGTGAGCTACACCATCAGCTTCGATCACCCGCTGCTGCGTCACCAGGCGCAGACGATGCGCGTGAGCGAGACGTCGTTCGTGGACGAGATTGCGCCGGCACGGACGTTCGGATTTCTGCACGAGGTCGAGAAGCTGCGGCAGTTGGGCCTGACCTTGGGCGGGTCGCTCGAGAACGCCATCGTCCTCAGCGAGACGGGCGTGCTCAACAATCCCCTCCGCTTCGACGACGAGTTCGTGCGCCACAAGATTCTCGACGCGATCGGCGACCTGTCGCTGGTCGGCTACCCGATCATCGGGCACCTGGTAGCCCATCGGGCCGGCCACGCGCTCCACACCGCGTTCGCCCAGCAGATGCTGAGCGAGCCCGACGCGTGGACGCTGGTCGAACTGGAACCTGAGCCGACGACGGCCGGCGCACCCGCGGCCGTCCCGGTGAAAGCGAGCTGACGACAACCCTCCTCCACCTCCCTGCGGTTGTTGTTGAAAGGGCCGCGTGAGCAGACGCGGCCCTTGCTTTGTACCGCGGCCAATCACTCCCGGAGTGATTCCGGGGCCGGCGGATCGCGAAAATCACTCCGGGAGTGATTGGCCCGCAGGCGGCATCGCGGCGGTCAGACGACCCGCACCGGCGCGAGCGTGACCGGCGACCCGCACGACTCGAACCAGTCGACGCCCTCGCTGACCAGGTCGAACTTCAGCAGGTATGGCCCCGCCTCGGCGGGGAGGGGCACCTCGATCGGTACGTTAAGCGTGGCGCCGGGACCGAGGTCGCCCGGCAGCCAGGCCCGTGCGTGGTCGCGGTCGATGAGCGTGCCGTCGTGGCGGCAGAGCTGTGCGCCGAGGCGGACGAGGCGCCGGCCGTAGCTCGCCTGGCGCGGGTACGTGCGGGTCGAGAGGTTCGTCACGCGGGGCCGGAGCCGGAGCGTGCGCCCCCGCCGCCCGATGAGTCCGACGAGCGGCCAGGCCCCGGGGACGTCGATGCGCGCCCGCGGCATCGCGCCGGGAATCGCGTTGCCGAGGTCGTTCGTGTCCCAGATCTCGTACTTGATACGCTCGTAGTCCGGTGAGCCCGGCACGAACCGGCGCGAGAAGGCCTCTTCGGGGTGGTCGGTGATCTCCCAGGTCAGCCGATCGACGCCGATCTCGGCCGCGAGTCGGCGGGCCCGTTCCATCTCCTCGTCGCTGTCGTTCCAGGCAAACAGGATGTAGCGCCAGTTGAGCACCGGCAGATCCCGCCCTGCGCTCCGCTTTTCCTCTACCATCTCGCGAAGCGCGTTCAACGCGATGTCGAACTGCCCCCGCCGGCGGTAGCGCGCGTAGGCTTCCTGGGACGCGCCGTCGATCGAGAAGGTCACTTCGTCGATGCCCGTATGCACGAGTCGGCGCGCAGCATCGCCGCGGAACGCCAGCCCGTTGGTGCTCGTGTACAAGTAGATGTGCGGAAACCGGGACTTGATGTACGCGCACATGTCGATGGCGCGCTTGTGGAGGAATGCCTCGCCGTAGTTGAAGAAGTCCACGCGCCCGAGCGACGCGCCAGCCTCGTCGATGACGCGCGTGAAGAGGTCGTAGTCGAGCATGCCCGCCTGCCGCGTCCGCGTGATGCCGGTTTCTGGCGCGCAGCACGCCTGGAAGCACGAGATGTTGCAGGCGGCCGTGCACTCGACGTACAGGCGGCCGGGCAGCGGTCCGGCTTCGACGGGGCGCTGGGGCGGCGCGTCCTGTTCATCCAGCGGGAGCTTCAGCGGGCAGTCGCCGCAGAACGTCGACCCGCCGGCGTTCAGATCGCCCCGGAGCGTGCGGATGGTCGGCCCGTTCCAGATTGTCGCCAGAGATTCCCGGCGGGCATCGCCGAGGACGCGCGTGCCGTACGGGTCAGCGCACCCGCAGACGAGCCGGCCGTCGCACAGCATGACGGCGATCGTCCACGGCCACGAGCAGGTGAACCTGGCGGCCAGGTGGTTCAGCGACATCGGCAGGGGCGCCGCACGCGGCCGGACTACGGCGTGTTCCCGGCCAGCTTGCGCATATAGGCAGCCAGCCGTTCGTTTTCGTAGCTGACGGTGTTGAGGAAGAGGCTCTCCACCAGATAGGTCTGTCGCTCGTCCTCGGTCATCTGTCCGGTGAGGTGCTGGATCTCGCGCATCATGTCCTCGAACGACCGTTCGAGTTCGCGCCTGGCCGTCACCTCGTGGTAGAGCGTCTCGAGGACCGTGAGCAGATCGCCGTCCAGGGGCAGATCGGCTCCGGTCGACGTCTTGATGGTCCTCATCGCTACCCTCCGAAGCTCGCGATGGCGGACGGTTCGTCGGCGAAAATCTGCACGAAGTTGTGCGCGCCGGTCATCGTCAGCATCGTTTCCACGCGCTTCTGGACGCCGCTCAGCTTGAGCGTGCCGCCCGCGGCGGCGGCCTGCCGGTAGAGGTCCATCAGGCAGCCGATGGTCGCGCTGTCGATGTAGACGACGGGAGCGAGGTCGATGATCAGCTTGCGCGTCCCGCCGTTGATGAGCGACACGACCGAGGCCGAGAAGTCGGAGAGCAGGGGGTACATCAGGCGGCTCTCGGTGACGCGGACGACACTGACGTCGCCGACGTGATCGGTGATCAGCTTCATGGTCAGGCTCCGGGGCGGCCGGGCGCACCTGGCGCCGCCGCCCGTGCAAAGTCGGGCAGGGGACCGAGACGACGGATCTGCCGGGCCAGCTCGAGGCGGCCGCGGTTGATCCGCGATTTCACTGTGCCCTCGGGGAGGCTCAGGCGGTCCGCGATCTCCTGGTACGACAACTCCTGGATGTCGCGCATGACGACGGCCGTGCGCAGGGTTTCCGGCAGCTCATGCAGGGCCCGACGGAGCTGACGGGCGAGATCGTGCCGCTCCATCTGCACGAGCGGACCCGCGTCCGTCGAGGCCGGAGTCAGATCGTCGGCGCTGATGTCGCGGTCGATCGTTTCGCGTTCGCGGCGCACGCTGCGGTAGTGGTCGATGCACAGGTTGCGACTGACGCTGATGAGCCAGGTCTGGAAGTTGGCGCGGCGATCGAAGGTCGCCAGGGACTTGAACACCTTGAGGAAGATGTCCTGCGTGAGGTCCTCGGCTTCGTCGTGCCGGCCGACGAACTTGTACGCCACGTTGAAGACCCGCCTCCAGTACTGGCGCACGATGGCGTCCCAGGCGCGTTGGTCGCCTTGCAGGCAGCGCTCGATCAGGGCGTCGGCGTCCGACGTGTGTGCAGGTCCTTCGGTCGTCATGGTCGGCGGCCGGAGCCGCGTAGCTGTCTATCTTACCTGTTTTGACCCGGCCGGATGGCCAAGAGTGTTCCCGCGCGTGTGCCGGCCGCACCCGCCGGACGTCGCGATTGGGATAAGATGCCAGATCCGTGACCGGATTTCATGTGCAGAACGGGAGCCTCGCCTGCGACGGCGTGGCGCTGGCGCAGATCGCGGCCGACACCGGCACGCCGGTGTTCGTCTACAGCGCCGCCGCCATGCGGGAGGCGTTCGTCCGCCTGGATGACGCGTTCGCGGCCTGCCCGCACACGATTCACTACGCGCTGAAGGCCAATTCGACCCTGGCCGTCGTCCGCCTCCTGCGCCACCTCGGGGCGCACGCCGACGCGAACTCGGGCGGCGAGATCGACGTGGCGCTCCGGGCGGGCTTCGAGCCCGGCGAGATCGTCTTCACGGGCGTCGGCAAGACGCGGGACGAACTGGCCCGGGCGGTTGCCCTCGGCGTGAAGGCCATCAACGTGGAATCGGAGGGCGAGGCCGCCCGCATCGACGAGCTGGCCCGGGCGCGCGGCGTGCGCGCGAGGGTGGCCGTCCGCGTCAACCCCGACATCGACCCCCAGACGCACCAGCACATCTCGACGGGCGTGCGGGCGACCAAGTTCGGCGTGCCCATCGATCACGTGCCAGCGCTGCTGCGCGACCTCGCCCGTCGCCCGGGACTCGAGCCCGTGGGGCTCCACGTGCACCTGGGATCCCAGTTGCGTGACATGGCGCCGATCGCGCGCGCGGCCCGCGCCCTCGTCGATCTGGCGGTGGAAGCCCGTGCCGCGGGCATCGGGCTGGAGCACGTCGACCTCGGCGGCGGACTCGGCATCTCGTACGACGGGGCCCCGGCGCCCAGCCCCGACACGTACGCCGACGCCATCCTCCGGTCCGTCCGGGACTCGGGCCTGCACCTGCTCCTCGAGCCCGGGCGCTTCCTGGTCGCCCCGGCGGGCGTGCTCGTCGGCCGCGTCGCCGACGGTAAGAGCTATCCGGGGTCCCCGCGCTTCCTGGTGCTCGACACGGGGATGACCGAACTCATCCGGCCGATGCTGTACGATGCCTTCCATCGGATCGAGGCTGTGGAGCCCAGATCGGGTCCGACGTCGGTCTACGACGTGGTCGGGCCGCTCTGCGAGACCAGCGACACGCTCGGCCGCGACCGCACGTTCGGTCCGATCGAGGTCGGGGACCTGGTCGCCGTGTTCGACGCCGGTGCGTACGGCATCGTGATGGCCTCGAACTACAACCGGCGCGGCATGCCTCCCGAAGTGCTCGTGGACAGCGGCGCGTGGCGGATTATCCGCCGCCGCCAGACCATCGACGATATGCTCAGGCTGGAGGAGGCATGACGGGGATCTGGGACCGGGGACCAGGGATCGGTTGACTCGAGAACAGAAGACAGAAGACAGAAGACAGAAGACAGAAGACAGAAGACAGAAGACAGAAGACAACAAGGGCCTGGCTGGCGTCGCTCTCGAGTGGACCAATTCGGTCAAAACCGCCCCGGGCGCGTCGGGTATATGACTCCAACCTCTGCATGGCAGCGTTCCGATATCCCATCCGGTCCCCGGTCCCCGGTCCCCGGTCCCGGGTTCGTGCTCGCATTCGAGGGCCTCGACCAGAGCGGCAAGCAGACGCAGGCGGCGCGGCTGCGCGCGTGGTTCGAATCGCGCGGGCGCACGGTCGAGTCGCTCGACTTCCCCGACTACGCGACGCCCATCGGCGGCGAGATCGGCCGCGCGCTGCGCGGCGAACGCGACTTCGGCCCGGACGTGATGCAACTGCTCTACGTGGCGAACCGCCACGAGTGGAAGCCCAGCATCGAGCGGTGGACGGCTGACGGCCGTATCGTCATCTGCGACCGCTACACCGCGTCGAGCGTGGCGTACGGCGAGGCGCAGGGACTCGACGCCGCTTGGCTCGAGTCGATTCAGCGGTTCCTCCCGCCCGCCCGCGTGACCGTGCTGCTCGACATCGCCCCGGATGTCGCGGCCGCACGCAAGGCCGCGAACCGGGACAAGTTCGAGCGCGATCTGGACATGCTGGCCCGCGTCCGGCAGAGCTACCTCCGTCAGGCCTCGGCTGGCACCGGCTGGCTGGTGGTGGACGCGGCCCGTGACATCGACGCCGTGGCGACGGACGTCGCGGCTGCGGTCGCGCGCGAGATGGCGATCGCAGCCTGACCCACACGCAGGTTCTCCCCGGCTTCACCGCCGGGGGCGCACCCGCAGCGTCCGCGCCACCGTCAGCGCCCTGACCTCGCGGACGCCAGCTTCCTTCAGTACTTTCGCGCACGCCTCCAGCGTCGCGCCCGTCGTGCTCACATCGTCGACCAGCACGAGCGTGGCCCCGCGCACGTCGCGAGTTGATGAGCCGAGTACCCGAAATCCCCGAGGCCAGCGCCCGCGCAGGCGCCACGCCAGCGCGAAGGCTCCGGCGACGTTGGCGGCGCGCGCGTCCGCGTGCAGGGCGGCCTGGGCACCCGTCCGCCGGGTCCGCACGAGCGCCGGCACCAGCGGCAGCGGCAGGCGCCGGGCCAGCTCGGCTGCCTGGTTGAATCCACGGCTCCAGCGTCGCGTCCAGTGGAGCGGCACCGGGACGCAGCCGTCCGCGCCGTCGAGGAGATCGGATTCGCGGCGGGCCAGCAGGTCACCCAGGCGGCACGCCAGGCTCAGCCGCCCGTCGTACTTCATCGTGTGAATCAGTTCGCGCAGGATCCCGTCGTACGCGCCGAGGGCCCGCGCGCGGTCGACATAGAGGCTGCCCGAGTCGCAGCGCGGGCAGCGAGGCCGGTCGCCGATCGGCGCCCGGGCCGACGGAAGCGGATCGCCACAGGCGTCGCAGACGGGAGGCGTGATGAACGACACGCGATTCCAGCAGGCGCCGCAGACGGGACCATCGGTGACGGTGTCGAGCGGCCGGCGGCAGAGCGCGCACTCCGGCGCGAGCAGGACGACGGCGGCGGATTGCAGGGGCGTGAGCGCCCGATGACGGCGCTCGCCGATGGCGCATCCCAACAGGTCCGGCGCGTCGTCAGGCTGGACGGTCGCTGAACTCGATGCGGGCGGCGCTGCCCCAGAGCCGTTCGAGGCCGTAGAACTCCCGCGCCTCCCGGGTGAAGACGTGGACGACGTAGCTGAAGTAGTCGAGCAGGATCCAGTCCGACTGCGCATGGCCCTCGACGTGCGCGGGCCTGGCGCCGGTCTGGCGGATCGCTTCCTCGATGGCCTCGGCGGCGGCCTGGGCCTGCCGCTGGTGCTGCACGGTGCACAGGAGGAAGAAATCCGTGAAGGCCGGAATCTTCCTCAGGTCGAGCACCACGACGTCCGAGGCCTTCTTGGAGAGCGCCGCCTGAGAGGCCAGGCGAAGCTCGTCCGGGATGTCCGGCGCGGCATGTTCGCGCGCGTTCTGGGTCTTGGTCATGCAAGTTGCCGGCCGCGGGCGCTGGCCCCGGCGTCGGGCTCCGGCGGAGCGCCGTACAGGCCGTGGCGGCGGATGTAGGTTTCGACTTTGGGCGGCACCAGGCCCGCCAGGGGCCGCCCTGCCCGCGCGGCGGCGCGGACCTGAGTGGATGACACGGCAGGCGTGTCCGTCTCGATTAGATGAATCCGGGTGGCTGCCGGGTCCGGTGCGTCGGCGGGCGGCTCGGCGAGCGAAACGTGCGGCCGCGCGAGCCGCTGCGCCAGCTCGGGCAGGCCGAGCGGGAGCGTGGAGAGCGGGTGGCCCGGGCGGGAGCAGACCACGAAGTGTGCGAGATTCAGCACACTCGGGAACTCCCTCCAGGTCGCAATTTCTGCAAACGCGTCGGCGCCAATCAGGAAGAAGAGGTCCGGCGGGTGGTGTCCGGCGGCCTGCAGCGCGCGCAGCGTATCGGCCGTGAAGGATGGCCCTTCCCTTGCCAGTTCGAGGCCGCTGGCCTCGAGTCCGTGGCGTCCGGCGCAGGCGACCGCGGCCATGGCCAGCCGATGGGCCGCCGAGGCTTCAGGCTGCCGCGCGCGGTGCGGCGGGACCCGCGACGGCAGCAGCAGGACGCGCTCGAAGGCCAGTGCCGCGCGTGCCGCGTCGGCCAGCGCGAGGTGGCCGAGGTGAATCGGATCGAACGTGCCGCCGAGCACCCCCGTGCGTCCTGCGGTGCTCACGGTTCAGTCGAGGGGAGGGCGAGGCGCTGCCAGACAGCCTCGAGCAGGGGCGCCAGGCCGGATCCGGTGGCGGCCGAGATCCTGAACAGCGGGACGCCGCTGGCCCCGACGTGGGCCTCGAGGGCGTCCACGACAGCCTGATCGGGGCTGACGTCCATCTTGTTCGCGACGGCCAGCGCCGGCCGGCCCGCGAACTCGGGCCGGTAGCGCTCCAGTTCCTCGCGAATCGTGTCGAAGTCCGCGAGGGGATCGCGCCCGGTCATGCCCGAGACGTCGATCACGTGCAGCAGCACCTTCGTCCGCTCGAGGTGTCGCAGGAACTGGTGGCCGGGGCCGAGGCCGCGATGGGCGCCTTCGATGAGGCCGGGCACGTCGGCGACGACGAAGCTGCGGTCGTCGCTCAGGGAGACCACGCCCAGGTGCGGGGTGAGGGTGGTGAACGGGTAGTCGGCGATCTTCGGTTTCGCGGCCGAGATGCGCGAGATGAGCGTCGACTTGCCGGCGTTGGGGAAGCCGACGAGGCCGACGTCCGCCAGCAGCTTGAGCTGGAGGCGCAGGCGCTTCTCCTCGCCTGGGAGGCCGGGATCCGCCCGGCGCGGGGCCCGATTCGTGGCGGACACGAAGCGGGCGTTGCCGCGGCCGCCGAGCCCGCCCTTGGCGATGCGCACGCGCTGGCCGGCTTCCGTGAGGTCGGCCACCTGGAGCGGATCGCTGCCGTCCTCCTGCAGCTCGAGCACCACCGTGCCGACCGGTACGTCGAGCGTGAGGTTCGCGCCATTCCCGCCGTGCATGTTCGAGCCCATGCCGTGCTGGCCGCGCCGTGCCTTGAAGTCGGGGTGGAAGCGGTACTTGACGAGGGTGTTGAGGTGCGGGCTGGCGATCAGATCGATTGATCCGCCGTTGCCGCCGTCGCCGCCGGACGGGCCGCCGCGGGGCACGAACTTCTCGCGGCGGAAGGCGATGCAGCCCCGCCCGCCGTCGCCGGCTTTCACATGGATATCGACCTCGTCGACGAACATCAGGGACCCACGTTAACACAAAGGGGCCGGGGACCGGGGACCAGGGAAGAACAGGCGACCGGCGACGGGCGACAGGCGACAGGGGAAGAACAGGCGACAGGCGACGGGCGACGGGCGACAGGCGACAGGGGAAGAACA
>CAYZYG010000027.1:0-10506 GCA_964481395.1 uncultured Vicinamibacterales bacterium
CCGCGAGGCGGGATGCCCCGCCCGGGGATTATGTGAGGAATCACGGTTCCGGGGGGCTAGCGGCCGCCGAACTTGAACCGATCCTTCAGCTGCTCGATCCTGCCAGAGTCCAGTCCGGGTACCTTCTTCAGCTCATCGAGCGACGCGATGCCCCCCTCGTGATCGCGGAACTCGACGATCGCGGCGGCCTCCACGGGCGTGAGTCCGGCCACCTCCTGCAATTCGGCCGCGGTGGCCGTGGCGAGCTCGACCTGCCCGAAGCGCGCTGCCAGGTACCCGACGGTCTTCGCGATATCGTCCCTGGTGCCCGGCGCACCGATGGCGGCCATGTTCTCGACCACGGTCTGCCATTCCGGCCGCGTATGCCGCCGGGCGATCGCCGTCCGGAGCCCGTGGCATCCGGAGCACATCTTGAGAAGGGAGTCGCGCCCGGGTCCTTCAGGCAGGGCCGATCCGCCCGCCGGCCCCGACAAGGGGGACGGAGGTTCGGAGACGAGCAGCGGCGGCTTGCCGTTGGGCAGGGCGTAGGCCACGATCTTGGTTCCCCTCGGCGACTGGAGGAAGCTGCCACCGCCGGCGGCCACGACCACGTACTGGCGGTTGTCCCGCCCCATGAACGTCATGGGGATCGAGTGGGCGCTGGCCTCGAGTTCGGATTCCCACAGGAGTCGGCCGGTCCTCGTCTCGTACGCGCGGAAGTACGCGTCGGTCGTGGCGCCGACGAAGATGAGTCCGCTGGCGGTGAGGATCGGGCCGCCCATGTTCAGCGCGCCCGTGTGGGCGATGCCCTTGGCTTTGAGCTCAGGGACGTAGCCGAACGGCACATGCCATGCGATGTCGGCGGTGTTCACGTTGACGGCAATCAGCTCGCCGAATGGCGGCGCAGAACACGGAATCTTGTTCTCAGGGTTCCAGAACCGGCCGACCACCCCGCCCCAGGGTGACGTGCGGCCGTAGGTCTTCTGGCCGGTCTGCGGATCGATCTTCTCGACCATCCGACCCACCTGACCGATGTTCATCACGTTGGTGATGGCCAGGCCCAGCGTCGGGTCGAAAGCAATGCCGTTCCAGTTACCGCCGCCGAGCGTGCTCGGGAACGTGAGCATCGTGCCTTCGAGGGCCGGGGGCGTGAAGATGCCCTGCGTGTACATGCCGTGCTTGACGTAGAGGTCGCGACAGTACTTCTCGTGGTCCGGCGTCAGCGTGTAGAAGTCCTTCTCCGGATCGAAGGTCGTGCGCCCGAGCGGCGGCGGCTTGAGCGGGAACGGCTGGGTCGGCCACGATTTCTCACCCGGCACGGTGCTCTGCGGCACGGGACGCTCCTCCATGCCGAACAGCGGCTCACCGGTCACCCGGTCGAAGATGAACAGCGTCGTCATCTTCGTGATCACTGCGACGGCGGGAATGGTGCGGCCGTCCCGCTGCACGTCAATCAACGTGGGAGCCGCCGGCAGGTCGAAGTCCCAGAGATCGTGGTGCACGAGCTGCTGGTACCACTTCATCCTGCCCGTGGCCGCGTCGAGGGCGACGATGGAGTTGCCGTAGAGATTGGCGCCATGACGGTCGCCGCCGTAGTAGTCGGACGTCGGCGAACCGAGGGGAACGAACACCAAACCGCGCTCGACGTCCACCGTGAAGAACGCCCACATGTTCGTGCCGGACCGGTTCTTCCAGCTGTCGCCTTCCCACGTTTCGACGCCGGGCTCTCCGGCGCGGGGCACGGTGTGGAACGACCACAGCAGCTTGCCCGTGCGGGCGTCCCACCCGCGGACATCGCCGTAGAGGCCGAAGCTCGGCGCCTGTTCGCCGTTGTTGCCGCCGGTGATGACGACGTCCTTGTAGATGGAAGGTGGCGACACCAGGCTGAAGTTGCCCTCCACGTCGCCCCTGATGCCCTGTTTCAGATCGACGGATCCGTCTTCGCCGAATCCCTGAACCGGGAGGCCGGATTCCGCATCGAGCGCGACCATGCGGCTGCCGGAGCCGGTGAAGATCCTGGGAGCCGTGTCCTCGTCCCCCGGCCAGTAGGCGACGCCGCGGCGCGAAACCACGGCCGGTGCGTCGAATCGCCAGATGACCTGCGCCGTTTCCGGTTCGAGGGCGAAGACCGTCGACCCCACGCCGATGTACATCCGTCCCCCGACGACCAGCGGCGTCACCTGCAGATTCTGGACTCCGGTGTCGAACACCCAAGCCGGCTGGAGCGTCGCGACGTTCACGGGCGTGATCTGCGTCAGCGGCGAGTATCGCCGCCCTCCAGGGTCGTGGTCGCGGGTGGGCCAATCGTTCGCGTCGGCGGCGACGAGAACCGGGACGAGCGTGGCCGCCAGGAGCCACGCGTGGGCTGGCCTCAGTCTCATGGGGGTCTCCTCTGGTTGCGGACGTCGCGCCGCCGGTGCTGGCCGCACACGCGGCCGGACCGGGGGGCAGTCGTGACGCACCCGCTGTCATGAGCGTACCCGCTCGGAGCGCGGCTTCCCAGGCCCTGATACGGTGACACTACGGTTACAGCGGTCGGCTACCGGAACGTATAGCGGGCGCCGACCCGTACGGAACGGGGCCAGCCGACCGTTCTGACGGGCGTGCGGCCGACGTCGTAGTCGATGTCGAAGAGGTTCTCCACGGCGACGAACACGTGGGCCGTGTTCGACAGGGCGCGGCTGCACAGGAGATCGACGGTCCCGTAGGGACGCAGCTCGAGCGCGTTCTGGTCGTCGTCGAACTGCGCTCCCCAGGCGCGCACGTTCAAGACGAGGGTCGCCAGACGAGGGTCCGTCCAGGTGAGCGATGCCCCGAACTGCGCGCGCGGGACCTGCGGAAGGCGGTTTCCCTCGATATCGGGCTGCGCCGGCGCCTGAGCGAAGTGCGAGGCGGTCAGCACCGCGAGACCGGATACGGACAGCGTCGGCAGCAGACGAGCCTCGACTTCGGCCTCGACACCTGCGGCGCGGACGGTGTCCGTGTTCTGCCGCTGCCGGACGATCTGACTCGGCGTCGTCAGGATGGTCACATTGGTCACCGAATCGGTGAGGCGACTGTAGAAGGCGCTGATGCGGGCCGATGCGGCCGCCGTGCCCAGCAGTACGCCTCCCTCGACACCGGTCAGGCGTTCGGGCTCCAGCCGAGGGTTGGCGTTCGTGACGATGTTGCCGGCACGGAAGCCCCGGTACAGCTCGTTGAGCGTGGGCGTCCGCGAAGCCTGATAGAAGGCGGCGTGCGCGGCCAGCGCGTCGCGGGCGCGCCATGACACGGAGACGCGCGGGCTCACGGACGTCAGCCGGTGCATACCGGACGCATCGTCCGTCGGCGTCGTCCGCCAGACGTCCGTCCGGAGTCCGGCGTCCAGCGACAGGCGTTCCGACAGCGCCAGGTTGAGCCGGCCGAACAGGGCGCCGGCAGCCTCGGTTCCACCTGTTTCAGTCTGGGTGAGAGGAGTTCCCGCCAGGGAGTACCTGGTTTCCCGCAGCGTCGCGTCCAGTCGGCGAACCTCGGATCCCACGAGCACCGTGTGGCGGCCCAGCGATCGGGCCCACGTGCCGGAGGCCGTGAAGACCGTCGTCGGAATCCGCTGCTCGCTCGTCTGCCGTTCGGTGGCCCGCGACGTGTCGACGGCTGAAAAGGTCTGGACGTAGGTCTGCGAACCCGCCGAGATCTGGGCTGTCCACAGTCCGCCAGCACCGGGCCCCGCGACGGTCCCGGCGATCTGTCGCCACGTGGTGTCGTTGACCTGGACAGGGGTCCCGTTGCCACGCCGCTCGACCTGCGCGCTCCCCGTGACACCCACCCGCCACGCGGCCGCGCTGAACTCGGCCGACGCGAACCCGGAGCGGTAGCGGTTGTAGGCGGGCACGTCCACCGGCCCGCGTTCTTCCGAGGCCACCACCGGAACGCCCGCGGTGTGCTGCCATTCTCCGGCGCCTGCGACGGTCCAACTGGACGTCGCGACACTGGCGTAGGCGGAGCCTCGAAGCGTGTCGTGCGAACCACCGTCGAGTGCTGCCCGGACGCGGCTGCGCCCGGGTGCGAACGTCAGCACCTGAATGACTCCGCCCAGCGCATCCGCGCCGTACAAGTCGCCGGACGCCCCGCGGACGACTTCCACGCGCTCGATGGCGGCCATCGGGATCCGGTCCCAGTAGACCCACGAGCCGAACGGATCGTTGAGTGGGACGCCGTTCGCCAGCACCAGCGTGCGGCTGGCTCCCGAACCGGAGACTCCCCGCAGCGTCACGCCCTGCGTCGTCGGATTGGCGACGCGCGACGACGAGCGCCTGAAGAGGCTGAAGCCCGGCGTCCCGCGCAGCGCGTCGTCGAGCGCCCCGGAGGGGGAGGTGGCCAGTTCAGCCGACGTGACCGTGGACACTCCGGCGGGACCTGTCAGGCGCGCCGCCCCTCTCGTGGCCGTGACGGAGACGGCCTCGGTGAAGGGAGCCGGGCGGAGCACGATCCGAACGGGCCAGATGCCGGGTTCATCTGTCCGAAGGGCCACCAGTGCCTCGGCGAACCCCGGAGCGGTGACACGGATCGCGACGGTGTTCGCAGCGGGCGCTGGCGCGGCGAACCGTCCGTCGTCAGCGGATTCGAGGATGAGCGGGGACGTGACGTCCGTTTCGATGCTCACGATCGCCCCTGCCACCGGGGCGCCAGACACATCGACGACGGATCCCGTCAGGGGGTTGCCGCCGGAGGGCGCCTGCGTCGCAGCGGCGGCCATCGCAGCCGTGGCGGTCGCCACGGCGACGAGACAGCCCATCGCGAATCGGCTCACGGGACCCATGGCCACATTCTCTCCCGGGGACGGCCACGTCGGCACCGGTGCGGCGGGGCTGCCGTCGCGTTACGGTAACACCGAGCCGGACCGACACCGGCGACGGATAATGGCCTCGGCGTGGCGGACACGGCGGTTCATCACGGCATGCGGAAGGGGCTCAGATTATGTCAGGCACCGGAATCCGACGGCGCGACTTCCTCAAGACCGCATCGCTCCTAACCGCATCGGCGGTCGTCGGGGTGAACCGGACCGGGATTGCGCGGGCGCAGGGGCCACCAGCCGGTGGCGTTTCATCTGCGGTGGTGGGTACACGGCGGTTCTCGCTCGCGCATCTGACCGTCCTCGGGTGTGCCCCTCCGGAGATGACGTACATCGCCGCCCGGGCGGGATACGACTTCGTCAGCTTGCGGTTGATCTACATGGGGCTCGCGGGCGAGGCCAACTACGACCTGGCGCGCAACCCGCTGATGCTGCGGCAGACGAAGACCGCGCTGGCGTCGACGGGCGTCAAGCTGCTGGACATCGAGGTGGCCCGGATTGCGGATGGCATCGATCCGAAGACGTACCTGGCCCCGATGGAGGTGGCCGCTGAACTGGGCGGGAAGTACGTGCTCGCGAGCGGGTGGTCGGCGGATCGCCAGTTTGCCATCGACGCTTTCGGCCGGCTCTGCGATCTCGCGCGACCGCTTGGGCTGACGGTGGTGCTGGAGTTCGTGACGTTCGCGACCGCCAGGACGCTGGCTGATGCGCTCGCCATCGTGCGGGGTGCGGGCCGCCCGAACAGCGGCATCCTCGTGGACGTGCTGCACTTCTCCAGGTCGCGCGTGGACCCACGGGAGCTCGACGGGCTGCCGGCATCCCTCTTTCCGTTCACGCACCTTTGCGATGCCCCCGCCGACATCCCGGCGACGACCGAGGGCCTCATCAGGACCGCGCGCGAGGAGCGGCTCTACCCGGGCGAGGGGGGGATCGACATCCCGGCGATCCTCAATCGCCTGCCCGCCGGGCCGTGTTCGCTGGAGATTCCCCACCTCGAGCGGGTGAAGGAAATCGGCGCTGCGGAGCACGCCTTCCGGTGCCTCCAGCGTGCGCGAGGGTTCTTGGAGGCGCACCCGAAGGCCTGAAGGCAGCGGGCGCGGCGGCGTCCTCGGCAATGACGCCGAGGACACCAGCCGGGTGGGCGGGGCTTACTTCGATGCCGGTTTCGGTCGCGGTGTGACGTCGGCGTCGACCATGCCGAGCGCCCACTTGAGCGCCTCGACGTACATGTGCTTCACGTCCACACGGTCCCACGTGCCGGCGTCGTGGCCGAGGCCGGCGACGAACACCCGGCCCTTGCCGTACATGCGGGCCCAGGCCTGGGGCATGTCACCCGGTGCGCGGTGGACGTTCGGATTGGACATGTCGAGCTTGCTTGTGTCGAGATTCATCAGCACCCGCGACTGATCCCACGAGAAATCCTTCACCTGAATGAACTCGTCGCGGAAGGTGAACACCTCGGGGAACTCCTTCATGCCCGGAAACTCGGAGTCGAGCACGATGACGGGCGCTTCCACCTGTCCCCAGGGGTGGCCGTCGTAGCGCGCTCCGAGCATGTCGCCGAATTCGGGGAACTGCTCGAAGGCGTTGAACGAGGTGTGGGCGGCCACGAACCCCTTGCCGTCGTCCTTCACGAACGAGATCAGGTCGGTCATCTGATCCTGCGTCAGCGGGATCTCGCGCTGGCCGTAGAAGAAGATGGCGTCGAAGGAATCGAGGTTCTTGCCGACGGGCCAGTCCCGCCCGCCGGCCCTGACCGTGAGCTTCTTCTTGGTGATGAACTGAGGGTCCGTGCGAATGTAGGCGTCGTACAGGCCGGACTCGCGGCCGATCTTGTACAGCGTGGCCAGCGCGTTGTTGACGGACTCGTGGTACGCGCCGCCGCCGGTGAACTCGCCCCACAGCAGCACCTGTTTCCGGACGACGCGAGGAGCGTTGGCGCGCCCGCGCCCGGGGCCCCCTCGCTGCGGGCCGGCTCCAGGCGGTCCCTGGGGAGGCGCCTGCGGCGGCGCAGTCTGGGACCACAGATCGCTGGTCGCGAACAGCGCGCAGACCGCAGCGGCCAGGATCAGCCGCGTGATGGGGGACCGTCGGTGCATTCGAGTCATGGTTGCCTGTCTCCTCACAATAAGCGAACCCGCCCCGGATGAACCAGGGCGGGTTCGGAGCGGCCTGACGGACGGCGTCAGAACGTGAACTTGAACGCGATCTGCATGATCCTCGCGTCCTGAGCACCCAGGATCCGGCCGAAGGTGGCGCTATTGAGGGCCGTCGACGGGTTGTCGAGGTTCACGTGATTGATCACGTTGAAGATCTCCCACCGGAACTGCAGCGTCCGGGCGCCGCCGAACCCGAACGTCCTCGAGATGGCGAGGTCGTTCGTGAAGCGGCCCGGGCCGATCAGCAGGTACGGTCTGTCGGTGCTGTAGGTGCCCGTCGCCGGGTTCTGGAAGGCGGCCGGGTTCAGGAAATTCTGTGCCGATCCGTCGCCGTACGGATCGTCGAGAATCTGCACCGCGCGCTGGTTGCCGGTACCGGTGAGCGCGACGTCGGTGCCGGTCGTGACCGACATGCGGCTGCCGGTCTGGACGCGGATGATCGGCGCGATCTGCCAGTCGCTGATCAGGGCGCCGAGGAATCCCTTGTCGCTGTACGTCGGGACGCGGACCACGGCCGAGAGGTTCCAGACGTGGCGGCGGTCCGACGAGCAGTACGAGTAGTCGAGGTCGGGATCCCAGGGGTTCATCGTCGTCGCCCCGGTGATCTCGGTCGTGATCGGATCGGACATGCACTTCGAGAGCGTGTAGTTCGTCATCACGCTCCAGTTGTTCGACATCCGCTTCTGGGCCGACAGCAGCAGGCCGTTGTACGAGGTGCGGCCGGTGTCGTCGATGGTGCCGATGGTCGAGTAGTACCGCCCCTGATCCGCGTTGGACTGGATGAGCACGCGCCTCGCGTTGGTGTTGCCGGTCGTGGCCCCCGGACCGTAGACGGCGGGGTTCTGTTCGTTGGCGCGCCAGGCGTGGGCGCCCCGGTTGCCGAGGTAGCTGGCGGCGACGAGGAAGTCTCCCCAGCCCTTCTGGATGCTGAAGTTCCACTGCTGCAGTCGGGTGTTCTTCAGATCCAGCGGCGCCGAGACGTAGACGCCGTAGTACGGGAAGGTCGAAGTCGCCCACTCGGTGCGAAGGGCCGGAAACGGATTGCCGCCCGGGTAGGTTGACCACGGATCGGAGAGCCCGCCGGCCGGATTCGACAGGGAGATCTGCGCGCCCCAGGGCGGGCTGTTCGAGTAGCGGGTGCCGAAGAACAGGTGCGGCGTGTCGTAGAAGATGCCGTAGGCCGCGCGCACGCTCATCGAGTTGTCATCGAGTGGGCTCCAGATCATGCCCAGGCGCGGGGCGAACTGTCCCCACTGGGCCTTGTAGAAGCCGTTGTTCTTCGGGTAGCCCTCGTCGCCCGGGAACATCAGCCCGGCCGGGGCCTGGGGGTACACCGTGCTGCGGCGGTTCTGGTCGAACCATTCCCGGCTGAAGGCGTTCGCGTAGCCGAACACGTTCTCGACCGGCATGAACGGCTCCCACCGGACGCCGTAGTTGAGCGTGAAGCTCGACGTCGGCTTCCAGTCGTCCTGGGCGTACACGCCGAAGTAGAGGTGCTTCCAGTAGTCGATGACCGCGTTGCCCTGCATGAAGCTGCTCATCCGGCCGAGCATGAAGTCCGCCCACCCCAGGCCCGTGTTGGACCCGTTGAACGAGAAGGCGCCGTTGGTCGGCCGGTTGTTCGACGTGTCGATGTTCGTCCTGATCACGCTCGCGCCGAACGAGATCTGGTGCTTGCCCTTGAGCCAGTCGAAGTCGTTGGCGATGGCGAACGTCTTCGAGTGGAAGTAGCCGGGGTTCGTACCACCGGACCCGAGGTTGAAGCCGCCCGTGATGCTGAGGCCCATGTAGCCGGGGACCTCGCCGTCCACGTTGATGCCCACGTCCTTCGGCGAGAAGTACTCGGGCAGCGACCGGTCGTTGACGGTCTGGTTGTAGGTGACGTGGAGCGAGTTGATGGCGTTCTGCGAGACGATCCAGTTATGGCCGACGGTCAGGCCGTGCACCTGGTTCTCGCGGCCCGTCCGCGTGATCATCAGCACGTTCGACGCGTCGGCTTCGACCGGATTGTTGTACCGGGCGTAGACGTAGCGGCCCGTCAACGTCTGGTTCTGGTTGATCGTGTAGTCGATCTTCCCCAGGAGCTGGTTGTCCGAGCTGTCGTTCGGCACGCCGTACTGGATCTTCCCGCACGGGTCGGTCGCCAAGGGCACGTGTTGCAGGATGGCGAGCGCCGACGGGTTGAAGAGCGCCGGGTTGACCTGGTTGCCGACGAACGGCGACCGCAGGGTGACGTTGCCGCGGCTCTGGCAGGCCGCCGAGGCGAACTGCGTGAAGTCGCCGTTCAGCATGGCCTGGGTGGGCACGTACGCGATGGTTTCTGCCGGCGCGGTCTTTTCGATCGTGCCCTGGTAGGACGCGAAGAAGAAGATCTTGTCGGTCTTGACGGGGCCGCCGACGGTCCCGCCGAACTGGTGCCGCTTCAGGCTGTCGCGCTCTGTCGCGAACGCGTTGCGCGAGTTGAAGTGGTAGTCGCGCAGGAACTCGAAGACGTTGCCTTTCAGCGTGTTGGACCCGGACTTCGTGACGATGTTGACGGCGGAGGCGGCGTGGTGGCCGTAGCGGGCCGGCAGCGCGCTCGATTCGACCTTGAACTCCTGCAGGGCGTCGGGGTTCGGCGTCGGCAGGTTCAGGTTGTTGAACGGGTCGTTGTACGTGCCCCCGTCCATGATGTACGTCATGCCGTTGGCCTGCCCACCGGCCACGGAGATCGTCACGGTCGGGTAGTTCTTGTTCGTGTTCAGGTCGGCCGCCGGGGCGGGCGTGGCGAGTCCGGAGAGGAAGATGAGCTCGGTCGCCTGCCGGCCGTTGAGCGGCATCTCGATGACCTGCTCGTTGTTGATGACCTGGCCGACCGCCGTGCTGCGCGTTTCGACCATCGACGCGTTGGCGACCACGTTCACCGTTTCATCGAGGGCGCCGACGGTCAGCGTGACGTCGATGGTCGGATTCGATCCGACCTGCAGAATGATGCCGTCCCGGACGTACGTGTTGAATCCCTGCAGGACGACCTTCAACTGATAAGGGCCGACGGGCAGGTTGGGCAGCGTATACGACCCTTCGGCGTCCGTAAACACAGTCCGGAGGGTGCCGGTATCGGTCTTGGTCGCCGTGACTTCGGCGCCGGGCAGCACGCCCCCGCTCGAGTCACGGACGACCCCGGACACCTGGGATCCTCCCACGGCCTGCGCCCACCCTGTCCCGCTGGCGAGCAGCAGCAGCAGAGCGGCGCACAAGAACATTCGTGACAGCTTCATCGTTGGACACCTCCGCGGAACCGAGGACAACCGGGCAGGACGCCGTGGGTGGAGTCCGCTGCGCGGACCCGGCATCCAGCCCACACGTCGAACAAGCCAATGCAACCGCGGGTGTATGGTAGCCCCGCTCGCCGTCAATGACTCTGATGATACGGTGGCATTACCGTAACACGGGATTTGACCATCCGCTTGGCCGTTGCCGGGCAGGGCGAAAGAAGGAACAGGAGGGCCCGTCAGGGCCCGCCGGGCCGGCAGTGCGGCGGACCCGGGCATCGCCCGG
>CAYZYG010000027.1:10516-33187 GCA_964481395.1 uncultured Vicinamibacterales bacterium
CACATCGCCAACGGGGGCGCCGGTTCGGCCCCGCGGGCCCGGCTGTGCGGCGCCCCGGGCCCGCCCCCGGCGCCCGCCCCACTGCCGGCGGGCGGAAAACGAGTCTACCGTGACCGTGTGCGTCTCATCGCGCAGGCCTGTCGATCACGACTAGAACGGCGAGTACTGGATCTTTTCGAGCTCGGGATCGTAGAACTCACCGAAGAGTTCTTCGTCCGTCATCCAGTCCTTCTGGTCGTACTCCTTGGACACCCAGGTGATGTTCATGTAGTGCTTCAGATGGACGTTCTCCGCGGTCGCGTTGCCGGCCCAGGGGCCGCACCCGATGGAGGAGGTCATCGGCATCCCGTTCCACATGCTCCCGGCGTTCGCCTTGGACTGCGCCTGGCGGACCATGATGCGGCCGACGCGGGCGACCATGGCCAGGCGGTGGATGTGGTCCTCGTCGAACGAGAAGATCCCCACCGAGTGGCCGATACCGCCCACGTCGTGAATGGCGTGGACGGCGTCGATGGCGTTCTGGAACTCGCCGGCGTACTTGTGCACGGCCAGGAGCGTCGTCAGCTTCTCGACGCACCAGATGCCCTCGGGCTTTGCGTTGTAGATACCGGTGCCGTGCGAGGCGATCAGGAACTTCCGGTCCTCGGGAATTTCGAACCCGGCGGCCTTCGCCATGGCCTGCGCGGAGAGCGCCACCGTCTTCGAGATGCGGTGGAGCTCGTCGTCCCACATCACCTTCCTGACGGCCTCCTGCTCGGACGCCGAGAGCATGTAGCCGCCGACCTCGACCAGCTCCTTGAGCGCCGCGTCCCAGATGCTCTCGTGGATGAGGATGTTGCCGTCGGCCGAACACCCGGACCCGAAGTCAGACGTCTTGGACCGCATGGTGTTGTAGGCGGCCTTGTGCAGATCCTGCGCGGCCGTCTCGTCCCAGACCATCGTGGCGTTGCCGGCGCCGACGGCGTAGGCCGGCGTGCCCGACATGTAGGCGCGGCGCACGACGCCCTGTCCGCCGGTCGCGATGATCAGATCGCACTTGGTCATCAGGGCCTCCGAGAAGCCCCGGTTGATCTTGCCCTTGTAGCCCAGGATCTGGATCAGATCCTCGGGGGCGCCGACCCGCCTCAGCCCTTCGCGCATCAGCTCGATCGTCTTGCGGCTGGTCTTCAGCGTCAGGGGATGCGGCGAGAAGATGATGGCGTTGCGGGCCTTGACGGCGTAGATGGCGTTGCCGGCCGGCGTCAGGTCGGGGTTGGTCGCCGGGATGACGCAGGCGATCACGCCGACGGGCTTCGCGTACTTGACGATGCGCTTCTCGGGAATCTCCTCGACGATCCCCACCGACTTCTGCCTCAGACAGTCGCGAAGGATGCCGCGGATCTTGAACCGCTTCGCCTCGCGGCTGATCGGATCGCCGAAGTTGCTCTCCTGGATGCCGAGCTCGACGAGTTCGTGGAACGCCTTGGAGTTGGAGACCATCTGCCCGACCGACTTGATGGTCCGGTCGATCTCCTCCTGGCTCCAGGTCTCGAACGCCTTCTGGGCCTGGTCCGCTCTCGCGAAGGCTTCTTCGATCTCGTCAATCTGATCCTGCGTCAGCTTCAGCTCCGCGTACCGCGCTTTCATGTCGTTCTGTCTGCTCATCGAACCACCTCTATCCCTGCCCGTGCGTATGAAATGAGGAAAGCCCCTCCGGTATGCCGTCCGGGCCCTACTGCTGCTGGACCGGACCCTTCACGATGTCGCTGTTCTTGCCCGCCTTGAGTATGAAACTCGCCGTGTCGTGTCCGACGATCTGCTGGATGTACTTGCCGAGCGCGATCACCCGATCGAGATCGATGCCCGTCTCGACGCCCATCTCCTGGCACATGTTCACCAGGTCCTCCGTGGCGATGTTCCCGGTTGCGCCCGGCGCGTAGGGACAGCCGCCGAGCCCCGCGAACGCCGCATCGAACCGCTCGACGCCGGCCATCATGCCGGCCAGGACGTTGGTGAGCCCCATGCCTCGAGTGTTGTGGAAGTGCAGCCACCAGGTGACGTCGGGGAACCGCTGCCGCACCTGGGTGCAGTACGCGAAGACCTGCTGGGGATTCGCCATGCCGGTGGTGTCGGACAGCGACAGCTCGGTGACGCCAATCTCCCTGAAGCAGGACACGACCTTCAGCACCTGCTCGAGCGGGACGTGCCCTTCGATGGGGCAGCCGAACGACGTCGAGATGGCTCCCGACAGCTGGACGCCGTGCTCGGCGGCGAACCGGGCGCAGTCCCCGAAACTCTGCACGACCTCTTCCGGCGTGCGCTTGAGGTTGCTCAGGGAATGGGAGCGGCTGGCGGACACCGTGAGCTTGGCCTTGGTCAGGCCGGCGGCCACCGCGCGCTCGATGCCCTTGACGTTCATCACGAGGACGCGGTACTCGACCCCTTCGAGCTTCCGAATCCGCCTGGCCACCTCGTCGGTGTCCGCCATCTGGGGAACGGCCTTCGGATGCACCATCGAACCGACCTCGATGAATCGCGCGCCCGCGTCGGCCGATCGCTCGATCAGTTCGACTTTCTGATCGACGCTCAGCGCGGTCTTCTCGATCTGCAGTCCGTCGCGGGGGCCGACCTCGCACACCGCGATCCGACGGATCGGGCACAGGTCGCCGTTGCTGTGGGATGACGTAGTAGTCATGACGCTCCTCGTGTCTGGTATGTCAAGAGGGCGGCACCCCTCGAGCCCGGGATGCCGGCGCGGAAGCGAGCCTGCCTCGGCAGGAACGGCGGACCCTGGCGGTGGCCTCGATCCCGCCCGGACCGCCGTGGGTCGCGAGGGGCGCACCCGTCGCGGCTACTCTCAAGGAGAGAGAATACACCGGTCCCGCGCCGGACCGGTCAAGTAACCGTGGGGGTACGGTAACAGCGTTCACAGGAGGGCGGGCACCCGTCATAATCGGCACGTTCCTGGCGCCGTGACGCGTGCGCGGGTCACCGGAACTTCCAGCGTTCACGTCACTTGCGGGAACAGGAACCCGACGCGCGCGGACAGCCTGGGAATGCGTACGGTAGGGCCCCGCACATCCGTCTGCTATGCTCCGCCTCGAGGTCGTGCGGCGGTGGGGTTGGTTCGACGGGCGCGGGATGAGGCGAGGCGGTCGGCGCCGCGCGGCCAGTGGCGGCACGTTCATCATTCAACGGAAACGGACATATCATGCCCACTTCGACGCAGGTTGAGTTCATCCTCCCGAAAGCCGAACCCAAGCCCGGCCATCGCATCGCGGCGTACCTGCTTGCCGAGTACCTCGAGCGCATCGGTGTGGAGGTCATCTTCGGCTTGTGCGGGCATACGAACATCGCGTTTCTCGACGCCCTCGGCCGGCGTGGCCGCCCGCGGTTCATCACGGCCCGCCACGAACAGGTCGCCGCGCACGCGGCTGACGGGTACGCGCGCGTGTCGGGCAAGGTGGGCGTCGTCCTGACGCATCTCGGGCCCGGCCTGACGAACGCGACCACGGGGGTCGCCAACGCCGCCCTGGACTCGATTCCCCTGGTCGTGATCGCCGGCGACGTCCCGTCTTACTACTACGGCCGCCATCCGCATCAGGAAGTGAACCTGCACCAGGACGCCGACCAGTTCCGCATCTACGAACCGTTCTGCAAGCGCATCTACCGTGTGGATCATCCGCACGACCTGCCGCGGGCGATCGAACGCGCGTTTCATCTGGCGCAGACGGGGCGGCCGGGACCCGTGCTGGTGGACGTCCCGATGGACATCTTCTCGGCCGACCTCCCCGTCGACGCGTTCTCGAAGACACCCGCGGCCGTCGCGAAGCCGGGCATCGACGAGGAGACGGTCGAGCTGATCGTCGACGCGCTCGCGATGGCGGAGCGGCCCGTCCTCTACGCCGGCGGGGGCGTCATCAGCGCGCGTGCGGGCGCGGAGCTGGCGGCGCTGGCCGAGGCACTCGAGGTGCCCATCGCGCACACGCTGATGGGAACCTGCGCCGTGCCGTCCGACCATCCGCTCTTGCTCGGCATGACCGGATTCTGGGGCACGCCGATCGCCAATGAGAGCTGCCGGTCGGCGGACCTCGTCCTCGCGATCGGGACGCGGCTGGCCGAGGCGAACTCGAGTTCGTGGTACACCGGCATCACCTTCTCCATTCCCCCGACCCGGCTGATGCACATCGACGTGGATCTCTCGGAGATCGGCCGCAACTACCAGACCGAGCTGGGCGTCGTCGCCGACGCGAAGCTGGCGCTCGGCGCCCTGGCGACGGCGGCGAAGGGCCGGTCGCACCGCAATCGGGGAACCCTGCGTCAGGACATCGCGGCGGCCCGGGAGAAGTACCTGGCGAACTTCTCGACCCAGTACGCCTCGGATCAGTACCCGCTGCGTCCGGAACGGATCCTCGCCGAACTGCGCAAGGCGGCGCCGCCGGACGCGTACATCGTGACCGACGTGGGGTGGAACAAGAACGGCGTCGGCCAGCAGTACGCCTTCTCGGTGCCGTACACCTTCATTACTCCGTCCGGTCTCGCGACCATGGGGTTCGGGGCGGCCGCCGCCCTCGGCGTGAAGCAGGCGCAGCCGGACCGGGTGTCGATTGCGCTCATCGGCGACGGCGGATTCTGCGCCGCCAACCCGACCGTGGTCGCGACGGCGATTGAAGCCAACCTGCCGGTCATCTGGGTGATCATGGACAACATGGCGTTCGGGACCATCGCCGGCCTCGAAGCCCAGAACTACGGCTGGAGCTTCGGCTGCATGTTCGAACGGGACGGCCAACCCTACCGGGTGGACTACGCCGCGATGGCCCGCGCCTGCGGGGCCGATGGCGTCCTGATCAAGGCGGCCAGCGAACTCGGCCCGGCGTTGCAGGACGCCCTGGCCTCCGGACGGCCGACGGTGATCCAGGTGCCCATGAACAACGCGCCGACACCCACGCCGGGCCACTGGAACATTCTCGACATCTACCGCCGGGGAGAGTAGCCGATGACCTCCGCCGCCCCATCCACGGCTGACGGGCGTTCCGCTCCCGACGCCTCGCGCCTGCCGCCGGGCTGGGTGTCCTGGCTGGTCTGGGGCGTGGCGGCGTTCTTCTACCTGTCCGGCTTCTACCTGCGCAACTCGCCGGCGGTGATGACGAACGAGCTGATGCGCGACTTCGGCATCACCGCCAGCCAGCTCGGGCAGTTCTCCGCGGTCTACTTCTACGCCTACGTGCTGATGCAGATCCCGACCGGGGTGCTCGTCGACTCGTGGGGAGCGCGGCGCCTGCTGATCGTGGGCTCCCTGCTGGCCGCCCTGGGCACCTTCGTGTTCGGGTCGACCAGCAGCGTGCCGCTCGGCATGGCCGGCCGCGCCCTGGTGGGCGCGTCGACGGCAGTCGGCTGGATCGTGATCCTGAAGCTGGCCACGCACTGGTTCCCGTCGCAGCGGTTCGCCATGCTCACCGGTCTCGGCCTGATGATCGGGAACATCGGCGCACTGTTCGCCCAGGTGCCGCTGCGCCTGGGGGTCGAGTCGTACGGGTGGCGGCCGGTCATCATGGTGTCCGGGGCCGTCGTGCTGTGCATCGCGGCGCTGGCCTGGGCCATCATCCGCAACGACCCGGCGGAGAAGCGCTACGCCAGCTACGCGCCCACGGTCCTGCAGAAGACCGACCACCTGTCGGTCTGGCAGCTCTTGAAGGGCTTCAAGCACGTCTTCGCCTACCGGAACACCTGGCTCATCTTCTTCGCCCAGGGCGGTTTCGTGGGGACGATGATCGGCTTCACGGGGTTGTGGGGGCCGCCGTTCCTGCGGGCGCGCTTCGATATTCCGCCGACGACCGCCGCGGCCATCTGCTCGGTCATGACCGTCTGCTGGGCCGTGGCCAGCCCCATCGCGGGGCACCTGTCGGACAAGATCGGCCGGCGCCGGCCCATCTATCTGTCCGGCGCCGTGGCGGCCACGATCGGCTTCGCGATCATGTTCTACGTGCCGGGTCTGCCGTTGTGGCTGTTCGTGGTGCTGGCCGGGCTGTCGAGCGCCGCCTGCGGCGCGGTGATTCTCGGGTTTGCCTACGCGAAAGAGTCGGTCCCCGTCCACTTCCTGGGCACCATCTCGGGGGCCATCAACGTCGGGAACATGGTCGGCCCCACGCTCATGCAGCCGGCCATCGGCGCGGTCCTCGACCAGCGGTGGTCGGGAGCCGTGGCGGGCGGGCTTCGCGTCTACAGCCTCGGCGACTACCAGACCGCGCTGCTGCTCATGGTCGGATGGCTCGCGCTGGCCTGCGTGCTGATCGCGATGACGCGGGAGACCTTCTGCAAGCCGCAGGCCTAGGACGTACGTGCGGCGCGTGTGTGACACGGAGACCTGCCCCCAGGATGAGAAGGGACGGATGATGACGCGAACGTGGCACGTGGTAACGGCGGGTGCGGCAGCCATCCTGCTGGCCAGTTGTCTGACCGCGGGGGCGCAGAGCCCTCAGACCGAACCGGCGCCTTCTTCGGAGACGGCCGGCACGATCCAGGTGACATTTCTCTACATGCCTCCGACGACGATCGACCCGACGTACCACACGGCGATGTGGCTGGAAGACGCGGAGGGGAAGCTCGTGACGACGCTGTACGTCAGTCAGGAGCTCTCGTCCGCGGAGTACAAGATGGGCAACGTCTGTCCCGACTGGGTGAAGCTGGCGAAGTGGGACGAGAAGCCCAAGGATGAGATCGACGCCGTGACGGCACCGACGCCAAACGTCGGGTCCGAAGCCAGAACATTCGATCTGGCCCACTACGGGATCAAGCCCGGAGAATACATCTTCAAGTTCCAGATGCACGTGCACGACGATCACAACGTGCTCTTCCGGGGGAAGGTCACCGTGGGCGGGCCGGATCAGACACCGAAGCTGGAGAAGACCGAGGGGCCCGGTGAACTGGTGAGTACGGACCAGTACGTGAGAGAGGTCCAGGTCCGATACCTGCCGGCAGCGAAGTAGGCGAAGCGAACCACTGGCGGCGGCGCGGGCGCGGTCTGCGCTCCATGTGAATCGGGTACACTGGGAAGAGCACGATCAGAGACGAGGAGGATCGTCATGTCGATGGGAAAAGTCGGTCGTCGGGATTTCCTGAAGAAGGCGACGGCTCTGACCGCGGCGGTTCCGGCCGCGATGAGCTTCGAGGAGCAGATCCTGCTGGCGTATCAGCAGCCGCCGCAGGGAGGCCGCGGCCGCGGCCGCGGGCAGGCCGAGATCGCGGATGTGGCCGGCCCCATGCCGATGGGGAAACTCGGCCCGTACCAGATCAGCCGTCTCATCGCCGGCCATAATCTGGTCGGCTGGCAGGCCCATTCCCGAGACCTCATCTACGTGTCGCAGTTGCTGCGCAACTACTTCACCGAAGACAAGGTGCTCGAGACGTTCCGGCTGTACGAGCAGATGGGGATCAACGCGTCGTACCTGCGGATCGAGACGCGGATGGTCGATCTCGCCAAGAAGCACAACGCGCAGGGCGGCAAGATCCAGTGGATCGCCCAGATCGTCATCAACGAGAAGGACCAGAAGCGCGACATCGACATTGCCCTGGAAGTCGGCGCGAAGATCGGCTACATCCGCGGCCTCGAAGGCGACCGGTTCTGGAAGTCGGGTCAGATGGACGTGCTCCAGGCTGGCATCGACTACGGGAAGAAGAACGGCATGATCATGGGGCTCGCGACCCACGCGCTCGATCCGCTGATCGCGGCCGAACAGGCGGGCGGGCTTGGAGCCGAGTTCTACATGAAGACGTTCAACTCCGCCCAGTACTGGAGCGCCAGCGCGCCGCGGACGCCCGATCCGAACTGGAAGCCGACCAAGGACCAGCTGGTGCAGGCCGAGTACGAGCCGGGGGCGCACGACAACCTCTGGGAGACGACGCCGAAGCAGTCAGCCGAGTTCTTCGCCAAGGTGGACAAGCCGATCCTGGCCTACAAGGTGCTCGCGGCCGGGGCCATCCACCCGCTCGACGGCTTCAAGTACGCCTTCGTGAACGGCGCGGACTTCATTTCCGTCGGGATGTACGACTTTCAGGTGCGCGAGGACGTCAACGTCACGAAGAAGCTCTTCGCGGACAAGATGCCGGAGCGGACGAGACCCTGGCGCGCGTAGCGCGATCGTTCCCGGAGGGCGGACGGACCTTGACACGGCTGGCGTGTTTCCCTCCTCGGAGGTCCGTCCGCCCGCTTTTCTCCGCTATCGATCTCGTGCGGGCGCGGTCCGATCGGGTTCCATCTCCGTGCCGTTCGCGTCCGTGCTGAACACCGTCGCCGACCACGGGGTGGTCCAGGCCCCACGCCCCTCGCCGCACGGGCCCTCGGCGCGCAGCACGTGATACTCCCGCCCGAGGCGCGTAAAGAGCGCGAGCACCTCGTCGCGATTCAGGATATAGGCGGCCTTCGTGAGCGCGTCAGACGCCGTCGCATCCGGGGCCACGACGCTCACCTGACACATGTCTTCCACCGGCGCGCCGGTGCGGGGATCGAAGATATGGCTGAAGCGCCGGCCCGCATCCGTCACCGACCGGCGAGCCACACCCGAGGTCGAGACCGCCTGGTCGCGCAGATGGACGTAACGGAGGGGACGTTCGACATTCGACGGATCCCCGACGGCGATCCGCCACGCCTCGCGGCCGGCCGGGCGGCCGATCGCGAAAAGCGTGCTGCCGCCCGCGCTGACGAGCGCGGAGGTCGTCCCGTCCTGTCGGAGGCGCGCGACGGCCCGGTCGACGGCCCAGCCCTTCCCTATGCCCCCGGGGTCGAATTCGAGGCCGGCGGCCGTGAACCGGACGGTACGGGCCGCGGCGTCCAGGACGACCTTCGCGAACCCCGATCTGGCCCGGGCCTCAGCCACGACGTCGGCCGACGGTTTGGCAGGTCGCGATCCGAGGAATCCCCAGGCGCGCACGAGAGGGCCGACGGTCGGGTCGAACGTACCGTGAGTCTCGTCGAAGTACCGCCGGCTGCGTTCGACGAACGCGAACAGTTCGTCCGAGGCGTGAAAGGGGGCGGTGGACGCCTCACGGTTCATGGCGCTCAACTCGCTCGTCGGGTCGTAGTTGCTGAGCAGGCGATCGACACGCTGCATCTCGTCGAGACCGGCCGACGCGGCGCGCTCGGCGACGAGGGGATCCTCGTGATACACGGTGATCTCGCACAGGGTGCCCATGAGGCGGCGGGTCTGCTTGTGCGGCGCCTCCGACGGCTGCAGCGCGGACCCTGACGCCGTGGCGGCTCCGCAGAGCGTCAGGGCGAACAGGCGGACGAGCACGCGGGATGTGGACACGAACGGTTCCTCTGCGGGGGCGGAGCTTCGATCGTAGCATAGGGCCCGGGCACGAACCGGATTGCCCTCGAGGAGTTGATATGGCCACGACAGCACGAGGCACGCGCCGCCGGCCCCAGGTCAAGGCCGCGGCGGAACGGGCGGGTGACGCGCCGTTCTCTGAAGCGAACCTCCGGCGACTGCTGCATGAAGTCGCCACGGGCGCTCTTCCCGTCGAGGACGCGCTCGACGCCCTCAGGGCGGGTCCGATCGAAGAGATCGGGTACGCCAGTCTGGACCACCATCGGGAGCTTCGGAAGGGGTTTCCTGAGGTCATCTTCTGCCAGAGCAAGACGCCCCTGCAGGTGGCGGAGATCGTGCAGCGCCTGGCACGGAAGGGACCGCGCGTGCTCGGCACGCGCGCCACGCCGGCGCACTTCGCGGCGGTCAGGCGGAAGGTGCGCGACGCGAAATACGACGCCTGCTCCCGTACGCTGTGGATCGATCGCAATCCCGACGGGCTGCGGCTGCCCGGCGTCGCGCTCGTGTCGGCAGGGACGGCAGACCTGCCGGTCGCGGAGGAGGCGGCCCGCACCCTCGACCTGCTCGGCCACCGTCCCGAGCGGGTGCTCGACGTCGGCGTGGCCGGGCTGCACCGGCTGGTCCGGCATACGAGGACTCTGCAGCATGCCCACGTCGTCATCGTGGTCGCCGGGATGGAGGGGGCGCTCGCCAGCGTTGTCGGGGGGCTGACGCCCGCACCGGTGATTGCGGTGCCGACCAGCGTGGGGTACGGGGCGAGCCTGGGTGGACTGACCGCGCTCTTCGCCATGCTGAACTCGTGTGCACCCGGCGTAGCGGTCGTCAACATCGACAACGGGTTCGGCGCGGCGTACCTGGCCGCGGCCATCAACCGGCGGATATCGACCGCCTGAGCGGTCTAGAATGGACCCATGTCCAAGAAGCCCGGGTCGAGCGTGACGAAGGAAGCCGAGCGCCGCATTCTGCGGCAGCTCGACCGCGTGCTCAACAGTACGACCTTTCAGCAGGTAGACCGGCTGAAGCGGTTCCTGAGCTTCGTGGTGACGGAGACCGCTGCCGGGCGAGGAGACGAACTCAAGGAGTACGTGGTCGGCGTCCAGGTGTTCGGCAAGGACGAGTCGTTCGATCCCCGCACGGACCCGGTGGTTCGCGTGCAGGCTCGACGTCTCCGGGCGCGGCTGGAGCGCTACTACCGAGAAGAGGGGCAGGAGGACGAGTGGCTGATCGAACTGCCCAAGGGAGGGTACGCGCCGCAGTTCGAGCGCCGGCAGGCCCAGGTTCCACCGAAACGCACCGCAGGAACGGTGCCGGCCAGCCGGAACAGCGTGGCGGTTCTGCCGTTCCTGGATCACAGCGAGGGACAGGACCTGCCGTATCTGTGTCGCGGCCTCAGGGATGAGGTCCTCCATGCGTTGACGAGGCTCGGGCGCTGGCGGGTCTTCACGTGCGACCCGGCCAACTCGGCTGACCCGACCCCGAACGACCTCACGGGTCTCTCGAACGCCGCCAGAGTGATCGGCGGAAGCGTGCGGTCGTCGGCCGGAGGGATTCGCGTGACGACGCAGATCATCGACGCGGCGAGCGGCTGTCACTTGTGGTCGGAGAACTTCGATGCGCCGCGCGGTGATGTCTTCGGCCTGCAGGAAAGGGTCGCCCGTATCGTGGCGGACCGGCTCGACTCGGAGCTGTTCTCGCTGCAGCCGGTGAAGAGCGGGGGGCAGCCCATCGCGAATCTCGCCGCCCACAACCTGTACCTGCAGGGCCGGTTTCACCTCAGCCAGCGCACCGAGGACGGGATCCGGCGAGCCGTCGATTTCTTCGAACGTGCCCTCGTCGAAGACGCGCAGTACGCGCTGGCCCACAGCGGGCTTTCCGACGCGTACCGGCTGCTGGGTCACTACGGCATGCTCGGACCGGCCGATGTCTGGACGAAGGCTGCGTCGAGCGCCGCGCATGCGGTGATGCTGGATGCCGGTTCGGCGGTCGCCCATACGTCCCTGGCGCACACGAGAGCCACGCAGGACTGGGACTGGCGCGGGGCCGAGCAGGAGTTCCTGTGCGCCATCAGCCTCGATCCGCGGTACGCGACCGCGCATCATTGGTACGCCACCGCGTGCCTCACGCCGCAGGGCAGGCTGGACGAGGCCATGGAGCAGCTCCTGCTGGCCGAGTCGCTGGATCCGGTTTCCTCGATCATCGCCAGGGACGTGGCCTTCGCGCACTACTACAAACGGGATCTCGACGCGGCACTGGACCAGTGCGATCACACGATCGAACTGAATCCGCACTTCTCGGGCGCCTACTGGACGCTCGGCCTGATCCAGGAACGACGCAAGGAATTCGACGAAGCCGAGGCCGCGTTCAAGCGCGCCGGACATCTGTCGCCGCACAGCACCCGCATGAAGGCCGCCCTCGCCCGGGTCTACGCGGCAACGGACCGCCAGAAGGCGGCTCGTGAGGTGCTGGGCGAGTTCGAGACGCTGGCGGCCACGCGGTACGTCCCGGCGTTCGACTTCGCATCGGTGTACCTGGCCCTCCGCCAGACGGGGTCGGGCTTTCGATGGCTCGCCAAGGCTGCCGAGGAGCGAAACTTCGAGCTGATGTCGATCAAGGTCGATCCGCGGCTCGATGCGTTCCGGACCGACCGGCGGTACGTGGCCATCCTCCGGCAGATGGGGCTGGACTAGACGTCTACGCCCCGCCGTAGGCGAGGCAACGAAACACGGTGACCTAAGTGGCCCGTATCGGCTGAATCGATAGCGGTCTCCGGGCGGGGCATCCCGTCCGGCGGCGTTGCTCCTCCCTCGAATACTCGGAGTATTCTCGGTCGTCACGCCTTGCCGGCCGGGCGCCGCGCTCCGGAACTTCAGCAACGAACCACTGTTCCGGGGGACCAGGCAGGTTCGCGTCAGGATCGGCGAACAACTGGGGCCCGTGGATCCGGGGCCGGCCACGTGCCGCGGAGGTGGTCGAACCGCGGATCCACACGCGCAGCAAGGGACCTGGAGGTCCCAGCAAGGACAGCCAGGTAGTAGAGCCGGTAGCCCGGGGCGGCCGCGACAAGGTGGTATCCCTCGCGCAAGAGCCCGAGATCGCCGTCCCGCACGAGGACCGTGACGTCTCGCGCGCCGGCGCTGTCGTACACCCGCAGGAACCCGAACCCATGCGGATGGTCGATCCGAAAATAGTAGAGTTCGTCCAGGTCGTATTCTCCGGGCGGGTCGTGTGTGTCGTGTTTGTGCGGAGGATAGCTGGACCAGTTGCCAGCCGGCGTGTACACCTCGTTCACCATCACGCGGTCGGCATCATCCTCCGGCCGGATGATACGCAGGATCTGGCGGGTGGTGTTGCCGCCACCCCGTATCTCCTCTCCGACCTCTCCGGGCTCGACGATGCGCGGCTGCAACGGCTTCCGGGAGCGGACTCGACTGTCGGCGAGTTCCGCCAGGGTGTCGGCACGCAGTGAGAACGTGATGCCGCACGGGAGGTAGACGGACCAGGGGTAGCCACCGAAGACGCTGTCGCGTCCGCCTATTGGCCTTGGGCCCTCTCCCCAGTCGACGTCGAGTCTGCCGGAGAGCACGACGATGACGGCCTCTTCCTCTCCTGTCGCGCCGGTCAGCGTCTCGCCGCCGGCAAGGCGCCGCACGGTGAACCCGAGCGTCTGCCATCCGGCTTCTTGCGGCGAAACCGACAACAGTACGCCTGGCCGCCCCGGGGGAAGGGCCGTCGGTCGCACGAGGAAATCGAACACCGGGTCCGGCTTCACACGCCAACCCCATGCGCTCTCGTGATCAGGGCTTCAGCGGCTGCGGCGATTCTCCGGGCGGACAGTCCGAACTTGTCGATCATCGCGAAGTAGTCTCCGCTCTCGCCGAATCGGTCGTCGAGGCCGAGGTTGTCGAACGGAACAGGGTACCGCTTCAGCACGAGCTGCGCCAGCTCGTACCCGAGCCCGTTTCGGGCTTGGTGGCTCTCGGCAACCAGCAGGGCACCGGTGCGACGGATTGACGCCAGGACGGCGGCGGAGTCCACCGGCTTCACGGAGTAGGCATCCAGCACTTCCGCGTCGATGTGCTGCTCCGCCAGAAGGTCGGCCGCCTGGAGCGCCTGAAACAGGATATCGCCGTAGCTGACGATGGTGATGTCCCCGCCCGGGCGAACGACATGCGACCCGCCCACCGCGAACGTCGTCGCCGGATCGTACGTGTCATAGAGGGGATCGCGCATGAGGCGGACGAACATCGGGCCCGGCGTTGCGAGAGCCAGGTCGCACGCGGCGCGAGCCGACACCGTATCTGCCGGCACGAGCACCTTCATGTTCGGCAGCGTGGTCATGAACGCGACGTCTTCGGTCCCCTGATGGGTCACGCCGTCGATGGCGGCGGTCAGGCCGCCGTGCGAGGCGTAGAGTTTGACGTTGAGATTCGGATAGCAGACGAACGAGCGAACCGCCTCGAGGGCGCGCATCGTGAGGAAGACGCTGTAGCCCGCGACGAACACCGTCCGGCCGCCTGCGGCCATGCCGGCCGCGGCGGCCATGGTGTTCAGCTCGGCGATGCCCATGTTGAAGTAACGGTCGGGATGCGCGTCGCCAAAGAGACTCGAGAGGCTCGACTTCCCGAGGTCGCTCTCGAAGACCACGAAATCCGGGTTGTCCAGGGCGCGCTCGAGAATGCGCTGGCCGAACGCCCGGCGAGTCGCGTGGCTGGCCTTCGTCACGCTCACGCCCGGTTCTCCCGAAGCTCGGCAACCGCCCTGGCGTACTGCTCGCTGTCAGGTGCCTTGGCGTGCCACTCGGTCGTATTCTCCATGAAGCGCACGCCCTTGCCTTTGGTGGTCTTCGCGATGATACACACCGGGCCATCGCGGTGCTGCCGGGCGAGTTCGAGCGTCGTGGCAATCTCGGGAATGTCGTGGCCATTCATGTGCAGGACCTTCCAGTTGAACGCTTCGAACTTCCGGTCGATCGGCTCCATGGGCATCACGGCTTCGCAGGCTCCGTCCGTCTGCAGGCCGTTGCGGTCCACAATGAACACAAGGTTGCCCAGTCGGTACTTGGCTGCTGCAGCCGATGCCTCCCAGATCGCGCCTTCATCGACTTCGCCGTCGCCGAGCAGCGCCCACACGGTGTAGTCCTGGTGCAGCATGCGGCCCTCGAGGGCCATTCCGACGGCCTGACAGGCTCCCATGCCGAGCGAACCGGTGGTGACCTCGATGCCGGGGACCGTTCCCGCAACCGGATGTCCCTGGAGCCGGCTGCCGAGCTTCCTGAGTGTGTCAAGTTCCTCGATCGGGAAGAAGCCGCGCAAGGCGAGCACCGCGTACAGGACCGGACAGGCGTGTCCTTTCGAGAGCACGAAGCGATCGCGCTCGGCCCACGACGGGTTCCTCGGATCGATTCGCATCGTGTGGAAGAAGAGCGTCGCCATGATGTCCGCGGAGCCCAGTCCCGGGCTGATATGCCCTGACTGCGCCTTGTAGACCATGTCGATGATGTGGAACCGCACAAGATGCGCAAGGCCAGCCAGTTCCGCGGCGCGTTCGGGAGGCAGTGCTGAAATCACGGGCGTGACCACGACCGTGATTCTATTACTCCGATCGTTCCTGTGAACGGTGGTTACCGTGGCACCACGGTTACATCGGCGCGCTCAGCGACTGCGGCGACGGCGACTCTTGAGCCGGTGGTGGGCTCACCACGTTGGCGTTCACGAAGTTCACACGATTCGCGGTCAGCAGCGCGCCGAGCAGCAGGCGGAGGGTGAGGTAGGGGGCCAGACTGACGCAATTGGGGATCGGGGCTCTGGGACCCGGGGCCAGTTCAGCCTTCTGCACATCGTGAGACGCCCAATCCACTGTGAGGCGGGCATCCGGGGTGACGAAGCACGTCGTCGTCGAGCCAGGCCGATGCTCCAGGGTGTACTCGCCCACGGCGAACCGTCCGCGCAGGCGCAGCACGCCGCTGGCGTCGCTGGGAGACTCGAGGACGAACCCGGTCAGCGGGGCCGCGTCATGGTAGGCCGCCAGCGAGCCGAAGAACCGCGGCTTTTCGATGTGCGGTCCGCCATCTTCCGGGCAGAAGACGTCGCAATTGCCGCAGTCGTTGCAGGCGTCGGCAAAGATGACGATCTGCGTCGTCTTGAGCGCCCGGTAGAGCCGGCGTTCGCGCTCCTGCCACCCGTGCGGCGTGATGGCGATGACGGGCACCTCGCCGACGAAGGATTCAGTCTCGACTTCGAAGATTGCATCGTTGGGGCACACGGGGATGCACTTGCGGCACGACAGGCAGTCCCAGAGCCACAGGTGTGTGCCCAGCTTGCGGGGGGGCTTCCGGTTGCGCCCGGCCCGGTAACGGTCATCGGTGAGCGCGCGCTCGAGGAGGCGCTGGGTGTTCCGGAGTATGGCGTCGCCAAAGCCGGGATCCGCGACCCCCGACTCCGCCGAACCCGTTGGCGCGACGGGTGTTTCACTCCCTCGGCTTGGGCTGACAGCATCGCGGCCGCCCCCGGACAGCGCGGCCGACTTGACGATGAACTCCTCGATGGTCCGTGCCCCGAGTTGCTTCATTCCGGATTCGAGCGACTGGAGGTACTTCGGCAGCCGGGCGTAGCCGCCGGGCCGCAGCAGGTCCGTGCACGTCGTTACCGGCACGAGACCGGCGGCCACGCAGTCGGCCGCGTTATTCGCGTCGACCCCGCCCGAGAACGAGATCTGCAGGTCCGGCCCGAACGCCTCACGCCAGTCGAGCGCGAGCGCCGCGTGCAAGGCGTGCAGCGGCTGGCCGGAGAGGTACTGCACGGGTTCCCTCAGATAGGTTCCCCTGTTCCGCACTTCGAGCGTATTCCCGCACTTGACGCCGACAGTGACGCCCCGGCGTGTCGCCAGACTCTGGAGCCGCCGGACGAGATCGACGCCTTCCTCGAACCGCAGTTCGCGCGCGTAGAGCTCAGGGTTGACCTCGATGTCGTCGTAGCCCAGCACGTCGTGCAGGATGTGCTCCACCCGCTCGCGGCCCAGCATGGGCGGGTTGAGCTTGATGACAGTGTGCAAACCCAGCTCGCCGATCAGGAATTCGCCAATCCGCTCGATCTCGGCGGCGGGCGCGCCGTGAAACGTGGAGAGCGTGACGCTCGAGGAGAGCGCCGTCCGGAACGGCAGGTCCGCGAGCGCGCCGAATTCATCAGGAATCTCCGCGCGCAGCTCGTCGACGATGGATGAGGCATCTTGCATCCGCTCCAGCCACCGCACCACAGGCCCGCTCGTGACGCCAGCGAGGTCGTATCCGACGCTGATATCGAGCACCGGGATCGCGCTGGGGACCTCCACAACTGGTCCCCGGTCCCAGGTCCCCGGTCCCAGCATGTCGACGACCATGCTCCCCTTCACGTACTCCCTCAGCGACTCCTCCAGCCTCAGCTCCTGCGACCACTCGGTGTTGTAGCCGACGGTCTTCATGTCGATGCATGGGCGCGACAGCGTCAGGTCTTCCCGGATCTGGATCGTCTTCAGCTCGATGACGCCGGCGCCGGCCAGCCAGCTCAGGACGAGGTTCTGTGCGAGCTGGGTGTGAGGGCCGGCCGCAGGGCCGATCGGGTTCGGGGCGCGCGTGCCGGCGTAGGGGACGGAGAGGTCGGGACCCGGCCCTTCGACTCGCGTCGCTCGCTCAGGGCCGCCCCGAGCACGGTCGAGGGGCGGGACCCGGGATCCGGGGTCCGGGTCGGTCACACTGCCACGCTGCGATCGTGTCCTTGCCGCCGACGGGCGAAACGCGCTGAAGTCTGGACTCCGGGAGAAGCTGCGGGCGGGGAGGTCGAAGATGGCCCGACCGCGCGCGTACTCGTGGTACGCCCGTCGCAGGAGCGTCGCCAGAGGAATGGGCCGCAGATCAGCCACGCATGCGCGTCCAGATCCCGGCCGCCTCGCACCGGGCGTTCCGGTAGACGTCCTCGATGTCGATACCCGGGACCTGGCCGTCGACGTACACCCAGCGTCCGCCGACCATGACCCGCTCGACCATGGCCGTCCGCAGGCCGAAGAGCACGTGCGCGGCAACGTTGCCGGCGTCGATGGGCGTCGGCGGGACGTAGCTGGCCACGACCAGATCGGCGGCGGCGCCGGCCTCGAGGGGGCCGATCGGCCGGTCGAACAGCGTCGAGACGAGCCGCCGCCCGCCCGCGAGCAGCTTCAGAACGGAAAACGTCGTTCCGGGCCCCAGACGTTCGCAGAGCCGGAAGTGCGCGAAGCGCGCTTCGGCCAGCATGTCGCCCGGCCAGCCGTCGGTGCCGACGGCCGCGCGGTCGCCGAACTCGTGCACCGGCGCGTGTCCCACGCCGTTGTGCATGTTCGATCGCGGATTGTGGACGAGCCACGCGCCTGCCTGCCGCACGCGCGCGATCTCCGCCGTCGTGAGGTGCACGCCGTGCGCGAGCACGGAGTGCTCGGTCAGCAGCCGGTGACGCGCGAGCCGGTCGGTGATGCCGCAGCCGTACTCCCGCCGCGTCCGCTGGACGTCATCGAGCGCTTCGGCCGCGTGGATGTGGATGCCGCTCCGGTGGGCCCGTACGATCTGGCCGAGCGCCGCCATCGTGGCGTCGCCCACGGTGAAGGACGCATGGGCGCCCACCAGGCCGCGGAACTGCGGATCGGTCCGCGTCGCCGAGAGGAAGCGATCGTTCTCGGCGAGGCCGGCCTCCCGTCGGCGCGACCCGCCGCGGTCAGTCACCTCGTAGCACAGGACGCCGCGGACGCCCACCGCGCGGAACGCGTCGCGGATGAGGTCCAGCGATCCCTGGATGGCGTTCGGCGACGAGTGATGGTCGATGATCGTCGTCGTGCCGCACCGTACGGCCTCCAGCGCCCCGACCATCGCGCTGTAGTAGATCGATTCCTGGTCGAGGGCCTGATCGAGCTTCCACCAGGTCTTGCCGAGCATGTCGGCGAAGGAGGTTGGCACCCGCCGCGGCGCCGGCATGCCGCGCGCTAGGGCGGAGTACATGTGCGTGTGCGCACACACCATCCCCGGCAGGATCGCCTTGCCCGAACAGTCGACGACCTCTTCGTTCTTGCGGGCCTTCAGGCGGGACGACCGTGCGACGATGCGGTCCTCGTCGATCCGCAGATCGGATCGGGTGAGCCCCGGCGGATCCATCTTGATGAGATAGCCACCCTTGAGCAGCATGGTCCCTCAGCGTCCGGCAATGGCCTCGACCTCGTCGAGGTCCGGGTGAATGTCGTAAGGTTGCCCGGCGGCGGCCAGCGCGGACCGGACGTCCTTCAGCCCGTTTCCCGTGATGACGGTGACCACCGAGGCGCCGGCGGGCACGATGCCGCTCCCGACGGCGCGCCGCAACCCCGCGATACCGGCTGCGGCCGCCGGCTCACCGAACACGCCTCCCAGCCGGGCCGTGTCACGCATGGCGGACAGGATCTCGTCGTCCGGGACCGTCACCATCGCGCCGCGCGAGGCCCGGACCCACGCAAGAGCCCGCCGCCAGTTGCGGGGCGTGCCGACGGCGATGGAGTCGGCGAGGGTGTTGGAACCGGATGGCGTCACGTCGGTCCTGGCGTTGAACGCTCCGACGATGGGGCTAGCGCCCTCGGCCTGGACGCCCAGAAGCCGGGGCATCGCGGTGACGAGTCCGAGCCGTTTCATTTCGTGGAGGCCCTTCCCGATGCCGCCGATCGTGCAGCCGTCGCCGACGGGCACGACGACCCAGTCGGGCAGGGACCCCGCGAGCCACCGGCATGTCGCGAACTGCTCGGCGATCTCGAGACCGGCCGTCTTCTTGCCCTCGACGAGGTACGGGTTCGTGCCGCTGCTGCGGTTGTACCAGCGGAACCGCGCGCAGGCCGCCCGGCACAGGTCGAACGCCTGCTCGTAGGTGCCGCGCACGCGGAACACGGTGGCCCCGAACATCAGGAGTTGCGCGATCTTGGCCTCGGGGGCCCGTTCGGGTACGAAGATCACGGCGCGCAGGCCAACCGCCGCGGCCAGGCCGGCGAGCGAGGATGCGGCGTTTCCCGTCGAGGCGCACGCAATCGTGAAGTAGCCGAACTCTTTCGCCTTCAGCGCGCCCACGGCGCTGGCCCGGTCCTTGAACGATGCGGTCGGGTTCCTGCCGTCGTCCTTCAGGAAGAGGCGGGACACACCCACGGAGGCCGCCAAACGCGGCGCCTCGTGGACCGGCGTCCAGCCGACGTGCACGGGGGGAAGGTCGGCATCGTGACGAACGGGAATCAGCTCACGGTAGCGCCAGTGGTCCGCCGGCCGCGACGCCAGCACTTCGAACGTGATCGCCTGCGCCACCTCGCTGTAGTCGTAACGGACGTCCAGGATGCCTTCAACCCCACACCGCTCGCACGTCTGGAGGTCACCGGGAGGATAGCTCGTGCCGCAGAGGGTGCAGACCAGCTCGGTGAGCATGCTGGGGAAGGGTACTACAGGGAACAGGGGACAGGCGACAGGCGACAGGGGACAGGCGACAGGCGACAGGCGGCAGGCGGCAAGGGAAGAGCGGGGAACAGGGAAGAGGGAACAGGGAACAGAGAGCGGTTGATGGATCTCTGACGTCATTCCCGCGGAAGCGGGCCTGCCGGGCCGAAGCTCGACGAGCGGAGGCGGGAATCCGGGCTCGCCAGAGAAGTGGTATCGTTGCGCGACACGAGGGCGCGCAGCCCGGAAGGCGCGGGCTGGACGTGCCGGGCGGCCGGCCGGACGGAGGAGATGACAGGTGGCGCTGAAACGCGTGTGCGTGTTCTGCGGGTCCAGTGCGGGGGCCAGCCAGGAATACGCCGAGCAGGCCCGTCGCCTTGGTGCCAGCCTGGCCGCCCGCGGCCTGGGCCTGGTGTTCGGCGGCGGGAAGGTCGGACTGATGGGACAGGTGGCCCAATCGGTCCTGGACCACGGCGGCGAAGCCATCGGGGTCATTCCGCGCTGGATGGTGCAGAAGGAAGTGGCTCTCACGACGGTGACCGACCTGCGCCTGGTCGACACGATGCACGAGCGCAAGATGCTGATGGCCGACCTGTCGGACGGGTTCATCGCCCTGCCGGGGGGAGTCGGGACGCTGGACGAGTTCTTCGAGATCTGGACGTGGGGCCAGCTCGGTCTGCACCAGAAGCCCTTTGGCATCCTGAACGTGGCGGGCTATTTCACGCGTCTGCTCGACTTCCTCGATCACATGGAGGCGGAGCACTTCATCGCGGGCGTCCACCGGCAAATGGTACTGGTCGACGACGACGGCGAGCGGCTGCTGAATCGGATGGCTGCGTACGAGGCGCCGGTGGGAGACAAAGCCCGGTGGGCGCTGGAACGCAGATGACCCAACCCGCCTTCCGGTGGCCGGCGCTGACGGTGTGGTCGGTGCGGGCTGGAGTGGGATAGGCGCAGGCTGCATTCGATGGATCCCCTCGTCGCCGTGGTCTTCCTCGTCGTCTACGTCGGGATGATGCTCGGCGAGCTGCCGGGCCTCCGCCTCGACCGCGCCGGCATTGCGCTGCTGGGCGCGATTGCGCTCGTTGCCGCAGGCCGTGTGACGCCGGCCGGCGCGTGGGCGATGGTGGACATCGGGACGGTGGCGCTGCTGTTCGGCCTGATGGTGGTGTCGGCGCAGTTCCGGCTCGGCGGGTTCTATGCGGCGCTCGCCGGGTGGATGGCCCGCCGGGACCTGTCGCCCTCGCGCCTGCTGGCCTGGCTCGTCGGCCTGTCGGGCGCGTTGTCCGCCGTGCTGGCCAACGATATCGTCTGTCTGGCGATGGCGCCCGTCCTCGTGGCCGGGTGCCTGCGGCGCGGCCTTGATCCGGTTCCGTTTCTGCTCGGCCTCGCGTGCGCGTCGAACGTCGGGTCAGCGGCCACGCTGATCGGCAATCCGCAGAACATGCTGATCGGCCAGACCCTGGGGCTCTCCTTTCCGCGCTACCTCGGCGAAGCCCTGGTGCCGTCGGTCGCCGGCCTCACCGTCGTGTGGGCGGTGATCGTCTGGATGTACCGCGGCCAGTGGGCCGGCCCGGTGTCCGTCATCGACGCAGGAGCGCCGCCGTTCGACGCCTGGCAGACCACGAAGGGCAGCGCCGTGCTCCTGGTGATCGTCGTGGCCTTCCTCAGTGCGCCGTGGCCGCGAGAGGGGATCGCCCTGGCCGGTGCCGGCCTGCTGCTGACGAGCCGGCGCATGGCTTCGCGCGATGTGCTCGGTCTGGTGGACTGGCAGTTGCTGGTGCTCTTCTTCGGTCTGTTCGTCGTCAACGGCGTCCTTGCCGAAACCGGGATGGTCGCCACGGGCATGGCCGAGGCCGCCGCGCGAGGCGTCGACCCGTCGAAACTCCCGGAGCTCTTCGGCCTGACGGTGGTGCTGTCGAACCTGGTCTCGAATGTCCCGGCGGTGATGCTGCTGTTGCCCGCCGCGACGCACCCGCTCGGCGGCACGACGCTGGCCCTCGCCTCCACGTTGGCCGGCAACCTCTTCATCGTCGGCAGCATCGCCAACATCATCGTGGTGGACCAGGCCGCGCGCCTGGGGGTGCGGATCGACTGGCGGACGCACGCCCGCGTCGGGATACCAGTGACCCTGGCGACGCTGGCCGTCGCCGCGGCGTGGCTGTGGTGGTGGGTGTGAGTCGAGGCCGGCGCCGGTTGCCGTCGGGCGCACTTTGTTCTTGGGATGAAACCACGACTCGGTTACCATAGCCCGGTTCGTACACAGCTCAACCGGCCTCGCGGCCGGCGCCCGGGGCGAGGCCGCCCGGCGTGCCGGGTTGTCCAGGTGCGGTCTGGAAAGGGACGCCATGCGAGCCGTCCGCCTGTCGATCGAGATCGCGGCACCCGCCGAGCGAGTCTGGGGCGTGATGCGGGATGTCGCACGCTGGCACGAGTGGACGTCCACCGTGCTGGGCATCCGGTGCCTGGACGGCCGACCGTTGGAACTGGGGGGGCGCGTGCACATACGACAGCCGAAACTCCTGCCCAGCGTGTGGACCGTGATCGCGTACGAAGAGGGCCGCGAGTTCGCGTGGATGAACCGGCACCCGGGGTTCACCGTCACGGAGCGTTACCGCGTCGATGCGGCCGCCTCCGGAAGCCGCGCCACGTTGTCCATCGAGCTGACCGGGTGGCTGGGTCCCCTGGTCGCGTGGGTCACGTATCGGCTGAACGTCCGGTATCTGGGCATCGAACTGGCCGGACTCAAACAGCGAAGCGAGCAGGTCGCGGCCGGAGTCCGGTCGTGACGGGGTGGTCAGCAGGCAGGTGACGACCGCACATCGCTCAGGAACCGCTGCACGGTGGCGGCCAGCACCGGAGGCCTGGCGGTCATAGGCACGTGACCGCCGCCCTCGATGACGAGCCAGGCCGAACCGCGAATCGCGTCGTGAA
>CAYZYG010000027.1:33287-43065 GCA_964481395.1 uncultured Vicinamibacterales bacterium
ACGTGACCGCCGCCCTCGATGACGAGCCAGGCCGAACCGCGAATCGCGTCGTGAAGCGCTCGCACGCGCGGGACGGGCGTAACCCGATCTGAGCCGCCGGCGATGACGAGCGTCGGCACGCGAATGCCAGGGAGAACAGCCCGCAGATCGATCGACCAGAGCAGCGGCATGCCCGCGCGCACCTCCGGGGTGGCCGGTACCGCCGAAACGCAGAGGGCTGGCCCGCCGAGCCGGCAAAACACGGGCGGCACGCCTTCGACGTCACGCCACTCAGTCGCTGATGGGCTTCCCATCCCCGCGTGCGAGTCCGGATCGATCAACCCAGCCGACTCGAGCGCGGGCCGCCAGGCCGGATGGAAAGGGCTCAGCATCGACGCGGGATCCGCCAGCAGGGTCCGGAAGCAGTCGCAGCCGCTCTCGAGGATGACGCCCTCGAGGCTCTTCGGGTGCCGGACGGCGTACACCATCGCCAGCCACGCCCCGCCCGACATGCCCCAGAACGTCCAACGGCCGATTGCCAGGCGGCGCCGGACCGCCTCGAAGTCCTTCACCATCGCGCCGAGGACCTGTTCGTAGGCGAGTCTGCTCCAGACCGGCGATGAACCGCCGATGCCGCGCGGATTGACGCAGACGACGCAGGCGCCGGAGAGGTCCGCGGCAAGGCGGGCCGTTCCCTCGCCATAGAGGAGCGCGGGATGGGCCGTGCAGACGACGGGGCGATGCGGATCCAGCCGGCCCGCGATGAAGACTTCCAGCGCGCCCTCAGACACGGGGATGAGCCGGCGGTCGATGCGGTTCGCGTCGGTGTGCCCAGCCATGATCACCAGATGCTACACCGCATGGGCGGCGCCTGTATGATGGGGGCGTTGGCGCCCAGCCGGATTGCACGGTTCGGGCGCGGCAGGAGGTCCACAGTGGACGCCACGGAGATCAAAGCGGTGGTCCGTCGGTTCTACGAGGACGTCGTCAGCACGGGCGACCTCGAACGGGTGCCGGAGTTCGTGTCGCCGGACTGCGTGGAGACCGACGGCAAAGTCCGCGTCGAGAGCGGCATCGACGGCATGGCCAGCCACATCGCCGCCGTTCGCGAGGTCTACGCGGGACTCACGATCGAGGTGCGGCGCCAGATCGCCGAGGAGGAGTGGGTGGCGACGGAGATCGTCGCCCGCGGCAGGCATGCGGGAGCGTGGATCGGGATCAAGCCGACCGGCCGACCGCTGGAATTCACCGGTGTGAACGTCGATCGCGTCGTCGACGGCCGGATCGTCGAGCACGGCGGCGCGGCCAACCTGCTGCAGCCGCTGCTGGACGCCGGAGCCCTCAGGGTCGTCGACGCCTAGCGCCCGTGGTGCAAGTCTGTCTGCATTCGACCGACGCTGCATCCCGCCTCGCGGCGTTGCTCCTCCCTCAAATACGTGGAGTATTCTCGGTCGTCGCGCCTGGCGATCCGGGCGCCACGCTCCGGAACTTCAGCAACGAACCACTGTTACGGGACACTAGCGCCCGGCCGTCTGCCCACGGAGCCCGGGACAGCGGCCAGACGGGCGTCCCGGTTTGCCGTCGTGGGATGGCGGTGCCGTCCCCGACTCGGTGCCCCATCCGAACATGGCTTCGATCCCGAGGAACGGTGAACCGTCCTGTCGTGTCCGTCGACCTTACCGGTGAGAGGTCCGGATGGGGACGCTGGCGAACGTCGTCGACGAGTGCCTGGTCCCGGGCGCCCAGCAGGGACAGGTCGGGGCGTTCGCGTCAGCGGTCCTCCGCCTTCTTGCCCGTCCACGTGCCGCTGGCCATGCCGCCGAGGTCCACCGTACCCTTGAGCGTGCCATCGGCTTCGAGCGTGCCGACGTAGGTGAACGTTATCTGGTTGCCTTGCACGTCGACGGCGGCCGTGAACGCGATGGCCTTGTCCTTGAAGGTGCCTTCCAGCGGGTACTGGCCCATCTGGCCCGTGTACGTGCCCGTCAGCTTCTCGCCGTCCTGCTTGAAGACGACCGTGGGTGCGCCGGATCCCTGGTCGAAGACGACCTGCAGGTTCCACGTGCCCGCCACCGAATCCTGCGCCCGCGCCGCTCCTGCGGCGACCAGCATCACGACCGCCACCGCCACGAAGACCCGCTGTCTCATGCCGTCCTCCCGTTTCTCATTCGTGATCCTCTTCCCGTCCCGGCGCGTCTGGCCCGCCTTCGCCCTGTCGGGCGACGGCGCGGCCAGCCGAACGCGCCCTCGGGTGACATCGAATGGGGACTGGGGACTGCACAGCTGGCCCCCGGTCCCAGGTCCCTGGCCCCCGTTCTCCGAATCCCGATTCCCGACTCCCGAATCCCGGCGATAATACATCCCTTTCCATTGGAGGCCCCATGAGTCGCCGCCTGATCGGAGCTGTCAGCGGGATCGCCGTCGCCGCCATCATCTGGAGTCTGCCCGGCATCGGGACGCTCGAGTCGATCGGGCAGCGCGCCCTCGCCATCCTCGCGCTTGGCGTCCTGTTCTGGGCCACTGAGGTCCTCGCGTCCGGGGTGACGGCCATCATGGTGCTCGGCCTGCTGATGGCGTTGGGTGTGCCTGGGTCGGTGGCGCTCAGCGGGTTCGCCGCCTCCGGCTTCTGGATCCTCGTGGCGGTCCTGTTCTTCGGGTACGCCATGGACAAGACGGGGCTGGCGCGGCGGATCGCATACCGCATCCTGTTGCTGTTTCCCCCGACCTACGCCGGGGTACTCTTCGCGTTCCTGCTGATCGGGTTCGTGCTCACGCTCGGCATTCCCTCGATGACCGTGCGCACGGCGATCCTCATGCCGATCGCCTGGGCGCTCGTCCAGGCGTTGAACCTCCCGCTACCCGGCCGGGGGTCTGCCCTCATCATCTTGAGCACGTTCGAGATGGCCGTGCTGCCCGGCTGTGCGCTGCTCACCGGCGCGCTCTGGGGGCCGTATCTCGCCGGCCTGTTCTCGAACCAGGGGATCCCGATCGCGTGGCTCGACTATGCGGCTGCGATGGTCGTGCCGACGCTGGTCTGGTGCGTGCTCGTGCTCGTGGCGAACATGCTCGTGCTGCGGCCGCAGGGCGGCCTCGGCGTGACGCACACCGTCGTCGGCGGAGAACTGGCGAAGCTGGGACCCATGAACCGCGCGGAGCGGATGACCGCCCTCGTGGTCGTCCTGTCGATCCTGGCCTGGGCGTCTCAGCCCTGGCACGGGGTCCCCGCGGAAGCGATCGGGATGCTGGCGCTGACGGCGCTGTTCGCCGCAGGCGTGCTGCAGGCCCCGGAGATCGCGACCGGGATTCCGTGGAACCTGACGCTGTTCGTCGGCGGCATGCTGAGCCTCGGGACCGTCATCACGACGTACAAGATCAGCGGCTGGCTCTCAGGCTACATCGTACCCATGCTTGAGCCGATCTCGGGCAGCCCGTGGCTGCTCGTCGCCGGCCTCGGCGTGGCGGTGATGGCCATGCGCTTCATCGACCCGGTCGGGTTCATCACGATCGCGACCTTCTTCCTGGCGCTGGTTGGCGTGGCCGCGGGCTGGGGCCTGACGCCCATCCTGCTGGGCGGCGTGGTCCTGCTGCCGCTCCATGTGTTCTGGTTTCCGTACCAGAACATCTGGATCGTCATGACGGAGGGCATCACGAAGAAGCAGGCGTACGTTGACGGCGATCGCTTCCGCCTCGCGACCGTCTACGCCGTCGTCACCGTCGTCGCGCTGTGGGTGGCGGTGGGGTACTGGCGCGTGGCGGGGTTCATGTAGGACGACGGGGACCGGGGACCGGGGACCAGGGACCGGCTCTGAGGTCTCCAGTCTTCACCTGAAACTGTGGGAGCACCTCACAACTGGCCCCAGGTCCCCGATCCCCGGCCCCTGTCTACTTCCCTGCGTCTTTCCCGCCCCAGGCGGATTCGAAGATCCCGGGCTCGAACGGCGGCGCGGGCGACGGCGCCGGAATCTCGTGCCGAACCGGCGTGATGTGCCGGAGATACGTGATCACCGCATGGATGTCCTCGTCGCTCCAGTTGGCCGTGTCCGGCCACGGCATCGAGCGCGAGGAGATCACGCGGCCGTCGTGGAACATCCCGGCCCTGAGTACGCGCTTCAGCTGTTCGTCGGTTCGTGAGCCGATACCCGTCTCGGTGTCCGGCGTAAGGTTCCGGCTCACCACCGTGCCGTGCGTCACGGTCGCGAATCGCATGCCGCCGGCCAGGTACATGGCCGGGTCTGGCTCCGGCGGGGGGTTGTGGCACCCGCCGCAGTCAGCCGTCATGACGAGGTATTTACCCCGCTCGGCGATGGCGCGGGTGGCCGGGTCCGTGATCCCGTCGAGCGAGGGCGGCACAGCCGCTGAGCCCTGGACGAACGTCTCCGGCGAGACGAGCGTGAACGGCGGAATGAAATAGAGGAACGCGGTGAACCCGGCGACGGCGAGGATCACCAGCAGGATGAGCGTCCACTTGAGTATGCGCCTGGCCATGGTGTCCTCCTACTGGGCGTTGCCGGGTCTGGGGTCGCTGGCGCCGGCCGAACCGGCGTTGCCGCTGAACACGTGCATCGCGATGTCCTCGCCCTGGATGAGCATGCGGAACTTCGCGCCGAGATAGCTGAAGAACCCCAGCGGCGCTGGAGGCGGAATCCGGTTCACGACGGGCGGGATCGTCCTGAGATACGCGACGATTGCCTTCTGATCGGCGTCACTCAAGTGGGCGTAGCCGGTCCATCCCATCGGGAACGGCAGCATCCGCGTGCCATCCTTCTTGGTACCCCTGGTCAGCGCCTGGAGGATCTCGTCGTCGGTGTAGTTGCCGAGGCCCGTCTCCTTGTCGGAGGTGATGTTGGGAGTCACGATGTCGCCCCAGGGGCCCAGTCTGAACTTCTGGCCGCCTGCGAACTTCATTCCCGGCATGACGCGCCCCTCGCTGTCGACCGGCGAGTGGCAGTGCGCGCAGCCCAGCGTATCGACCAGGTGCCGGCCTCGCTCGCTCGGCGTCTCGGTGGCCTCGCGTGCTTCGGCGTCGTACTGAGCCCTCAACTCCTCGGCGGTCATCTCCCACGTGGGCTTACGACCGAGCGAGCGGACGTAGTTTGCGAGGTCCCATAGCTCCTTGTCGGTGGCCACGTCCGCGAAGGCCGGCATCGGCGTCCCGTCGATGCCCGTCCTGAGGCGGAGGTAGATGTCCCGGGCGCTCGACCCGCCGCGGAAGCTCCAGGGTTCGGTGAGGCGGGCCGGCTTCAGCGGCTTGCCCCAGTCGTCCTGGAGCACGCCCGCGATGGCGCCGGCGTCACGGCCTTCCTCGCCGTGGCACGCCGCGCACTGCAGGTTCTCGTACGCCGTCTTGCCGGCGGCGACGCTCTCGGGGCTCGCGGCCACCTCGGCGGTCGTCGTGACGGGCGCCGGCTGCTCGGTGGCGAACCGCGGCGACAGCGTCTTGATGTGCGCGACGACGGCCTGAATCTGACCGTCGGTGATGACGCCGGCCCATCCGATCATCGACGTGCCGTGCACACCCTCCCGGACGATCTTCAGCAGATCGTCGTCGGTCGGAAGGCTGCCCGACGCGGTCGAACGGAACTTGTAGACGCCTTTGGTCAAATCCCGTGGCGTCGGCGCCAGGAATGCAGCGGCCGGCCCATCTCCCAGGCCGTACTGGCCGTGGCAGCTCGTGCAGTACTTGTCGTACACGTCCTTCCCGGACGCCGGGGCGGACGGGGCCGACGGCTGGGCGCCGAGGCCGACGAGGCCGGTGAGCGCCGCCGCAGTGCCGAGCGCGAACGCCCGGCGGAATCCCTGCCAGACACGAGGCATGGAACCTCCTCCGATAAACACGACGTGAGTTGTGGGCTGTGACCCCCTCGCGATTCTACCTCACGGCCAGGGCCGCGGCGCAACGTCGGTGGAAATCCGACGCCAAACGCGCTATGGTAGGCGCGCGCCGCGCCCCCGGCGTTGACGGCACGCGGCTGCCCGCGCGTTCCAAGGACCCACAGCCCGCTCAAAGGAGTGAGTGTCGATGCGACAGCGACACCGGATCTTCGCGATTGCACTCGCCGTCCTGCTCGTGGCCGCAGTGGCGGCTCAGGCGCAGGCGCCCATCCCGACCCCGAAGGAGCACTTCGGATTCAACATCGGCGACGACTACGTGCTCGCCAACTACACGCAGACCGAGGCGTACTGGAAGAAGCTGGATCAGGCCTCGGACCGCATGACCCTCGTGGACATTGGGAAGACGGCGGAGGGCCGCACCCAGTGGATGGCCATCGTCACGTCGCCTGAGAACCACAAGCGTCTCGATCACTACCGCTCGATCTCCGCACGGCTGCACGAAGCGGTCGGGCTGACCGATGCCGACGCGCGCAAGCTCGCCGCGGAGGGCAAGGCCGTGGTCTGGATCGACGGCGGCCTGCACGCTACCGAGGTGGTCGGCGCCCAGTCGCTCGTCGAGTTCGTCTACCAGATGGTGAGCCGGACCGATGCGGAGACGATGCGCTTCCTGAACGACGTCATCACGCTGTGTGTCTGGGCCAACCCGGATGGCATGGAACTCGTGTCGAACTGGTACATGCGCAATCCGGACCCGGCAAGGCGATCCTCGGGCGGCCTCCCGCGCCTGTACCAGAAGTACGCCGGGCACGACAACAACCGCGACTCGTACATGGTCAACCTGGACGAGACCCGGAACATGAACCGCGTGCTGTTCCGGGAGTGGTATCCGCAGATCATGTACAACCACCACCAGACCGGTCCGGCGGGCACGGTGGAGTTCATGCCGCCGTTCCGCGATCCGTTCAACTACTACTACGATCCGCTGATCCCGCTGGGTATCGAACTGGTCGGCACCGCCATGCACAGCCGCATGGTGGCCGAGGGCAAGCCCGGCACGACGATGCGGTCGGGCGCGAGCTACTCGACCTGGTGGAACGGCGGGCTGCGGACGACGACCTACTTCCAGAACATCATCGGCCTGCTGACCGAGATCATCGGGAATCCCACGCCGATGGAAATCCCGTTCGTGCCGCAGCGCATACTGCCGTCGAACGACTATCCCTTCCCGATTACGCCGCAGCGCTGGCACATGCGGCAGTCGATCGAGTACGAAGTCACGGCCAACCGGGCCGTGCTGGACGTCGCGTCGCGGTACCGCGATACCTTCCTGTTCAACTTCTACCAGATGGGCCGGAACCAGATCGCCAGGGGCAGCGCCGATACCTGGACGGTGACGCCGAAGCGCCTCGAAGCGCTGCAGGCGCAGATCGCCCGTGAGACGCCGACCGCGGCTGGCGGGCGCGGCGGCGGGCGCGGCGGTGGCCGTGGCGGAGCCGCCACGAAGTACTACGAGCAGCTGCGCAAACCGGAGGATCGCGACCCGCGCGGATTCATCCTGCCATCCGACCAGCCCGATTTCCTCACGGCGACGAAGTTCGTCAACGCGCTGCTCAAGAACGGCGTGACCGTGCATCGCGCGACGGCCCCGTTCGACGTGAAGGGGAAGACGTACCCCGCCGGTTCGTACGTCCTGAAGGCCGCGCAGGCGGCCCGCGCGATGGTGCTCGACCTGCTGGAGCCGCAGGATCATCCGAACGACTTCGCGTATCCCGGCGGTCCCCCGCGGCCGCCGTACGACAGCGCCGGGTGGACGCTGGCCTTCCAGATGGGCGTGAAGTTCGACCGGCTTCTCGAGGCCTTCGACGGGCCGTTCGAGGTCGTGCCCGACGTCATCCCGCCGCCCACGGGCTCGATCGTGGCGCCGAAGGGACGGGCTGCCGGCTATCTCGTCAGCGGGCAGGTCAACGACGCGTTCCGGGCGGTGAACCGCCTCCTGGCCGCGGGCGAAGACGTCTACCGCCTCACGTCCGCCGTGACGGAAGGAACCGCGTCGTTCGTGCCGGGCTCGGTCTACGTGGCGGCGAAGCCCACGACGGCAGCGCAGATCCAGAAGCTGGCCGACGAGGTCGGGCTCACCTTCGTCGGGACGACGTCGCGGGTGCCGGCCGGAGCCGTCAAGCTGAAGAAGATCCGCATCGGGCTGTGGGACCGCTACGGCGGCTCGATGCCGTCCGGCTGGACGCGCTGGCTGTTCGAACAGTTCGAATTCCCCTTCGAGGTCGTCTACCCGCAGACGCTCGATGCCGGCAACCTGATCGCGAAGTACGACGTGCTCGTGTTCGTGGACGGCGCGATTCCCGCCCGGGAGACCGGCGGCGGCGCGGACGCGTTCATGGGCGGCCAGCCCCAGGCGAGCAACATCCCGGACGAGTTCAAGGCGCAGCTCGGCAGCATCAGCCTGTCGAAGACCGTGCCCGAACTGAGGAAGTTCGTGGAGGATGGCGGTCGCCTGCTGGCCATCGGCAGCTCGAGCGTGATCGGGCAGCACTTCGGCCTGCCGATCGGCGACGCGCTCGTGGAGAAGGCGCCCGACGGGACGGTGCGTGCGCTTCCGTCGGACAAGTTCTACATTCCGGGATCGATCCTGCAGGCGGCGATCGACAACACCAACCCGCTCGCCTGGGGCCTCGACGCGAAGGTCGACCTCTTCTTCGACAACAGCCCGGCGTTCACGCTCGGTCCGGACGCCCCGCTGAAGGGGCTGCGCGCCGTGGCCTGGTACGACTCGCCGACGCCCCTGCGCAGCGGATGGGCGTGGGGCCAGGCCTACCTGGACGGGGCCGTGGCGGTTGCGGAAGCATCAATCGGGAAGGGGAAGGTGTTCATCTACGGGCCGGAGGTCGCGTTCCGCGCCCAGCCGCACGGGACGTTCAAGCTGCTGTTCAACGGACTCTACCATCAGGCGACCGGCGACAGGCGGTAGGCAACGGAGACAACCAAGGGACCCGGGAGCCGGGACTAGGGAAGGAGCAGCGTTTTGTCTGCACCGGTCCCCGGTCCCGGGTCCCCGATCCCGGTCGTGTGCGCTCACCGCTCCCGTCCGAGGATGGCCTTCGCGCGCACGGCCGTCCCCACGCGCCTCATCCACGTCAGCTCCTCGTCGGACATGGGGCCCCGCTCGACGGCGGCCAGCGCCGCCTCGACGTGCGAGGCCGAGGCGGGCCCGGTCGCGCACACATCGATGTGCGGATTCGACAGGACGAAGCGATAGCAGTCGGTGGCGGTGGGCGTCCGATCGCCAGCGGGCGTCGCACGGGGCCTGAGCAGCTGGCCCCAGCTCGTGGCGGTGAACGCGACGAGCCCGGGCCGTCCGTGCGCCGGCACGTGCGGAAACACGTCGCGCTCCGCCCCGGGGTGCGCCGCGTTGTACCGCACGTGCACCACGTCGACCTCGTCTGACGCGACGAGGCGGCCGAGATACGGCCGGTCGTGGCCCGAGAGCGCGATGACACGGACGAGCCCGCGGGTGCGCAGATCTCGCGCGGCGTCGAGCGTGCGCGGGCTGACGGGATGATTCCACCACCCGAGCAGCAGCACGTCTGCGTGGTCGTACCCGACGGATCGGATCGCGCGCTCCACGCTCCACGTGAGATGGACCGGCAGCCGGGAGTAGGTCTGCAGGACGAAGACGATCCGGTCGCGATGTGGACGAAGCCGACGCAGCGCGTCGGCGAACGCCCTCGTCCGCCGGCTTCCCCAGTACAGGTAGTTCACGCCACGCTCGAACGCGTGCTCGACAGCCGCCGCTGGCACGCCGTACGACGCGCTGATGCCGATGGGGCCGACGGTCAGTCCTGTCCTGCCGAGCGTTCGTGGTTCGAATGGCATGGAGCGATCCATCGGGTCGCGGAGATGGGGACTGGGGACATCCACAACCGGTCCCCGGTCCCTGGTCCCCGGTCCCAGT
>CAYZYG010000027.1:43075-49380 GCA_964481395.1 uncultured Vicinamibacterales bacterium
GTCCTACGGCAGCAGCACGATCTTCCCGTACGAGCCTGGCGCCATGACCGCCTCGTGCGCCTTGGCCGCGTCGGCAAGCTGGAAGCACTGGCCGACGACGGGCCGGGCGATCCCCAGCTCCAGCGCGGCCTCGAGCGCCGCGTGCGTGCGCGCCAGATCGGACGGTGGTGCATTCATCAGGGACATGCCCAGAATCGCCGAGTCCCGCGCCATCGTCTGGCGCGCGTCAATCTCGACGCGCCCGCGGTTGCCGACCACGACGACACGCCCGTGCGGGGCGAGCAGGCCGAGATCCGTGTCCAGATTGACGTTGGCCAGCATCTCGACGATCACGTCGACGCCGCGGCCGCCTGTCGCCTCGCGGATGCGATCGACGTAGTCCGCCTGTGTGTGATCGAACGCCTGGTGGGCACCCTGCTCCCGCACCAGCCTGAGGCCTCGCTCGGTGCCGGCCGTCGCGAAGACGACGACGCCCCAGGCGCGGGCGAGTTGGATGGCCGCGACGCCGACACCGCCGCTCCCGCCATGCACGATCAGGAACTCGCCAGCCTTCACGGCCGCGCGATCGACCAGCGCCCGGTAGGCCGTGGCGTACGGCACGTTGACCGCCGCGCCCTGCCCGAAGGTGACGGCCGCGGGCAGTCGGTGCAGGTTCGCCACTCCGCAGACGGCCTTCTCCGCGTAGGTCCCGGCGTACGGTCCAAGAGCCGTGCCGGACAGGTAGACCCGATCGCCGGGCGCGAGTCCTGGCAGATCGGGCCCGATCGCCTCGATCACCCCCGCGCCGTCGGACCCGGGTGTGTACGGCAGAGCCGGTGCCCGGCCGTGGGCGGCCGCGCGGATGTAGGTGTCGACCGGATTGACGCCGGCGGCCTCGATCCTCACGAGCGCCTGGCCCGGTCCGGCTATCGGGTCCGGGACCTCCTCGAGTTGCATGACATCCGGCGGGCCGGTCCGGTGAACGCGAATGGCCTTCATGGTGATTCCGCTCCCTGCGTGAGTGGCCCGACAGGTCGGGCCCCGGAAACCCCAATGATATGATCGATTCGATTGGCTCCCAGCAGCACAGGCCACGAGGACCCCATGACACGCGTAGCGCGGCGCAGGACGGTAGGCGTGACGGTCGGCGATCTTCAGGTCGGCGGAGGCGCCCCGATCGTCGTGCAGTCGATGAACAACACGGACACGGCTGATGTCCCATCGACGGTCCGGCAGTGCCTCGACCTGTGGAAGGCCGGTTCCGAGATGCTGCGGGTGACGGTGAACCTGCCTGAGTCCGCTGAGGCCGTGCCGCGCATCAAGGCCATGCTCCTCGACGCGGGCTGCCGCGCCCCGCTCATCGGCGACTTCCACTACAACGGGCACATACTCCTGACGAAGTACCCCGAGTGCGCCCGTGCCCTCGACAAGTACCGGATCAACCCCGGCAATGTCGGCACGGGGAAGCGTCGCGACGAGCAGTTCGCGACGATCTGCAAGGTGGCCGCCGAACACAACAAGGCCGTCCGCATCGGCGTCAACGGCGGGTCCCTCAACCAGGACCTGGTCATGCGCCGGATGCAGGAGAACACCGACCGCGATCTCGGCCTGACTTCCGAGGAGATCATCAACGAGTGCATGGTGATCTCGGCGCTCGAATCGACGGAACTCGCTCTCGAGTCCGGCATCCGGAAGAACCAGATCATCATCTCGTGCAAAGTGTCGAAGCCGCGGGATCTCATCGCGGTGTACCGCGACCTCTCGGCGAAGACCGATCAGCCGCTGCACCTCGGCCTGACCGAGGCCGGCATGGGAATGAAGGGGCTGGTCTGGTCGGCCTCCGCGATGGCCGTGCTCCTGAACGAGGGCATCGGCGATACCATCCGCATCTCGCTGACACCGCGACCCGGCGGTGATCGCCGCGAGGAGGTGTTCGCCTGCTGCGAGTTGCTGCAGGCCCTCGGCCTGCGGTCGTTCGCCCCCAGCGTCACCGCCTGCCCGGGCTGCGGCCGGACGACAAGTACGACGTTCCAGGAGCTGGCGGAGCGCGTGGAGGGCTACATCCGGGAGAAGATGCCTGACTGGAAATCCCGATACGAAGGCGTCGAGAACATGACCCTCGCGGTCATGGGCTGCATCGTCAACGGCCCAGGCGAGTCAAAGGCCGCGAACATCGGCATCAGCCTGCCCGGCACCGGCGAGTCGCCGAACTGTCCCGTTTACGTCGACGGCCAGCACTTCACGACGCTGCGCGGAACGTACGACGAACTGGCCGAGGCGTTCCGGGGGCTGGTGGACGACTACGTGGAGACGAAGTATCCGCGACGGGATTCGGGCGTCGTGAATCGGGATTCGGAGTAGATCCCGCGGACGACGCGTCGCTGGGGCGCCCACCCCGATCCCCAAGCCCTAATCGTCAATCCCCGTTCCGAGCACGTAGCGTTCGAGGCCCTGGGCGACGCCCGCGTTGTCGTGCGTGTCCGTGACGGCCCAGCCCATGGAGAGGAGTTCCGGTACGGCGTTGCCCATGACGATGGGCAGACCGGCCACCTGGAGCATTTCGATGTCGTTGAGATTGTCGCCGAAGGCGGCGATCTCGTCCCGCTGGTAACCCTGGCGTCGGGCCCACTCCTGGAGGGTCGAGCCCTTCGTGCAGCCTGCCGGCATGACGTCGAGCAGCGAGAAGTTCCTGGCCTCGTACTCGGTCAGCGCGAGCGTGAACGAGCCGGCCTCCGGCAGCGCCTTCAGCCGCGCCGCCAGCGCGCGCATCTCGGCGAACCCCCCGTTGAACATGACTTGAATGGGGTCCTCGGTGAGCGCGCGCTCGAGGGGACTGACCTCGATGATGAACTCGCGGTTGCGCTCGGCGTAGGCCTTGCGGCTTGGATGAGACTGATCGATCCGCTCGAAAGCGACCTGGCCGCCGCGCGGGCGGTCGAAGATGACTCCTGCGCCGTCGCGGACGTCGACCGTCGCCCGAAGCACGACCTCGGCGGTACGCGCCGGCAGCAGGTGCCGGATGGGCGTCGAGCCGTCCGCCAGACGCACGATCGCGCCATTGCTCACAATCGCGGTAATGGGCGGCGGAAGCAGGTCGAGGACAGGTTTCGCGAAGTCGTACCGTCGGCCGGTCACCACGGCAACCTCGACGCCCTGCGCGAGCGCGGCCGCGATCGTGGCGCGGTTACGCCCGGGAAGCTGCCAACGCGAATCGAGGAGGGTGCCGTCGATATCGATGGCGACCAGGCGGATGGACATGGCACGACAGTGTATCAAGCAGGGATCGGGGACCGGGGACCGGGGATCGGTGATGGCGTTCCCAGTCCCCAGCCTGTGCGTCCTGCGATACGCTAAGAGTCCATGTCCGACCATCGCCTGCTCCTGGTGTTCGCGCATCCGGACGACGAAACCGTGTTTGCGGCCGGCGTGTGCAGCAAGTACGCCGAGGCTGGCGTGCGCGTCGGCCTGTGCGCGGCCACCGTCGGCGAGCGCGGTCGTCGCGGCGACCCCCCGGTCTGCGAGGCCTCGGAGCTTGGACGGGTCCGCCAGGCCGAACTCCTCGAGGCCGCGCGCGTCATGGGCGTGTCGATGCTGCGGGTGTTCGGATATCCGGACCGCGGGCTTGCGTCGGCCACCTCCGATCTGGTCCGAGCCCAACTCGTGGAGGCCATCCGCACGCTGCGCCCGCACGTGGTCGTCACGTTCGACCCGAACGGAACCAATCTCCATCCCGACCACGTGGCGATCTCACGATTCACGTCCGAGGCTATCGCCTCGGCCGCCGACGGGCGCTGGTGGCCTGACCTGGGTCCGGTTCACCAGGTCCCGCGCCTGCTCTGGACGGTGCCGGTGCGGCCGTGGGTGCTCCTCCGCCAGGGGGATCCGGCCCTCGCCCCGGGCGTGGACTTCGTCATCGATGTCGAGGCATGGCGGGATCGCAAGATCGCCGCGCTGAGAGCCCACCGCACGCAGCACCTCGCCCTCGATCGGATCTTCCTGAAGCGGCCTGACCTGTCTCATCTGCTCAGCGTCGAGCTGTTCCGCCAGGCCTGGGGGCCGGCGCTCGCCGGCCGCCCCGCGCGGGACCTGTTCGACGGGATTGGGCCTGAAGAACAGTAGGCAGTAGTCAGTCGTCAGTAGACAGGCGAAGACGACACCAGAGCCAGCTGCACAGGTCCGACGGGGGCCGTCGCCTGACCGGGGCGACGGGCCCAAGCGGTGCCCCCGCCAGCCACAGTGTTGGCTGCGGAGCGTCGTGCCGGCCAGCGACCGGCGTCGTCGATCCGGCCAAGGTCGGCCTCCAGGGGCACTCGTGGGGCGGCTACCAGACGTCGTTCCTGGTGACGCAGACCAACGCGTTCGCGGCCGCGGTCGCGGGCGCGCCGCTGACGAACATGATCAGCATGTACAGCCTGATCTACAAGAACAGCGGCGGCGGCAACATGGCGATCTTCGAGAGCAGCCAGGGCCGGTTCTACGGCGGCTATTGGGACAACTGGGAAGCCTACGTCCGCAATTCCCCCGTCTTCTTCGCCAAGAACGTGAGGACGCCGCTCATCATCCTGCACAACGACAGGGACGGTGCGGTCGACTTCACGCAGGGCGTCGAGTACTACAACACGCTGAGGCGGATGGGGAAGAACGTGGTCATGCTCGAGTACGTGGGCGAGAACCACGGGCTGGCCAAGCAGGCGAACCGCCAGGATTACACGGTGCGGATGAAGGAGTTCTTCGACCACTGGCTGATGGGTAAGCCGGCGCCGAAGTGGTACACGGACGGTGTCCCGCGTCTCGAGATGGAGGAGCACCTCAAGCAGCGGGCGGAGGAACGGAAGAAGAAGTAGTCAGAAGACAGAAGACAGAAGACAGAAGCAAAGACAAAGACAAAGACAAAGACAAAGACAAAGACAAAGACAAAGACGACGACAACAGACAGGAGTCAGTAGACAGTAGACAGTAGACAGTAGACAGTAGACGAAAAGCGGCGGGTGTGGAATCCCGCAGCAAACCACGTGAGCACGGCGACGGCGGAAGTCTGCAAAACACCCCGGAGAACGAGGGGGTCAGCCGGCGTTTCGTCCGCGGAGCGGCGGCCGGCGTCCAGCGGCCCGCCGCAGGCGTGTTTCGCCGCCGTGTCGAGCGGTTTGCGGAGGGATTCTACACCCGCTTCGTCCGGTTCCTGCGCGTCGACCCGGATCCCGGATGGGATACGATGGATCCCGCCCGCATGCTCTCGCTTCCCGATGTGGTCGATCGTCTGACTGGCGGCCTGCGCGTGCTGCCGGGTGCGGCAGCCCAGCAACGCATGGCGCCCGTGCCGCGTCACGGGTGGCGTCCCGGCTTGTTCCCCGAGGACGCCCGACCGGCGGCCGCGCTGTTGCTGTTCTACCCGCTGGACGGCGAGGCCGCCTTCCTGCTGACCAAGCGGTCCGCGGTGCTGCCGACGCACCGGGGCCAGGTGTCGCTGCCGGGCGGGGCCGTTGACGCTGGCGAAACACTCGAGCAGGCCGCGCTCAGAGAGGCGTTCGAAGAAGTCGGCCTCGCAGCGGACGGCATTCGGATCCTGGGACGGCTGTCGGCCATGCCTATCCCGGTGAGCGGCTTCGTCCTGCACCCCGTCGTCGCGGCCACCAATCGCCGGCCGGCCGTGCATGTGGCGTCGGCCGAGGTGGCCCGACTCATCGAAGTGAGGGTGAGCGACTTTCTCGATCCGGTGCGACACCGGCGCACCACGCGGACGAGGGACGGGCTGGAGTTCGACATGCCGTACTTCGATCTGGACGGCGAGGAGGTCTGGGGGGCCACGGCGATGGTGCTCGCGGAAGTGGCGACGCTGCTCGGCGTGCCGCCGGATCCACGTTGACGGGAGGAACCTGACGACCGTGCCACGCAAGAAGACGACCGATCCATCCCTGTTCGATACGATCGACGAGGCGGCTGCCGACGACGGCGGATCGTGGCCTCCGGCGAAAGGGACCTGGCCGCCGCCGCCCGGCACCGCCGGGACGGAAAGCCGGCGTCGCGGAGACGACGCCGTCGCGCTCCACGAGGCGGCCCAGGAGAAGTACCTCAACTACGCCCTGTCGGTCATCACCGCACGCGCCCTGCCGGACGTGCGCGACGGCATGAAGCCGGTGCAGCGCCGCATCCTCTACACGATGTGGCAGCAGAACCTCACGGCGGACGCGAAGTTCCGCAAGTGCGCGAAGGTGGTCGGCGACGTGATGGGCAGCTTCCATCCGCACGGCGACACGGCCATCTACGACACGCTCGTCCGGATGGCCCAGCCGTTCTCGCTGCGCTATCCGCTCGTCGACGGGTCGGGC
>CAYZYG010000028.1:0-32205 GCA_964481395.1 uncultured Vicinamibacterales bacterium
CGGACGTGCTCATCTCGGACCGGCTGGTGCATGCGAGCATCATCGACGGCATCCGGCTCTGCAAGGCCGTCCGGGATCCCTACAAGCACGCCGACATGGATCACCTGGAAGAGAAGCTCAAGGAGCACCAGGACAAGCGCAACCGGGTGATCGTCACCGACGGCGTGTTCAGCATGGACGGCGACCTGGCGCCGCTCGACAGGATCTGCGACCTCGCGGACAGGTACAACGCGCTGGTGTTCTGCGACGACAGCCACGCGACGGGATTCATCGGCCGAACCGGACGCGGCTGCCACGAGCACTTCGGCGTGATGGGGCGGATCGACATCCTGACGACGACGCTCGGCAAGGCGCTGGGCGGGGCGAGCGGCGGCTGCGTGTCGGGGCGGAAGGAAGTGGTCGAGCTGTGCCGGCAGCGGGCGCGACCGTATCTGTTCAGCAACGCCGTGCCGCCGCCGATCGCGTCGTCTGCCCTCAAGGTGCTGGAATTGCTGAGCGCGACGACCGAGCGGCGCGACCGGCTCGAGGCCAACGCGGCGTTCTGGCGCCAGGGGCTGAAGGACGCGGGCTTCGTCATCAAGGACGGCGAGAGCCCGATCGTGCCGATCATGCTGTTCAACGCGAAGCTCGCGCAGGACTTCGCGCGCGACCTCTACGGCGAGGGCGTCTACGTCATCGGGTTCTTCTATCCCGTGGTGGCGACGGGGCAGGCGCGCATCCGCACGCAGCTCTCGGCGGACCACGACATCCCGATGCTCGCGCGCGCGCTCGAGGCGTTCAAGAAGATCGGCGACAAGTACGGCATCCGCGGGCTGGACAAGGCGGGGATCATCGGGAAGTACGGGCAGTAACAGGGACCGGGGATCGGGGACCCGACTTCGCCAAACGCGCTGCCGCGCGGCTGCGTCGGGGCAAGCCTGGGGCCAGTTCTGTCACGCTGCGGTCCGCAATCTTCGTCCCGCAATGCTGTCGCGGGGATCTCCGTCGGACCGGGGATCGGGGACCGGGGGCCAGTTCTGTCACGCTGCGGTTCCCAGTCCTCGTCCTGCGACGCTGTGGCGGGGATATCCGTCGGGGCACGGACCGTCGGCTGTGGTGGTGCTCCGGCACACACGCATGCGTGTGGGTGGCGCGCGGGCGATCTCGTGCAAGACAGGCTGGAGCACCCCCCACCGGGAAACTGGGGCTGTTGGCGGTGCGAGCGTTGCGTTTCCTCGGGTTCTTGCGTACTTGGAGGGAGCGATGCCATCTCGTCGGCTGCTGTGGAGACTCCTCGGCTGGCTGGTAGGCGCCGCCTGTCTTGTGCTCGGGGCATCTGGACTGCAGGCGCAGTCGCCATCGGCGCTGCCGGGGCGGACGGTGACGGTGCGCGTCTTCACGGGCACGTACGACCCTGATCCCAACAGCAAGACCTCGTCCACGTGTGCGGCCACGACGCACTCGGTTACAGACGACCGGCGTGACCTGGGTGACCCGCAAAAGGCAGCCGTCGTGGTCGCCAACGAAGAGCGGCTGGGCTACAGCCCGGCCTGGCTGGTCGATCGCCTCACGCCGCCGGTCCAAACCGGATTCGACGAGTACCTGGCCGGCAACGTGCCAACCCATATCTGCTACTGCAGCGGGCACGTCCTGCTGATGGCGGGGCTATCCGGTCTCCAGAGCGGGCCGGTGCCGCCGTTGGCGGCCGGTGGAGACGTCCTGTATCCGGTTGCGAAGAAGCTCGGGGCGCCCCGGACGGCGTGGCCGCAGGTTGGCGATGCGGTCTTCTACTTCAAGAAAGACAACACCAAGCCCGATCACGTGGCCTTCGTCGTCGGAGCGGGCTCAACACTCGCGACCGCCACCGTGATCAGCAAGGACCACACGCAGCGCGTGTATCAGTGCCCGATTGATGCCGTCAACTACGCGACGGCGGTCAGCCGCGCAGACCCGAATGTCGTACCGGAAGACAAATACCACCGGTACGAGGTCTGGCAGGTTCCATGGAGCCGGCTGAAGGTCCAGGTGATCGGAGGTCCCATTGAGTTCGCGACGGCCGGTCCCGTCGTCGAACCCGCTTCGCCCTGGGCCGGCGACGGCGTCAAGCTCTCTTTCAGCTACCGGGTCATTGAACCGCCAGCCGCGGATATGGTGGTGAAGGCCGAGGCCGCGCTGTACAACGCCCTTGGCGAGCAGGTGGTACGGCTTCCGACCGTTACGCTCATGCCCGTCAGAAAACCGAAGCAGGGCGTCGTTCCCCGCCACCTCGCAGGAGAGGGCGTGTTCGCGGCGCGCGTGACGTCGCCTGGCGAGCACCGATGGGTGCTGACGATTACCGCGGGACAGACACCGTCGCTGGATGAAGCGTTAGCGGTCTACGAGCCGCTCGTGAGCGAAACCACGTTCACCGTCCGTGGGCGGCCGGTCATCGACGAGGTGAAGCTTGGGCTCGACACGTCGAAGATCGACGCCGATGAGCGCAGCTTCGATCCCGGCGCCGAGTTGCCGCTCGCGATGACGATCTCGGTGACGGGCTTGCCAGATGCCGCTTCGGCGTTAACAGGGCCGAAGCCGCAGGTCCAGCTCGAATTCCAGCGCATCGACCCGGCGGGCACGGTCACCTCCGTCAAGGCCGAGCCCCTGCCCGCCATTGCCGCGAAGGGGATGCTGGCCGGATCGAAGACCCTGAAGTTCGTCGCTGGACAGGCGCCCGGCGAGCACCGGGTCAAGCTCATCGTGCGTCTCGAGCATGTGCCGAACGCCGACCCCGGCCGGTCGGTCCGGGAGGCCGAGTGGACCTACACAGTCAAGGACCGATCGCAGACGACCGCCGCGGCGAGACATGGCAGGGCGCGTTCAGCTTGCCCGGCCGTAGCCCGAGAGGGCGAAGGCGGGCCGAACGCGCCGAGGCACTTCGCGATCGCACAGCATGCCGGCAAGTGAGGGGACCATGCGGAACCGGCTCTTGAGCGGGCTGATCGTGATTGGCGCCGTGTGCCACTGGGCCGCGCTGGCTGGAGCGCAGCAGCAGATCCTGGATCCACAGGAGCTCGACGAGCGGGGCCAGGCGTTCGTCCGGATGATGGCGACATTCGGGTTCGACCTGCGCAAGTCGGTTCGCGTCGACAACGGACCCGCCGCAACCCCGTACGACACACACACGCTGTGGACGAGCAGGGACCAAGACTTCGTACGAGTCGTCTGGTACGAGGGCAGCTCTGAAGCGAGGTGGGTAATTCGAAAGGTCACGGCCGTCTTCGATCCCGAGTTCCCGGTATCAGGGCTGATTCGCCATCCGGGAGCCTCCTGGTGGCGAGAAGGGGAAAGCCAGGACAAGAAGGAGGCAGAGTCCCACCACGCCTCGCTCGTGAAGTCCGGCAAGACCGGGTTGAGCAGGCCCTTCTTCGAAACGCTGAGCTTGGGCGGGTCCAGCCAGGCGTACTGGTTCGTTCCGAGCTTCGGCACTCGCAAGGCGATGATGCGCCTGAGGTGTGCTTCATTGACCTTCTCGGTCGAGTACGAGGAGCTAGGCGTGACACCGTCCGGTGACCAGGGCCGGCAGGAGGCCATCTCGGCGGTGAAGGCGATGGCCCAGCCGTTCTACAAGGAACTGCAGACCGCCGGCCTCTGCGCTGACGACGCGCCGGCGCTCGATCTGAAACTCGAGCGACCGATGGAGGCGTCACTCGACGCGTCGGTGATCGCGCTCGTCGCCGGGGGGGCAACCGCGGAAGGTACAATCCTGGTGGTCGGAGGCGAGACGGACCGTCCGCTCGCTGTGGATATCGGCCCCGCGGACGTCACGGTGAGCGGGCAGCAGGCCGACGATGTGCGGGTGGTGAAGGGCGCGGAGAAGAGGATGCTCGACGGCGCGGTGCGGGCCGTCGCGTTCACGGTTTCTGCAGCTTCTCGAACTCCCCCGGGGCTGACAGGGATCCCCATTCGTGTGCGTGAACAGGGCGGTGGAGACGACCGCGTGACGCTGTGGGTGGCCGTCAACCGTCCGCCCAACGCGTACGCAACGACCAGCGCCCTCTCCGACACAACTTCGCCAACCACGCCGCCGATCGTCGCGAAGCGGGACGAGCCACCGACCACTCCCCAAGTCGTTGCCAAGCGGGACGAGCCGCCGAGTGGAGAGGCCCTCGAGCCGCATCTGGAAGAGTTCCTCGCCAGAGCCCAGGCCCTGCAGGCCGGCGGTGACGCTGTCGCGGCGCAGGCGGAGTTGTCGAAGGCCCTCGACGCCGGGCCACCGACGCCGGCGCTGTTCGCCCGTGTGGCGCTGTTCTACGTGACGGCTCAGGACTGGATGGCGGCACGTTTCGCCTGGCGTGAAGCCATTCGCCTCGCGCCGAAGGAGCCCCGCTATCGGGCCGAGTTGGCGCTGGCGTGGTTGCGCCTCGGCGATCGAGAGGCGGCGTTGCGGGAGGCGCAGATGGCCCTGCAGCTCGGCCTCACGCCCGCAGATCACCCCGTGTTCGGCGAACTGGGCATCAAGGATCCCCACTCTTGTCCCTTGAACAGGTAGGTAGCCATGACCCGACCGACGCACGCCCTCGCCCTGGCCACCGCTCTCGCGTGGTTGCTGCCAGCCGCCGCCGGAGCCCAGCAGTTGAAGCCTGTTGAGATCAAGGAGATTGAGCCAACCTCGATCCCGCGCGGGAAGACCACCACGATCACCGTGACGGGCGTCGGGCTTCCGGACATCCAGTCAGCGCTCGTCGTGCCACCGCCTGGAGTGAAGTTCGTCGAGATCAAGAAGGGGACCGCGCGACCCGACGGCACCTCGACGATCGGGATCGTGCTGGCGGTCGATGCCAAGGCTGCGCCCGGCGAACGGACGCTCGCCGTGTCATCACCCGGGTGGGATTTCGAATTGACGAAGATCCGCATCCAGGATCACGACATCCGCATCGCGGACCTGAAGGCGGGCCTGCCAGGACCGGGCGACCATCCGGCCGAACATGCGCCAGCACGGATGTTCAGCTTCACGCTGTTCGACGACCAGCAAGATGTCTTCGGACCGGACGCCTCGGTCCTGGGGGCAGTGGACACGGCCATTACGTGCGGCGGGAAGCGCATGAACGCCAGCCACACCGACTTCAGCTCTCTGGGGGTGTCTGGCTCGGCAGCCGGGCCATCGACCACTCCCACGAGTCAGTTGGCCTCGCCAACCGGCCCACCGGCCGCGCCGCCGGATCAGGTGCCGACACAGGCGGTCCGGACCAACGCGGGACCCGAGAAGGCTGGTGGCCAGCGCGTGCCGACGCCGCCCGACATCCCGACCTCCGTGCCGTCAGGCAACCCGACCGCCGTGGCAGCGGTGGGTTCGCGCAGCCAGACGGTGACCTTCTCCCTGCCAGAGTGGGTCGGCAAGGGTTCGTGCGAGATTCGCGTGTCGGTCAAGGACGAGGCGGGCAACCAGAGCAACGTCCTGCGGTTGTCCGCGGACTTGAAGTAGTCCGCGTCGCAACGCTCACGGTTCGGGGCGCGCCTCCAGGCGTTATGGCTGCTTCGCGCCAGGCGAGATCTGCAGCTTGCCACCGTCGACTGACAGCCGGCCCCTGCCTTCGACGCGCACGCCGCCGTCGCGTTCCGCCGCGAGGCGAACCTCCGCATCGACCGGGAGTGTCAACGGGCTGGCGTTGCCGGGCACGAACACCGCAATCTCCCGGCTGAGGACCGTGGGCCGCTCCATCGGCATGCCCTCGAACGTGCGCGTGTCCTTCGGCGGCTTGAGGCGCTGCAAGACGCACGCGGCGCCGAAACTCGCCGCGACGAGATTGGACGGGCTGCGGCCGTCGAGCGACCAACCCTGCCATGCGCCCGATCCGTCGAGTCGTTCGATGCGCTCCGTGTATCCGTTGGCCACCCACGCCGCGCCGTCCGGCGCTTCGACGATCCGGAGCGTCGCCTCGACATAGGCGGCGATCGGCATGGACCGCTGGGCTCGGACGGTCGTGGCGCCCGTCAGCCACTCGAGCGCGACGAGTTCGAGCGTGACCTGCGGACCGGCCAGCGCCGTCCAGTTCACGGCCCAGACGACGCGCCGGCCCGGCACGAGCGCGTAGGGCCACCAGGATCCGTCGAGCGTGAGCAGCGGCTTGACGGTGCCAGATGCCAGGTCCAGTTGCCGCACCGTCCGGGACCCGATCGCTGGATTGTCACCGAAGAACAGCTTGCCCTGACGAACGGCGATGCCGCCGACGAGTTGCCGAGACACCGGGACGCGGAACTCCTCGAACTTTCCGTCCGCCAGGGTGACGCGAACGCCGCGGCCCTTGCCATCGGCGATCCAGGCGACATCCCGCTCGTCGATGGCCGCGTGGATCTCGAACAGGTCGAACCGCTCCGTTGTGGCGACTGTGAACGCACGCGGGCCGTACACGTTGAGCGGTTCGTCAACGGAGACCCGCGCCTGCCATTCGGCGCCGTTCGAATCGGTGCCCAGGGAGTGAAACGTCTCACGAGGCGGGGCGCCCGATTGCGGCCCGACGGTCTCTGGCCCGAACGCGCTGGCCGTCAGGGTCAGCAGCAGGCCGCAGCAGAGGAGGAGACCACACACCCACGCAGCACCGACGCGATCGCGGATGGAACCCACACGCACCTCCTGTGGTGATCCGGATGGTGGGGGCAACGCTCGGGTTGGAGGGATTATAGAGCAGGGATCGGGGACCGGGGATCGGGGACCGGTTCTGTCACGCGGCCGTCCCCAATCTTCGTCCCGCAACGCTGTCGCGGGGATCTCCGTCGGACCGGGGATCGGTTCTGCCACGCGGCCGTCCCTGACCCTCACTCACCTGTGATCCTCGGCGGCTGCGCACGCGTATCCGCTGGAGGCCGGGGCTTTCAGCCCCGGCGGACCTGCCGGCCCTGAAGGGCCGGCCTCCAGATCGCGGCGCATCTGTGATCCTCGCCCCGGCGACATCCATCGAGGACCACGAATGGGGACTGGGGACCTCCAGAACCGGTCCCCGGTCCCCGGTCCCCGATCCCTGCTGTAGCCCGCCGACGTGCGCGCGGCGTGTCGTGCGCACGTGAAAGGGCTACAGCACGATGAGCAGCCCCGCCCAGGGGATGACGGCGGCGGTGAGGTAGATCGCCGAGAGCAGCGCGACGATCTTGTGCACGCCGAGCAGGTGCAGGGACATGCCGAGCACGGCGGCCACGCCCTTGGCGGCGAGCACCGCCGGAGCGTGGCCGAGCGCCACCATCAGTGACAGCAGCAGGGGGTTGGCCTCCATTCCGATCCCGAGGGTCCTGACGCCGACATACGTGAACACCCCATCGGCGGCCTGAAGAGCCAGGAACGCCACGATGGCTGCGTCACCAAAGGCACTGTGCTTCCCGAGTGAATACAGCTGCCGCGCCAAGAGGACCTCCAGACCTGTTCGTGCGCCGCGATGTCCGTCCAATACGGCCCGGGGACCAGCCGGACCCATGACACCGTAACGCGACCTTCGCCTGCCTTGTGCTTCGACTCGCGCGGGCCTCGACGACTTCCCGCTCGCTCAGCACCAAGTGGTTCGACTCGCAATGACGGCCTCGAATCACATGCGAGATCGATGGCCGCCGCTGCTCCCTCACCACGTAGCAAGAAGCGTTCACACCAGGCGACGGGCGGAGATGCGCACAAAATAAAGCAGTTACGAGCGTTTGTCCATCGGGTCGCGGCCCGGGCCCCACAGTTGGTGAAGAAGTGGGCAGAATTGGGCAACGGAATACAGGGACCGGGGACCGGGGATCGGGGACCAGTTCAGCCACGGTGTCATCCTCACCCGGGGACATCCACCGAGGATCACAGATCGGGACTGGGGACCTCCATAACCGGCCCCCGGCCCCCGGTCCCTGGTCCCCGTTCTTCCCCGCGCCGATACGTCCTACGAACCCCGCGCGAGCCCGTGGTTTGCCCGGGTGGAGGCTGACTCATGCGACACGGACGGATTCGGCGAAGCCTGGTCATCGCGGCGCTGGTCGGGCTCGGCCTGGCGATGGCGGTGGCGCCGGCGCACGCGCAACTGGGCGTTGGCGCGCGGATGGCGGTCTTCAAGGGCGGGAGCAATCCCGTGCTCGACTCCAGCCTCGACGCGTCCAATCTGCGGTTCACGGGCGGGTTCATCCGCTTCAAATTCGGTCAGATTGGGGTCGAGGGCTCGCTCGACTACCGGAACGACAGCAATCGTACCGGCAGCGGTCGCATCCTGACGTATCCGCTGCAGGCGACGGTCCTCTACGAGCTGCTGGGCGGCCCGGTCTCACCCTACCTGCTCGGCGGGATCGGCTGGTACACCCGTAAGTTCGAAGCGCTGGCCGACGGAGAAGTCGTGGCCGAGGCGCTGACGCGGAACCGGGGCTATCACGTGGGCGCCGGCGCAGAGTTGAAACTCGGCCGCCATGCGGCGATCTTCGTGGACTACCGCTACATGTTCACGAACTCGGAGGACATGGAGCAGGCGGCCTCAGCGGCCCTCGGACAGGCGGTCTTCGGCAGCCTGTTCGGCAGCGGCTTCGGCGTCAAGAACCGGAGCTCGATGTGGACGGCCGGGGCGGCGTTCTACTTCTAGGGATCAGGGACCGGGGACCGGGGACCGGTTCTGAAGTCCAGCACGCCGTAATCTGGTGTCCGGAACCGCGGGGAGGCGCTACCTTCACCCGCTGAACGAGCCGAGCGGTATACTGCGAATGATCTAGCGAGGCTGCGCCTCAGACCGCCGAGGCATGTGGACGCGGCTCCGCCTCGCTCGATCACAGTGTTTCGTTGCCCCGCCTACGGCGGGGCGTAGCCGTCTTGAAGGCCGTTGTGAGACTTGACTCATGTGCAGCGGATCTGGGCCTTCAAGACGTCTAGCGACGTAACCGGAGTGGCGATCAGCGAGTCAACCGATCCCCGGTCCCAGGTCCCTGTTCTCATGATTCGAACCGAACTGACTCTTCGCCTCCAGAACAATCCCGGCGCGGCGTCGCGCGTGTGCCAGACGCTCGCCGACGACCGCGTCAACATCCTCGCCCTTCAGCTCGAATCGCACGGCGTCCTGCGGCTCCTGGTGGACAACCCGCTGCACGCGGCCAACCTCCTGCGCGAGCGCCGCATGCAGGTGGAGGAGCGCGACGTGCTCTACACCGTGGTGCCGAACGACCCGGGCGTGCTCAGCAAGATCGCAAAGATCATTGCCGACGCGGGCATCAACGTGGAGTACCTCTACGCGTCGGCCGTGGAAGGGCACCCCATGGCGGCCCTCGTCATCGGCGTCCCCGACGCGAAGAAAGCCTCGATGGCGACGGGAATCTGAAGACGGGGACCGGGGATCGGGGACCAGGGACCGGCTGGGAAGTCCCCCGTCCCCAATACCGGTTCGATAGGCACGTTCTTCGGCCGGCTGTGGGCTCGGGGATGGGGACCGCGGCGTGACAGAACCGGCCCCCGGTCCCAGGCCCCCGGTCCCTGTTTTCCTACACCGCTCCCCGCTTGGCCACGTCCTCGAGCAGCTGCGCGAAGGTGTCGACCTCCGACAGCATCGTGTAAACGTTCGGCGTCACGCGGATGCCCTGGTAATCCTGCCGCTTGATCGGTGTGACGATGATGCGGTGCTTCCAGAAGAACTCGACCAGTTTCGTGCAATCGATCGCGTCGAGGCCGACGTTGGCCAGGCCGCACGACATGGCGGGGTCGAGACTCGTGTGGATGCGCACACCCGGCACCTTGGCTACCCGCAGCGCCCAGCGATCCCGCAGATAGCGGAGGCGGGCGGCCTTCCGCTCCAGGCCGATGCCGTGCATGAACGCGAGCGCCTCGCAGATGGGGTTGTGGGTCGAGGCCGGGTGCGTGCCGATCTCCTCGAACTTGCGGATGTTGTCGTCCTGTGACGCGTTGGCGGGCTGCATCGGCCAGGTCTTTGCGATCAGGTCGCGCTTCACGTACAGGAATCCCGTGCCGATGGGCGCGGTCAGCCACTTGTGCAGGCTGCAGCCGTAGTAGTCGCACTCGAGGTCCGTCACCTTGAACGGGAAGTGCGCGAACGCGTGCGCCCCGTCCACGATTGTCAGGATGTTGCGGGCGCGGGCCATCCGGCAGATGTCGCGGACCGGGAAGATCTGCCCGGTGAGGTTCGTGATGTGGCACATCAGGATGACCTTCGTCCGCGGCGTCACCGACTTCTCGAACATCTCCGCCAGATACGTCAGGCTCGGGGGCGGCACGGGGAACGACGTCTTGACGAGCTTGATGCCGTCGCGCCGCACGCGCTGCTCCCACGTATTCAACATGCGCGGATAGTCCTGGTCCGTCGTCAGCACCTCGTCGCCGGGCTGGAGGTCGATGCCGAGCTGAGCGATCTGCAGCGCTTCGCTGGCGTTGCGCGTGATGGCCATCTCCTCGGGATCGCACCCGAACTCGGCGGCCATCTGCCGGCGGACGGTCTCGATGCCGGGCTCGAGGATCTGCCACATGTGGTAGACGGGAGACTGATTCTGCACGTCCATGTAGCGCTTCTGCGCCTCGAGCACGACGCGCGGGCTCGGGCACACGCCGCCGTTGTTCAGGTTGATGATCGTGCGGTCGAGCGTGAAGGCGCTCTGGATCTCGCGCCAGTAGTCCTCGTCGCGCGCGACGTCTTCCGGCAGGCGGCCGTCGACGGCGGCCGAGGCCGCGAGGACCCGGGCGAAGCTCTCGGACCTGAAGCTGGCGAGCGCGGCGGTGCCGGCGAGGCTGCCGCGGGCGAACGTGTTCAGGAACTGGCGGCGGGATGGCATGTTCGGGCTCCTTCGCAGACAGGGACCTGGGATCGGGGACCAGGGATCGGTTCTGATGGGCAGAGTATACGCCGGAGTGCGCGGCCCGGGGATCAGAGTCCTGGGGCCGGAAGCAGGAGGCCGGCGATCACAGATCCGGGACCGGTCGTGAGCCGCAACGGCGGCGTGACAGCACCGATCCCCGGTCCCCGGCCCCCGATCCCTACTTCCGGAGCACCTTGTCCAGCTCCGCCAGGCGCTCGTTGGGGCCGAGCAGCGAGAGCACGTCGCCTGCCTCGATCCGGTCGTCTGCCTGAGGAGCGATGTTCGTCGTCACCGGCGCGTTTGTGCCGCGGTGCCGCTTGAGCGCGATCAGCGTCAGGCCGTACTTGGGCCGCAACTGCAGCTCCCGCAGGGTTTTTCCCGCGAACTCGGCCGGGGCCGGCAGCTCGATGATGCTGAAGTCCCGGGAGAGTTCGATGTAATCGAGCACGTTCGGCACGACCAGGCTGTGCGCCACGCGCATGGCCATGTCGCGCTCGGGAAAGATCACGCGGTCGACGCCGAGCTTCTCGAGAATGCGGCCGTGCAGAGCGGTCACGGCCTTCGCGACGATCCGGGGGATCCCGAGTTCCTTCACGAGCATGACGACGAGCAGGCTGGCCTCGATGTTCTCCCCGATGGAGATCACGGCGACGTCCACGTCCTGGATGCCGGCGTTGCGCAGGGCGCGCTCGTCCGTGGCGTTGAGCTGCAGGACGGAGGGCAGCGTATCCGCGAGGTGCTGGACGCGTTCCTCGCTGGCGTCGATGCCGACGACGTCCTGGCCCAGCTCGACGAGCGTCTTCGACATGGCCGAGCCGAAGCGGCCCAGACCGATCACGGCGAACGAGCGTCTGGTCATCAGCCGATCATCACCTTTCCTTCGGGGTAGCGGACGCGGGGCGCGGGGCCCCGTCCGGCGAGCGCCACCGCGAGCGTGAGCGGACCCACGCGGCCCATGAACATCATGGCCATCAGCGCGAGCTTGCCGAAGAGCGAGTACCCGCCGGCGAGCGACACGGGATTCCCGGGGAGACCGGTCGACAGGCCCACTGTGCCGAACGCCGACGTGGTTTCGAAGAGGGTCCGCAGCAGATCCTGGCCCTCGGAGATGAGCAGGAGGCCGGCTGCCGCGTTGACCCCGAGGAACGCGATGAGCGAGACCGCGAAGGCGCGGTCGACCGTGTCTGGCGAGAGCCGTCGTGTGAAGACCACGACCTCAGCCCGGCCGCGGATCGTGGTCCAGATCGAGGCCACCGTGATGCCGAAGGTGGTCGTTTTGACGCCTCCGCCCGTGCTGCCCGGCGACGCGCCCACGAACATCAGCACGATCGTGAAGAACAGCGCGGGGGTGGTCATGGCCCCGATGTCGATCGTGTTGAATCCCGCCGTGCGCGCAGTCACGGACTGGAACCAGGCGGCCAGGATCCGGTCGCCGATCGGCAGCCCTGCGAGCGTCCTCGGGTTGCGCCATTCCAGGGCGAGAAAGGCGAGGGTGCCGGCGACGAGCAGGGCCGCGGTGATGGTCAGGACGAATCGCGTGTGCGTGGAGAGCCCCGGGCGCACGTCGGCCTTGCGGAGGCGCAGGACCTCGGAGATCACCAGGAATCCGAGCCCGCCGAGGATGATGAGGGCGGTGATCGTCAGGTTCACCGTGAGATCGCCGCGGTAGCCCACCAGGTTGTCCGAGAACAGGGAAAAGCCCGCGTTGTTGAACGCCGACACCGCGTGGAAGACGCCGAGCCAGGCGCCGTGCGCCCAGCCGTGGTCGGGCGCGAAACGCAGCGTCAGCGCGGCGGCGCCCGCGGCTTCGAGCGCCAGCGTGAGCGCGGCGACCGTGCCGGCGAACCGCAGCAAGTGGTCCATGCTCTGGATGTTCAGCGCGTCGGCCAGCGTGAGGCGTTCCTGCAGCGTCACGCGTCGGCCAAGGGCAGCGGCGACCACGGTCGAAATGGTCATGTAGCCGAGACCGCCGGCCTGGATGAGGAGGAGGAGGACGATCTGGCCGAAGAGCGAGAAGTGCTCCGGCGTATCGACGACGATCAGGCCGGTCACGCAGACGGCGGATGTCGAGGTGAAGAGGGCGTCCAGGAACGGCAGGTGCCGACCCGGCGCCGAGGCGATCGGAAGGCTCAGCAGGACCGCACCCAGCGCGACGAGTCCCACGATGTGCAGGGACATCAGTTGGGCTGGCGTGAACCGGCGCACGAGGGACGATCATAACAGGGACCGGGGACCAGGGACCGGGGACCGGGGACCGGAAGGCTGGGACCAGGGACCGGGGACCAGGGGCCAGGAGCCGGAGGCCGTGGACGGAGATGGGGACTGCAGCGGGACAAAACCGATCCCCGGTCCCCGGTCCCCGATCCCAGTTAAGATCCCCCCATGCTGCTGCAGAATCGCGCCGTTCTGGTGACCGGCCCGAAGCGCATCGGAGCCGCGCTCGCACGCGAGCTGGCATCCCGCGGCGCGGACGTTGCCCTCACCTACAACCGTTCGAAGCACGAGGCCGACGAGGCCGTCACGGCCATTCGGGCAGCCGGCCGCCGGGCGTTGGCCATCCAGGCCGATCTCTCACGCCCCGAGGCCTGCGAGCGGGCGGTCAGCGAGACCGTTGAGGCCTTCGGGCGCCTCGACGTGCTGGTCAACATGGCGTCGGTTTACAGGCCGACGCCGCTCGGGAACTTGAGCGCGGTCGAGTGGGATGCCGCGCTGGCGGTCGATCTCAAAGCTGCGTTCCTGTGCAGCCAGGCGGCCGTGCCCCACATGCGGGGGGCGGGCGGCGGGCGGATCGTCAACATCTCGGACTGGCTGCCGGCGAGCGGACGGCCCCGCTACAAGGACTACGCGCCCTACTACGTCGCCAAGGCCGGCGTGATCGCGCTGACCGAGGGCCTCGCGCTCGAACTGGCCGCGGATCAGATCCTGGTGAACGCGATTGCGCCGGGGCCGATCCTCGCGCCGCCCGACACGTCAGCCGAGGAACTCGCGGCCGTGGAGAAGGCGACGCCCCTCGGACGCTGGGGCGGAGAGGCGGAAATCGTCAAGGCTGCCCTGTTCCTGATCGACACGGACTTCGTCACGGGCGAAGTGATCCGGGTGGATGGGGGGAGGCATCTGAACTGACGCTGACTGGTATTCAGGAGTCAGGAGTCAGGAGTCAGGAGACAGGAGACAGGAGACAGGAGACAGGAGACAGAAGACGGGAGAGCATCGGGTCACGCAGATCGCGCGACCTCATCTACTTCGCCCCCGCCCGTTGAAGAATGCGAGGAGGCGCTGAGCGCGCCACCGTCGTTGGGACTCTCGGCGCGCCCTGGAGCCAGGCTCCGTCGCATGAATCGAGGTCGGCCGACGAGGCCGACGCCTCCCATTCTGTCTCCTGTCTTCTGTATTCTGTCTCCTGACAGGAATACAGCATGGGCCAACACCTCGACACCGTCCCCACGTCCGGCATCATCCGCATCCGCGATCTCATGTACTCCGTCGAGCGGCCGTTCCGCCTCGACCAGGGCGACATGAGCTTTGCCGCGCCCGATACGCTCAAGGCTGCGATGCACGCGGCGATCGACGCGAACCACACGCACTACCTGCAGACGACGGGGTTGCCGCGGCTGCAGGAGCTGATCGCGGCCAAGCTGCGCGAGCGAAACCGCATTCCCGTGGAGAGCCCGGAGGAGGTGCACGTCACCAACGGCGGCGTCCATGCCCTGTACGTGGCCTGCCAGGCGCTGGTCGAGCCTGGAGACGAGGTGCTGGTGCCGGATCCCATCTGGCCGCAGATGTACAGCTGTCTCGTCGCGGCGGGCGCGGTGCCGCGGCGGGTGCCGCTCCGCGCGTCACTCGGCTGGCGATTCGACGCGGAAGAACTGGCACGGGCCATGACACCGAAGACTCGGGGCCTGTACGTCAACTCACCGCACAACCCGACCGGCGGCGTCCTCTCACGGGACGACCTGGCACGCGTGGCCGGGCTGGCACGGGCCCACGATCTCTGGGTGATTGCCGACGAGGCGTACGAGGACGTGGTGTTCGACGGCACGGAGCACGTCAGCCTGGCGTCGCTGCCGGGCATGCACGAGCGCACGCTTTCGATGTTCACGTTCAGCAAGACGTACGCGATCACGGGCGTGCGGCTGGGCTACCTGGTCGTGAAGCCACCGGTGATGCAGAGCCGCGTGCGCAAGCTCCTGGGCTTGACGACGAACAACGTGTCGTCGATCGCCCAGTACGGCGGCATCGGCGCGCTTGAAGGGTCGCAGGACGTGGTCGAGGCCTACCGCGTCGAACTCCAGGCGCGCCGGGACCTGTTTTACGCGGGCGTCTCACGGGCGGCCCGCGGCGTATTCTCGGGCGAGCCGCCCTGCGGGGCGTTCTACGCGTTCCTGCGGATTGACGACGGATGGAGCTCGCCGGCGAGGGCGTCGTCTACGTCCCGGTCGTGGGCCATGGTGGAGCACCTGATCGCGAAGGGGCGGATCGGCTGCGTGCCGGGCGTGGACTTCGGGCCGGCGGGTGAGAACCACGTGCGCTTCTGCTTCGCGCGCAGCCGCGAGGAGCTGCAGGGCGCGCTGGAGGCGATGGCGGGGGTGTTTGGTTAGGCGGAAGACAGGCGACAGGCGACAGGCGACAGGCGACAGGCGACAAAGACGAACAGGAGACGAGAATACAACTCCCGGTAGGCGCGTTTTGCCGGCGAGCGTGAGCGGGGCCGAGCGGTGACAGCGACGGCCCGCCCTTCACCGGGCCGAGTCGTTAGAGCAGCAATCCCGCCCGTGCCGTGATGGCCGTCAGCGTGGCGGCCGCGCGGGCAAGCGGCAGGTTCGACACGTAAACGTGACGCGCGCCGGCATCGACGAGCGCGCGGAGCGTCCGGGCGCAGATGTCCACCGGTGTCGCCCCCTCAGCGAACTCGGCGGTCAACTGATCGACCGGCACGGGCAGGAACTCGCGCAGCGCGGTCAGCGTCCTCGGATTCGCGCTCCGGTAGTAGAACACGCCGAACAGCCCAGGCTGTACGACGTCACGTCGCTCCAGCTCACGCACCAGGCGCTCGACCGCGCCCGCATCATGGTGCGAGACGATCTGCGTGAGGAAGAACTCGCCGGTGAAGTCGGCCGAGGCCACCAGGTCGGCCTGCCACGACGCGTCGGCATGGGGATTGGCCCATCCGCCGAGCAGGAGGTCCGGCTGCCGGTCGCGGATCGCGGCGCGCAACTGCCAGGCGTGCGCCACGCATCGCGGTACGCCCACGTGTTTGTCGCCGCCGAGAACGACGAGCGCGGGAAAGCCCTGTTGCCGGGCCCGATCCGCGTACGAGAGGCAGTAGTCCAGCGGATGCTTCGACGTCAGGAAGGGAACGATGTGCTGCCGCGGGGCGTCGGGGCCGAGGTTGGCGGCCAGATGGCGGAGGTTGTCCTCTTCGGGCAGGCCGACGGCGCTGTCGGTGAGGAACGTGAGCGTCCCTCGGCGCGTCAGCTGCCGGACCGAGTGATACGTGTCGATCCAGGCATCCATGCCCTCGTGAGCGGCCAGCTCAGCCCGCGGCGGCCGCAGTTCGGCGGCCACGACGGGGAGCGGGGAGCGGAGGGTGGAGAGGAGAGACACGGGGGAGACAGGAGCTAGTAGCTAGTAGCTAGTAGACAGTAGTCAGTAGACGGGGAGTGCCGGCTCATCCCCCGCACCTCGACTCACGAACCGAGTCACCGCGGGCCAGCGAGCGTGACGCTACCCGTTGTGCACGTGCACCGCCGCCGATGAAGGGGGTCGCGCCACGCGCGCGACTCGCCCCTACTGTCTACTATCTACTGCCTGCTATCTACTTGCCCTTGACCTTATACCCCGCCGGGATCGCGAACAGGTCGTCCGACAGCGGATCGGTCGACACCGACGTGGCCGTGATCGTCATCGACGAGCTGCCCATCTTCGACATCATGGACGCCATCGGGCCCTCGCCCTGGATCTTGATGTCCATGACCTGCTCGTACATGATGCCGTTCAGGGCGGCGACCTCCTTGTACATCTCAGCCATGCCCTTGGCCTGCGCCGGCTGGGCCTTGGCCTGCTTGGGATCGGTGAAGAAGAAGCCCTTCTGCGCCGCGGCCTTGTAGAACGCCGAGAAGTCCGACGAGCCGGGCGCGCCCACGGCCAGCCACATCGGGCCGCCCATGTTCATCGTCATGTTCATGCCCTCGCCCATCGCCATCGGCATCGAGATGTTCACGTCGTAGCCCTTGCACGCGACGCCGAGCACCTGCTTCGTCTCCCCGTTCGCCTTCACGGAGGCCATCGCGTTGGCCGAGCCGATCTTGTCGGTCAGTTCCTCGTTGAACTTGGTGAGGTCCAGGACTTCGGCCTCCTTCTTCTTCGGGTTCAGCGTGATCATCTGCTGCTTGTCGAGGTCCATGATGGTCACCGTCTGGTTGCCCATCACCGTGGCCTCGGTGCGCATCTTGCTGCCTTTGATCATGGTGGTGGACTCGAAGTTCCCCGCCATGCCCATCATGCCCTTGCCGGACGTCGTGTACTTCACCGTCACGTCGGCATATGCGGGCGCCGCCGCCAGAATGAGCGCCAGGACTGCCACTGCGAAGCGTGCCATGTTTTCCTCCAGGGGGTCGTGAAGCGTGTCTCTCAAGTATACAATTCCAGGCGACAGGCGGCAGGCGACAGGCGGCAGGGGAAGAACAGGCGACAGGCGGCAGGCGGCAGGCGGCAGGGGAAGAACAGGCGACAGGCGACAGGCGACAGGGGAAGAACAGGCGACAGGCCGTCTACTGTCTACTATCTACTATCTACTATCTACTGACAGGATCCACCCGATGGCAACCCTGACATTCCTCGGCGCGGCGAAGACAGTGACCGGCTCGAAGTACCTCGTCGAAGCCGACGGCCACCGGGTGCTGGTCGACTGCGGCCTGTTCCAGGGCCTCAAGGAACTGCGCGAGCGCAACTGGCAGCCGCTGCCCGTCGATGCCGCGAGCATCGACGCGGTCGTGCTGACGCACGCGCACATCGACCACACGGGATACCTGCCCCGGCTGGTGAAGGACGGTTTCAAGGGCCGGGTGTTCTGCACGCCCGCCACGGCCGACCAGTGCCGGGTGATGCTGCCCGACGCCGGCCGGCTGGCGGAAGAAGACGCCAAGGACGCCAACCGCGGGGGCTACTCGAAGCACGACCCGGCGCTGCCGCTCTTCACCGAGGAGGACGCCCTGCGCGCGCTGACGCACCTGCAGCCGGCCGGCTACGAACGCCCGATGCCGGCCGCGAAGGGCTTCGAGATCGAGTTTCATGACGCAGGGCACCTGCTCGGGTCGGCGTTCGTCCGCATGAGCCTGAACGGCTCGACGGGGCGCACGGTGGTGTTCGGCGGCGATCTCGGCCGCTACGATCGCCCGGTGCTCCCTGATCCGAAGCCGCTCGTCCCGTGCGACGTCCTGCTGGTCGAGTCAACGTACGGGGACCGCCTCCACGGACGCGATGACGAAGGCGATCGCCTCGCGACCATCATCACCGCGGCGCTCGAGCGGGGCGGCAAGATCATCATCCCGGCCTTCGCGGTGGGCCGCGTCGAAGAGGTCATCTACTGGCTGAAGAAGCTCGAGGACGCCAAGCGCATTCCCGTGGTCCCGGTGTACCTGGACAGCCCGATGGCCATCGAGGCGCTCCGCCATTACACGAACCACAGCCACGATCTGGATCCCGACGTGCAGCAGCGCCGCGGCCAGGTCTCGACCTTCTCGACGAAGCGCTTCACCGCGATCCCGTCACCGGTCGTCTCGAAGCAGATCCAGTCCTCGCCCTCCCCGTGCATCGTCATTTCGGCAAGCGGCATGGCGACCGGCGGTCGCGTGCTGTACTACCTGAAGACCGCCCTGCCGAACCCGCGCAATACCATCCTGTTCGTCGGCTACCAGGCCGCCGGCACGCGGGGCCGCGCGCTGCTGAGCGGCGAGAAGGAAGTGAAGATCCACGGGCAGATGATTCCGGTCGAGGCGCAGATCGAGTCGATCGATTCGATGTCGGCGCACGCGGACGCAGAGGAGATCCTGCGCTGGCTGCGCACCGCGCCGTCGGCACCCGAGGTGACCTACCTGGTGCACGGAGAGCCGGACGCGCAGACCGCCATGCGAGCGAGGATCGACGGGGGCCTTGGATGGACGCTCCACGTACCGGACTATCACGAGCAGGTCACGCTCTGAGCGGTGACCCGGACAGGCCCTATCTCCTCGAGCGTGTCGGCGACGCGGCCGTCGTCCAGGTGTACGCGGACGGATTCGCCTCGCTCACGCTTCGCGAGAAGACACTGGCCTGGCACCTCTTTCAGGCGGCCGTCGCCGGACGCGACATCTACTACGACCAGCGCTACGCGCCAGGCTTGGCCATGCGCCAGGTGCTCGAGGGAATCCTCACGCACGCGGCGGGCGTGGACCCGGACACCTGCGCGCGCATCCGGCACTACACCAAGCTGTTCTGGCTCAACAGCGGGCCCCACAACAACCTGACCGCGCGCAAGTTCGTCCTGCGCTGCGACCCCGGAGCCTTTCGCGACGCCGTGCGCACGGCCGCCTCGCGCGGGGCCGTCATGCCGTGCGCGCCCGGCGAGTCGATCGACGCAATGCAGGAGCGGATGGCACCGCTCTTCTTCGATCCCGACGTGGATTCCGTCGTCACGAACAAGACCCCCGGCGAGGGGCGCGACATCCTGGCCGCTTCCGCCAACAACCTGTACGAAGGCGTGACGCTGGCGGATCTCGCGGGCTTCGAAGAGCGCTACGCGCTGAACTCGCGCCTGGCGAAGCGAGACGGGCGGCTGGTCGAGGAGGTGTACAGGGAAGGCGGGAGATACGGCCGCGCGATCGCGGAGATCGTCCGGCACCTCGAAGCGGCCATTCCGTTCGCGCCGGACCCGACGGCGGCGTCGCTGTCTGCGCTCGTTCGACTCTACCGGAGCGGCGAGCCGGCGGACCGCGAGGCGTACGACATCGCCTGGGTGCGCGACGGCGACGCGCACGTGGACACGATCAACGGGTTCGTCGAAGTGTACCTGGACCCGCGCGGCAGGAAGGGCGCCTGGGAGGCCCTGGTCTTCTACGTGAATCGCGACAAGACGGAGTCGATCCGCGCGCTCGCCCGCCACGCCCAGTGGTTCGAAGATCGGATGCCCTGCGACCCCCGCTACCGGAAGCCGGCCGTCACGGGCATCACCGCGAACGCCATCGACGTCATCGTCGAGACGGGAGACTCAGGCCCCGTGACTCCCATTGGCATCAACCTCCCGAACGACGAACGGATCCGAACGACGCACGGAAGCCGATCGGTGTCGCTCTCGAACGTGATGGAGGCGTACGAGCGGTCGATGCCCGACGCGTACTGGACGGAGTTCTCCTGGACGAAGGAAGAGGCCGAACGGGCGTCGCGCTGGCAGGCGCTGGCGTCCGAGGTGACCACGAACCTGCATGAGGTCATCGGCCACGCGTCGGGACGGGCCGACGACCGGCTGCAGACGAGTCCTCAGGCCGCCCTGCAGGAGCACTACTCGACGATCGAGGAGGCACGCGCGGACCTGGTTGCGCTGTACTTCGTGGCCAGCCCGAAGCTCGCTGAGCTGGGGGTCCTCCCGCCGGACCACCAGGCGGAGATCGTGTGCGCGGAGTACGAGGGCTACGCGAGAAACGCACTCGTGCAACTGCGGCGCGTGCGCGAAGGGAGCCACTTCGAAGAGGACCACATGCGCAACCGCCAGCTCATCGTCCGCTGGCTGATGCGCAACACCCATGCGGTGCAGGAGCGCTTCCGTGACGGGAAGACCTACTACGTCGTCGCGGATGTCCGCGCGTTTCACGATGGCGTGGGACGGCTGCTCGCCGACGTGCAGCGGATCAAGAGCCAGGGAGACGCGAACGCCGCGCGCGCGCTCGTCGAGGAGTACGGGTTGCGATTCGACCCGGCGCTGCGCGACGAAATCGTGGCGCGGGTGCAGCGCATCGACATGCCGTCGTACACCGGGTTCGTCATGCCCGAACTGCAGCCGGTCGTCGGGCCCGACGGCGCCATCACGGACGTGGCGGTCACCTATCCGCTGGACCTCACGCGGCAGATGCTGGGGTGGGCGGGAGGATAAGAACCGGGACCGGGGACCGGGGACCGGGGGCCAGTTTGCGAGGTCCCCAGTCCCCATTCGTGGTCTTCGACGGATGTCGCCAACTCCGGGATGAGACCCGCTGTAGAACGCGAGTCTTCGGCTGAGAGGTGTCGCGTGCGCGTGAGATTCGCGTCGATCGCGATCGGGCTGATCGCCGCCACGGGCTGGCTCGTGGGCGCGGCGCGGGCCCCGTCCGGCGCCGCAGATCCGGGCGGGTCCCCATGGCAGCGGGCCGTGGCTCCGCCGCGGGCGCTGCTCGCGGCCGAAGACGGCCGTGCCGTGACGCGCGACGAAGCGGCGCCCATCCTCCAGGCGCTCGACGACACGTCGCCAGTCCTCGTCAGGCGCGCCGTGATGGCCCTCGGCCGCATCGAGAATCCGCTCTTCATCCCAGATATCCGCCGCATGCTGACGCACGCCGATCCCGGAGTCCGGGCTGAGGCCGCACACGCCCTTGCGCACGCGGCTGGCTGGGACGCCTCGGAGCTCGCGCCCGTGCTGCGCGTGTGGTTGGACGAGGAGCGCACGCCCGCGGTGCGGGGCGTCGTCCTGGAGATGCTTGGACGTCTGGCCTATCCGACTCCCGCAGATCGCGCCGCGGTGGAACTGCTTCTGACAGTTGCTCTCGAGGGACCCGGAACGGCTGTCGACGAGAGACTCGGTGCGGCGGAGGGACTGGAGAACCTGGTTCGCGGTGCTCGCAGCACGGCATACATGCCGTCAGTCAGGACGCTCGACGCCTTGCGACACACGGCGCAACCGCGAAGACGGGCGGGATCCTCGGAGGCGAATGCCAGGCTGCGGCGGCTCGCCCTGAGCGCGCTCAACGCCGCCGGCGCCGTGGACGGCCTGCACGCCCGCGCTGTCCGTGACCGCGACGAACAGGTGCGCCGGCTGGCGGTAGCAGGCACGGGCCGCGACTCGGTCTCCGATGACCTGAGAACGGCCATCGTCTCGCGCGCCCTGAGCGATCCGTCTCCGACGGTGCGGTATGAGGCGCTGCGCGTGCACGCGCGTTACCTTGCCGCAGCGGACTGCCGGCCTGAACTGGACGCGCTCGACGACGAGAGTGAGCACGTGGTGCTGCAGGCCATCGACGCGCTCGGGACGGTGTGCCCGGGAGATGCCGAAGCGACGCAGGCGCTCAGGGCGATGGTGTCGTGGGTCGGGAGTCGGGACTCCGGACTGAGGCGTGGCGGGCGGTCTTTCTGGTCCCCGGTCCCCGGTCCCAGGTCCCTGACGTTACGCGCCTCCCACGCCATCGTCTCCCTGGCCCGGCGGTACCAGCCCGCCGCTCGCGTGGCGCTTGGAGCCTTCGCTGAGCACCCGGCGTGGCAGGTCCGCCTGTCGGCGGCACGTGCCGCAGGCGTGCTCGCCGACGTGGAGATGCTCGCGTCGCTGGCCGCCGACCCGCACGACAACGTTCGCGAAGAGGCGATCTCGGCGCTGGCTCGTGTGGCCGGCCATGGAGCGGACGCCGTATACCTGGCCGCGCTCAGGCGGCCGGCCTATCAGGTCGTCATGGCTGCCGCCCGCGCGCTGGCGGGCACGCCAGATGCCGCGCAGGCCGCAGCCGCGTTGATCGACGCGCTCTCGGCGCTGACGACGCAGCAGCGCCACACCTCGCGCGACCCGAGACTCGCGCTCCTCGCGCGGCTCGCCGAGGTGGGCGGAGCCGCCGATGCGGACGCGCTTCGGCCACTGCTGGCAGACATCGACCCGGCCGTGGCCGGGCGCGCGGCGGAGATCCTGACGAAGTGGACGGGCGCGGCGCACGAAGCAGCCACGCGGAGTGTCGCGCCGCTCCCGCTGCCGTCCCAGGTGGAGCTGGATCGCCTGCCCGCCGGGATGCGGGTGGTGATGGCAAGCGGCCGCTCGTTCGATGTCGCCTTCGACACGTGGGATTCCGCGCTCACCGTCTGGCGTGTCGCGCGTCTGGCGGCGCAGGGCTACTACGACGGCCTCACCTTTCACCGCGTCGTCCCGAACTTCGTGATTCAGGGCGGGAGCCCGGGTGCCAACGAGTTCGTCGGCGACGGACCGTTCATGCGCGACGAGTGCAGCGCGCGCTCCAACCTGCGCGGATCGATTGGCATTTCGACGCGCGGCCGCGACACGGGAGACGCGCAGTTCTACGTGAACCTGGTGGATAATGAAAGGCTCGACCACACGTACCCGGTCTTCGGCGCCGTGGTCGGCGGCATGGCCGCCGTGGACCGGATTGCCGAGGGGGACGTGATCCAGCGGGTCGAGTTGCTGCCACCGGACGGGCGACCGCCCCGGCAGGGGACCGCCGCGGCAGGGGACCGTCAGCGATAATCACTCCCGGAGTGATTATCGGGTGCGCTGTCCGGCGACAGGACCCGCGAGGGACGGGTCATCGACGAGTCGGGCCGCGGCCTGCGGCCGGAGCAGACAGGACCGTGATCCTCGTCGGGGCCCGGCCGTTCGACTCGCGTTCGCTCGCTCAGGCCGCCCTGAGCCCAGTCGAAGGGCGGGACCCGGGACCCGGGTGCCGCACCGCAGACACGCATGGAGAGGGACACGCCAGGGCTTCCGGCGGTGTGGTTGGCCCGAGGATCACAGACGAGTCCATGAGATTGGTGGTATTCGCGTTTGCCTGGGGCCTCTTCACGGGGTGGGAGGCGGCCTCGTGGGTCGTCGGCGTGCCGGCCGTGTGCGTGGCTGCGTGGCTGAGCGTCGCGCTTCGCCCGCCCGGCTGGGTCCGGCTGTCGGTGTGGGGATTGATCAGGCTGTTTCCGTACTTCGTGTGGCAATCGATACGCGCCGGTGGGGACGTCGCGGTGCGCGCGCTGCGCGGGCCGGCCGCGATCGATCCGATCGTGCGCCGGGTACCGGCGCGGCTGCCTGACACGATCGCCCGCGTCATGGTCGCCAACGTGACGACGCTGCTGCCGGGCACGCTGGCGGTGGACGTCGAGGGCGACGACTACGTCATCCATGCGCTCAACGGACCGGATGAGGCCGTCGTGCGGGACGTTCGGGACGTCGAGGCCCGCGTGGCGCCGGTGTTCGGGCAGGCGCTGGGAGGGCCGTCGGGATCATGACGACTTTCTACGAGATTCTGGCGAGCGTGGTCGGTCTCACGCTGGTGACGGGCCTCGCGCACGTCCTGCGCAGCCGGCGCCGCGCGGATGCGCTGCTCGCGGCGCAGCTGGCCGGCACGTGCGCCGTCGGCATCATCCTGCTCCTGGGAAAAGGGACCGGCACGACCCCGGTATCGCTCGATCTGGCGCTCGTGGCCGCGCTGCTCGCCGCCCTGACGGCCATCGCCTTTGCCGCCCTCGGCTGGCGCGAACCGCCCAAGACCCCCGCTTTAGAGCGGGGGTACCCCGGGACAACTCCGGGACGACCCAGGGACAACCCCGGAATGAAACCCGCGCTAGAACGGGGGTCTTCTGCAGATGCTTGATGTCATCGCGGCGGTGCTGGCCGTGGCGGGCGTCGCGTTCTTCGTCGCCGGCACGATTGGGCTCCTGCGCTTTCCGGACGTGTACACGCGCCTGCACGCGCTCACCAAGGCAGACAACGTCGGCGTCGGACTCATCGCGGCTGCCGCCGTCCTGCGCTCGCCGACGTTCGAGACCTTCGTGAAGGCCTTCTTGATCTGGATCTTCGTCATGGTGTCCGGCGCGGTCGCAGGGTACCAAATCTCGCACCAGGCCGCTCGTCATGGCGTCAGGCCGTGGAGCCGCCAGCCATGACCGCCGGCGTGTTCGACCTCGTCCTGGCACTCCTGCTGCCGCTCATTGCCGGGGCCGTGCTCGTCGTGCGGGATCTGTTTCGCGCCATCGTGTTCTTCATCGTCTTCGGTCTGACGGTCGCGCTGCTCTGGCTGCGTCTCGGAGCGCCGGACGTCGCGCTGGCCGAGGCCGCCGTCGGTGCGGGTATCACGGGCGTCCTGTTCATGAGGGCGCTCGGCGGGCTGGCGGGACGCGAAGAGACACACGGCATCCCGTTGGGGGTCGAGCACGACCGTCAGGTGCTGGCACGCTGTGACGCTCCAGGCAGCGGCATGGCAGGTGCCCTCGTGGTGCTGCTCGCCGCAGGCATCCTCGTATGGAGCTTCAGCTCCATCCCCGCGCACGACACCAGCCTCGGCGCGCGTGTTGGTGCCGCGCTGGCCGGCAGCGGTGTGAAGAACCCCGTCACCGCCGTCCTCCTCGACTTCCGGGGCTACGACACGCTGCTCGAGGTTGGCGTGCTCGTCGTGGCGGCGCTCGCGGTGATGATCATCGGTGCGCCCCGTCACTCGCCGCTCCTGTTCGAGACGAGCGTGCGCGGGCCGGTGCTCTCCACGTTCGCGCACCTGACCATTCCCGCGATGGTGCTGGCCGCCGGCTACCTGCTGTGGAAAGGCGCAGACTCCCCGGGCGGGGCCTTCCAGGGCGCGGCCATCCTGGCGGGGGCCTGGCTGCTCGCGGCGTTCGCCGGATTCCGGCTCGGACTCCGGTCCTTCACGCAGCGGACGATCCTTGCCGGCGGGTTCGCCCTGTTTCTGGCCATCGCCCTCGCGCTCGCGTTCCTCCAGGGCGCGCTGCTCGACTACGAAGCGAGCACGGCCAAGTGGTGGATGCTGGCAATCGAGACGGGCCTGCTCGTGTCGTGCGCGGCGATTCTGGCTACTCTCGTCTTCAACTTGGTCGACGACGAAGGGGACGGCGGACTGGAGACAGAGGAGGTGAGGCGGTGATCGTGACAGAGACCAGGGACCTGGGACCGGGGGCCAGTTATCGACGTTCCACGTCCCCACGCGTGGTCCTCTGTGGATGTGCCCACCCCAGGGAGGACGGATGAAGACGGGGAGCAGGCCATGACGCAGGCGCTGTTATACGGCCTGTCCGGCGCGTTGCTGGTGGCCATGGGCCTGGCCGGCGTGGTGACCGGGCGCAGGCTCATCCGTCGCATTCTCGGGATCAACATCCTGGGCACGGGGATCTTCGTGGTCATTCTGGCCCTCGCACGGCGCGGGCCTGACACGCCGGATCCGGTGAGCCACGCGCTCGTGCTCACGGGCATCGTCGTGACGGTGAGCGCGACGGCCGTGGCCCTCGCACTCGCGGTGCGCCTGGGAAACCACCAGCCTTGACGACGTATCGAGCGTTGGCGATCGCGCGCACATGACGACCACGTCGTTCCTCATCGTCGCTCCCATCGTCCTGCCGCTCGCGGCGGCCGTGGTGAGCTACCTGGCGGGAGGACGCGCAACCCGGGCCCTGCTCGGCGTGTACGCGGCCGGGCTGACGGCGATGCTCTCCGCGCTCGTGCGGACGGTCTGGCGCGACGGCACCCTGCGGTACGCGGCCGGTGGCTGGGGGGCACCGCTGGGAATCGAACTGCGGGCCGACGGCCTCGCCGTCGTGATGCTCCTGCTGGCAGCCACGGTGTTCGTGGCGGCGAGCACGTTCGCGATCGGGTACTTCGGACGGGGGCACGCGCACGGGCACGAAGAGGGGACCCCGGGCGATGCGAGCGAGCACGGCAGCGCGGGCGCGGCCTTCTGGCCGCTCTGGTACTTTCTGGCCGCGGCGCTCAACGCCTTGTTCCTGTCGGCGGACATCTTCAACATCTACGTCACGCTCGAGCTGGTCGGGCTCGCCGGCGTCGGACTCGTGAGCCTGGCGGGTCGCCCGGCGTTCGGGGCGGCGATGCGCTACCTGCTGGTGTCGCTCCTGGGGTCGCTGGCGTACCTGCTGGGCGTGGCGCTGCTCTACGGCCAGTACGGCACGCTCGACATCGCCATGCTCAGCCAGCGGATCGCGCCCGTGCCGGCCGTCTGGCTGGGGGCGGCGTGCATGCTCGGCGCGATGATGGCGAAGTCGGCGCTCGTGCCGCTCCACATCTGGCTGCCACCGGCCCATTCGAGCGCGCCGGCGCCGGTGAGCGCCGTGCTCTCCGCGCTGGTCATCAAGGCCTCGTTCTACCTCCTCGTGCGAATGTGGTTCGAGCTGTTCCCCGCTCTGACGACCGAGAGCCTCGCCGTACTGGCAGGTACCCTGGGCAGCGTGGCCATCATCTGGGGCTCGGTGCTCGCGCTGCGTCAGTCGCGCTTGAAACTCGTCGTGGCCTACTCGACGGTGGCGCAGGTCGGCTATCTGTTTCTCGTGTTCCCGCTGACGGCGGGTCCCGCTTCTTCGGCCGGTCTCGCCGTGGTTATCCACATGGTGTCGCACGGGTTCGCGAAGGCGGCCATGTTCCTTGCCGCCGGGGCCATCGTGGCCACCACGGGGCGTGACGACCTTGCCGCTCTGCGCGGCCTCGCGTCGCGCATGCCCCGCGCGACGCTGGCGTTCGCCTTGGGCGGGATGGTGCTGATGGGGCTGCCGCCGGGCGGCAACTTCGTATCGAAGTGGCTCTACGTCGAGAGCGCGGTCGGGAGCGGCCAGTGGTGGTGGGTGGCGGTCATCGGCGTCGGCACGCTGCTCGCCGGAGCGTACCTGTTCCGCATCCTGCGGCTCTTCCTCGCGCTGCCGGCCGACGATCTCGACGTCCGTGAGGCCGGGGCGCTGATGACGTGGCCGGCGGTCATCCTGGCCGTGCTGGCCCTCGCGCTCGGCCTCATGGCGTCGTGGCCGGCGTCGTTGCTGGAGCGAGCGCCGCTCGCGGGGCTGCCGCTCTGGGGAGGCGGGCTGTGAGCTGGGACACCTCGCTCCCGCTGCTCGTCCTCCTGACGTCGTTCCTGCCGGGACTGCTCATCTTCTTCCTCGGCGAGGAACGGCACTACCTGCGCACCACGCTCAACCTGTTCGGGGCGGTCGCCAAGGTCGCGCTCGTAGCCGTCATGGTGTGGGGCGTGTTCCGCGAGCACCAGTACGAATGGAGCCTGCGCGTCCTGCCCGGCCTCGTGCTCTCGCTTCGGGCAGATGCGATGGCCGTGTTCTTCGCCACGCTGTCGGCCATCCTCTGGCTGCTCACCACCATCTATGCGGTGGGCTACCTCGAAGGATCGCCGAACCGGAGCCGCTTCTTCGGTTTCTTCTCGCTGTGCGTCACCTCGACCATGGGCGTGGCGCTGGCGGGGAACCTGTTCACGTTCTTCGTGTTCTACGAGCTGCTGACCGCGAGCACCTATCCCCTCGTGGTGCATCGCGGGACCGAGAAGGCGATCAGGGGCGGACGGACGTACCTGATCTACGCACTGACGGCGGGGATGGTGCTGCTGACCGGGATCATCTGGCTTCATGCCATTGCCGGGCCCGTCGACTTCCGCGAGCGGGGCGTCGTCGCGCCGCTCCTGGCGAGCCATCAGTCGAGCCTGATCGCGATCTTCGCGCTGCTCGTGGCTGGCGTCGGCGTCAAGGCCGCGCTCGTGCCGCTCCATGGCTGGCTGCCGCAGGCCATGGTCGCCCCCGCCCCAGTCAGCGCCTTGCTGCACGCCGTCGCCGTCGTCAAAGCCGGCGCCTTCGGCATTGTCCGCATCGTCTACGACGTGTACGGCGTGCGGGTGGCCGACGAACTTGGCGTGACCCGCGCGCTGCTGGCTCTGGCGGCGGTCACGATTGTCTACGGATCGCTGCGCGCCATCTTCCAGGACGATCTGAAGAAGCGGCTTGCCTATTCGACCGTGAGCCAGGTGTCGTACGTCGCGCTCGGGGTCGCCATGGCGGGACCGCTCTCGACCATTGGAGGCGTCGCGCACCTCGTGCACCAGGGAATCATGAAGATCACGCTGTTCCTGTGCGCCGGGAACTTCGCCGAAGAACTCGAGGTTCACAAAGTCAGCGAGATGGACGGCCTCGGCCGGCTGATGCCCTGGAGCATGGCGGCGTTCACCGTCGGGGCGCTCGGCATGATCGGTGTGCCGCCGACGGCGGGCTTCATCAGCAAGTGGTACTTGGGGCTCGGCGCGCTCGAGGCGGGCGACGGCTGGGTGGTGGCCGTGCTGGCGGTGAGCAGCCTGCTGAACGCGGGCTACTTCCTGCCCATTCTGTATGCGGCGTGGTTCAGGGAAGCGACGGCGGCGCAGGTTGAGGCGCGCGCGCGCCACAGGGCCGAGGCACCGTGGGCACTGTTGTGGCCGCCGCTCATCACCGCCGCGTTCACGCTGGCAGCCGGGTTGTTTGCGGGGGCGGCATTCAGCCCGCTCGGCTGGGCCGCGCTGATTGCGGCTCGGGAGCACTGACATGGATCCCGGGGGCTTCCGCTTCAGCCCGCTTGCCCGCTTGAGTCCCGCCCTTGCGCGGGGTTTGCCCCGACCATGTCCCGCCCTTGTCGCGGGTTTGTCCTGACCTGGACCGGACAGCCGCGTGGGGTCCAGCCGGGGAAGAGGCTGATGTGGAGAGCATGACCGCTCCAACGATCGTCATCGCGTGGCTGACGGCCGCCGCCGTCCTCGTGCCGCTCCTGCTGGGCCTGGCGGCCCTCCTGCCGAGGACGGAACGCGTCGTGACGGCGGCCGCGCCGTTCGCTGCGCTGCCCGCGCTTGGCCTGGCGCTGGCTGGTGGCGATCCGTGGACCATTCACGTGCCGTGGCTCCTGCTGGGGGCGCGGTTCGGGCTCGATCTGACAGGGCGTGTGTATCTGCTGCTGGGCGCGATCACCTTCTCGCTGGCCGCGCTCGCGGCCTGGCGGGACCCCGACGTCGCGGCCGGATCGCGCCGGCGCTTCATGGCGTTCCTGCTGCCGAGCGCCGCTGGCACCTTCGGCATGGCGCTGTCGCAGGATGCCGTGACGTTCTACGTGTGCTTCGCGCTCATGAGTTTCCCCGCCTACGGGCTCGTCGTGTTCGACGGCCGGGCCGAGTCGCGGCGGGCGGGCCGGGCGTACATCGCATTCGTGATCCTTGGAGAAGTACTGCTGGTGAGCGCGTTGTTTCTGGCGGCGCGAGGAGCTGGCACCACGGACCTCGCCATCCTGCCGGCGCGCATGGTCGGGGCACCGGGCTGGGAGACGGCCGTCATGCTGATCCTCGTGGCGTTCGGCATGAAAGCCGGCGCGGTTCCCCTGCATGTGTGGCTGCCGCCTGCCTACACTGAAGCGCCGACACCGGGGTCCGCGGCGCTGGCCGGCGTGATGAGCAAGGCGGGCGTGCTCGGCTGGCTGCGCCTGCTGCCGCTGGGTGTCGTCTCGCTGCCGCTCTGGGGCATGCTGGCCGTGGGCGCCGGGCTGCTGGCCGCGTTCTATGGCGTGGTCGTGGGGCTGACGGTCCGGCATCCCAAGACCGCGCTGGCCTACTCGAGCGTCAGCCAGATGGGCTTCATGACCACGGCCATCGGCATCGGTCTTCTCGCGCCGTCCGCGTGGCCCGTCCTCCTGGCGGCCGTGCTCGTGTACATGCTGCACCACGGCCTCGCCAAGGGGGCGCTGTTCCTCGGTGTCGGGGCGGCCGAACACCCGCGCTCCGGCGCGGAGGTCATCCCGGGTCATACCCCGGGCAAGGTCGGGACAAGCCCCGGACAAACCCGGGACAAGACCCGCTCTAGAGCGGGGGTGTTCATCCTCGCGGGGCTTGGCGCATGCGGCTTGTCGCTGGCTGGGGCGCCGCTCACGTCGGGGGCTGCGGCGAAGATGCTGCTCAAGGACGGTTTGTCGGTGACAGGGATGCCGTCGGCCGCGTCCATCGTCACGCTGATGTCGCTGGCGGCCATCGGGACGACGCTCCTCATGGCGAGGTTCCTCGTGCTCGTGTCGGCCCGGATGCGGGAGTCTGACGGCGCGCAGGCGGAGCCCGCGCCGGGACGCGATACACATGCGTCGTCGACGCTCGTCGGGTTCCTGCCGTGGGGCATCGCGACCGCCCTGTCGCTGCTCTCTCCGTGGTTCGCGCTGCGCCTGGTGGCGGACCCATCAGTGGCCATGACGCTGGCGACGACGTGGCCCGTTGTCGTGGGTGCGGCCCTCAGCGCGGCGGCCGTTGCGGCATCGACCCGCGGCTGGCGTCCGCCCGTCAGGCGCGTGCCCACGGGCGACCTGCTGGTCTTGTTCGAACAGACATCCAGATGGGCGGTTCAGAAGGGCAAAGCCCTGGGACGGACGGGCGCCCTCGTGTTCGCGGCTGGCTCGTCGCTCGACCGGATTGCGCTGGTTGAAACGCGAATCGAGTCAGCCGCCTGGACACTCGAAGGTCATCTCACACGATGGCGCACCTTCGGCATGCTCTTTGCCGGCCTGTTGCTGGCAGTGGTGGGACTGCTCGTCTGGTAGTCGTCTGAGAACTGAGAACTCACAACTCATAACTCACAACTCAAAACTGAGAACTGACAACTCCCCATTCCACCATGTGGCTCCTCTTCTTTTCCGGTCTGGCTTTGCTGATTGTCGGCGCGGATATCCTCGTCAAAGGCGCATCGCGCCTGGCCTCAGCGCTGGGGATCTCACCGCTCATCATCGGCCTGACGGTCGTGGCCTTCGGCACGAGCACGCCGGAGCTGGCCGTGAGCATCCAGGCCTCCATGGCTGGCCAGGCTGACATCGCGGTCGGCAACGTCGTCGGCAGCAACATCTTCAACGTGCTGCTGATTCTCGGTGTCTCCGCGGTCTTCGCTCCGCTCGTCGTGTCGCGCCAGCTGATCCGTCTCGACGTGCCACTGATGATTGGCGTGTCGCTGCTGATGGGCGTGATGGCTCTCGACGGACGGATCTCCAGGCTCGATGGCGCGGTCCTCGCAGGCGGGATCGTTGCCTACACCCTGTTCCTGATCCGCCTGGCCAGGAAGGAGCCGCGCGAGGCGGGCGAAAGCGAGGCCGGCGCGCGGACGCTGCGACAGAACGCGGGCGCGCACGTCACGAACGTCGTCCTGGTGCTGGCCGGCCTCGGCCTGCTGGTCCTCGGGGCGCGCTGGCTGGTGAGCGCGTCCATCGAGATCGCCCGGCTGCTCGGCGTCAGCGAGTTGGTGATTGGCCTGACGATCGTCGCCGGTGGCACATCGTTGCCGGAAGTCGCCACGTCCATCATGGCGACCGTTCGTGGCGAACGCGACATCGCCGTTGGCAATGTCGTCGGCAGCAACATCTACAACATCCTGGCCGTGCTCGGCTTCACCGCGCTCGTGTCGCCGTCGGGCGTCGGCGTGGCCACGGGCGTGCTCGACTTCGACCTGCCGGTGATGATCGCGGTCGCCTTCGCCTGTCTGCCCATTTTCGCGACGGGCCACCTCATTGCCAGATGGGAAGGGTTCCTGTTCCTCGGCTACTTCGTGGCGTACACCCTGTATGTGTTCCTGCAGAGCGCCCAGCACGATGCGCTGCCGGCGTTCAGCGCCGTGATGATGGAGTTCGTCATTCCGCTGACGGTCGTGACGCTGGCGGTGATCAGTTACCGGGCGTGGAGGGCGAAGAACAGGCGACAG
>CAYZYG010000028.1:32305-47468 GCA_964481395.1 uncultured Vicinamibacterales bacterium
GCGACAGGCGACAGGCGACAGGGAGAAGAACAGGCGACAGGCGACAGGCGACAGGCGACAGGCGACAGGGACAGGGACAGGCGACAGGCGACAGGCGACAGGGAGAAGAACAGGCGACAGGCGACAGGCGACAGGGACAGGGACAGGCGACAGTAGACAGCAGACAGTAGAAGGCAAGAGGCAGGAGACGCAAGACACGAGCAAAGGCACAGGAGGCAGGAGTCAGAATTCAGGAGTCAGGAGAGGACGAAGACAAAGGTAGACACAAAGACAAAGACCGCAGGAATGGTTTCACAGCCTCACCGGGTACTGTCGCCGGACGGCCCACGGCTCATCACCCAGGAAGTAATGGTCACTCGAGCTGCTGAGCATCGAGCGAGTGCGCGCCCCCGCCACGAAACCCCGATGACTGACCACGGATGCCTGCCTTCGGTCTCCTCCTGTCTACTATCTCCTGTCTACTATCTACTATCTACTGTGTTCAGAATGCTCACCGTGCCAGCGGAAACGTCGTGATGCCCGTGGCGTCGGCCGGACGGTAGTCGAGGTACTCGTAGGTCTCGTCCATCCGGACGGCTTTCACCAGCATGACGCGCCCCGTCGCGCGGAAGTGCGCGTAGATCGGCAGCCAGACATCTCCGTTCAGTTTGCGGCGCTCGAACCGGGCCACCGCGCCCTTTCCCAGGCGCGCGACGATGCCCCAACCGTACGTGACGGTATCGATAGACTCCATGTCGGCTCGCACCAGCTCGAAATCCTGCTCGTCGAGCCAGATTCGGCCGGCGAAGTGCTTGATGATGCCGGCTTCCCGCGATCGGGTCGGCGCATTCGGCCTCGGGTGCAGCACGAACGCGATGGCGGAACGTCCGTCGATGCGTTCCCGGCCCTGCATGCGGAACTCGTAGATGGTCGGCAGCTCGTCGATGATGGCGCGCTCTTTCCGTTCCTCGATTTCGCGCTTGCGCCGGGCCGCCTCCTCGGGGGTCAGACCTCGCTTCCCCTGCTCCACGATCCAGTCCAGGACCTTCCGGCGGTACTCGTTGTCCTTCCTGGCGAGGTCCGCCGGCGTCACCCCGTCCACCGACAGGACGCGACGGTATGTCAGATCCGGATTCGCGGACGGGTAGACCTCAATCACCCGGACCGTCGTCTTCCTGATCCGACCGCTCGCGTCGCGCTCGCGACTGGTTTCGCGTTCCTTGCGGATGAATCGACCCTGGGCGATGTTGTCACTGCGCAGGCGCGTCCGGGCCTCCGCGAGGAAGGCTTCCTGGTCGGGCAGCGGCGGCGCAGATCGATCCTGCAGGACCGGGCCCACGGCTCCGGCTGCGGCCGTCAGCGTCGCGACGAGGATCAGACCGAGGCGGCAGGACATGGGCTCATGGGATCAGACGCACCAGGGGCGCGCGCGGATGGAGAGAGGTTGTACAATCCGCCCGGATGGGAGTCGCTGCCGGTCGTTTCCGATTCGGGCCGTTCGTCCTCGATCGGGCGGCATACCGACTTTCTCGCGAAGGTCACCCGGTCACCCTGTCTCCCAAGCTGGTCGATCTGCTGCTGTACTTCGTGACCAGACCGGCGATGCTCGTCAGCAAGGAAGAGCTGCTGACGGCGATCTGGCCCGACGTCACGGTCACTGACAACGCGCTGTCGCAGGCGGTGTCGGATCTGCGTGCCGCGCTGGCAGACGAAGCTGCCTCTCCGAAGTATATCCAGACTGTGGCGCGGCGCGGCTACCGTTTCGTGTCTGCAGTGGAGCCGATTCCCGACGGCGAGACCCGCGAGCCGGCCCTGGTCGGCGGGACCGCGGTCGGGCCGGAGCCGGGCGTGGTGAGATCCGTGGCCGTGCTCGACTTCACGAACGTGAACGCGGATCCGGAACTGGCCTGGCTGTCGACGGGCGTGGCCGAGACGGTCACCAACGACCTCACCGCCTTCCGCGTGCTGCGCGTTGTCGATCGCGTGCGCGTCGGGGAAGCCGTGCGGAGGGCCGGCGGCGCGATGTCCGCCCTCGCTGACGACCTGGGCGTGCAGCTCGTCGTGGTCGGCGGCTTCCAGAGGGTGAACGACCGCCTGCGCATTACCGCGCGCCTCGTTGAAGCGCACTCCGGCGCCACACTCGCCGACGCGAAGGTCGACGGCCGCCTGGACGAGGTCCTCGACCTGCAGGACCGCGTCGTGCGGCAGTTCTCGGCGGTCCTGGGCGTGGAGACGGCGCACGGTCGCGCGAACCGGGTGGGGGTGAGGGAGACCTCGAACCTCGACGCCTACCGCGCGGCCTCGGAAGCGAGCGTCAAACTGGACAGCCTCGATCCATCGGAGCTGCAGGCCGCGGTGACCCTGTTCGAGCGGGCCGTCCGTCTCGATCCCCGGTACGCGACGGCGTACGCCGGACTCGCCAACGCGCACTTCTTCCTGTACGAGGCTACGCGGGCTCGGAACCAGCCGGACGCGGAGCGTCTGGCGACGGCCATCGGTCACGCCAGGCGTGCCATCGATCTGGATGACACGTTGGCCGAAGGTCACGCGACGTTGTCGCTGCTGCTGGTCGGGGCCGGCCGTCCCTCGGAGGCGGTTGCGTCGGCGCGCCGGGCCGTGGCGCTCGAACCGCAGGACTGGCGTCATCTGTTCAGACTCGGCCACGCCGCATGGGGACACGAACGGCTCGACGCGCTCTCGCGCGCGACGGCGATCTACAACGACATGCCGTACGCCTACTACGACATGGCGATGGTGCACATCGCGCGCAACCGGCTCGAGGAGGCTGTGGACGCGTTGCACCGCGGCGCCGAACTTCAGGATCGCCAGTCGGGCCGCACGTGGCGCTTTCCGTCGAGCGGCCTGCACTGGCTGCTCGGGCTGGTGCGGCTGGCGCAGGGGCGGCCCGACGCCGCGCGTGCGGAGTTCGAGCGCGAGCTGACGGCCGGATCGGGCGGCCGTCTCTACGGCGCCGAATACCTGATGAACACCTACGATGCGCTCGGGTTCGCGCTCATCGCTGAGAGCAGAACGGGCGAAGCCAGACAGGCGTTCGAGCGGGCGCTGGCGCTCTATCCCGGGCACGCGCGCTCGCACATCGGGGTGGCTGCGGCGCGATCGGCCGAGGGGTACCGCGCAGACGCGCAGGCTGCCCTGCAGGCCGCCGAACGCTCGATGGCCGAACTCGATCGGGCGGGGAAGCGGACGGAACTGCCGCTGCTGGCGGCCATGGCGGCCGTCGTGCGCGGCCGGCACACCGATGCGCTGGCCGCGCTGGATCGGTTGCTGGCAGAGTCGCCTTCGGGCTATCCGGGCTGGACCATCCCGATCGAGCCGCTGTTCGAACCGCTGCGCGCGCAACCGGAGTTCGGGACCATTCTCGCGCGCCTGGCGGCGCGGGCACGGTGATGCGGTCCGTGCGCCCAGCTGCCGAACACCCCCGTTCTAGAGCGGGTCTCATCCCGGTCTCATCCCGGAGTAGGCAGGGCTCATCTGCGATCCTCGCCAGGATCGTCGTTCCGGGACCGCGCCCTTCGGCCCTTCGACACACGCAGGGTCGTCCCGGGCCTGGCCGAGGGACGGCGCAGCTCAGGGCTGCCCCGAGCGAAGCCGAGGGGCGCGGCGGAACCCGGAATCCAGCTCTGGATTCCCGCTTCTGCGGCAATGACGTCAAAGGATCACATCCCTGCATACCCCAGCCGCAGGCCGCGGTCCGGCTCGTCAGCGACGCTCTCCTGGATCCGAGCCCGTTACCCCTTCAGCGCATTCGGCCCCTCGACTGCGCTCGGGACAGGCGAACGCGCCCTCCCGTGTCAGATCCGGTAGGGCCGGCTCGCCGAGCCGGCCGGAGAGCCGGTACGGCCGCGGTGCTCGCGGCCTCGCTGGGCATCGCACTGACCGCCTGCGCCGGCGAGACCAGGCTCAAGTTGCCCCGCGGTGAACGCGTGGCCGACGGGGTCCAGTTGTACCGCCTGTCCGATCCCGGGCTCGTCAACGGAGCCGGACCCGTCAGCGTCCAGATCCTCCGTGTGGATCCCGATCGCGCGGACGTGCGCAGCGCTCTCGCGCAGGACCGTGTGATGGCCCTCGAAACGGTCGAAGGGATTGCGGCCCGCCACGAAGCCATCGCTGCCGTCAACGCCGGCTTCTTCGTCGTCCGAAACGGCGATCCGGCCGGCGTCCTCGAGATCGACAACGAACTGGTCAGCGACGCGTCGCTGTTCAGGGGAGCGGTCGGATTCGTTCGCGACGACGGCAGCCGCACACGTCTGGTGTTCGATCGCCTCAGCGCCGAGGTGTCCGTCGAGTACCGAGTCGGCGACGAACGGGTGACCGTGCCCGTGAACGGCGTCGATACCACACGCGTGCGCGGCCAGCTGATGCTCTACACGCCTCGGTTCGGGCCCGACAGCGATACGGCCGCCACGGGCGTCGAGTGGCAGATGGGCGGGGCGCCGCTGCGCGTGCTCGATCGGCGCGAGAACGCCGGCCGGACGCCGATCCCCCGCGACGGGGGCGTGCTGTCCTTCGGCGGAACGGTGCTGCCGAGCGGCCTGGCCAGACTCGACCCGGGACAGGAAGTCGTCATTCGCACGACGTTCCAGGCGATGTTGGGCACCATTCCTGAGCAGTGGGAAGATGCGGATGACATCGTGAGCGGCGCGGGTCTGCTCGTCCACCGGGGCCAGGCGATCACCGACTGGACCGACGAGCGGCTGCGCGAGGGGTTCACCACGGAACGCCATCCTCGGACGATGATCGGGGCGAACCGGAACGGCATCCTCTGGCTCGTGACGGTGGACGGCAGGAACCCGCAACTGAGCGTCGGAATGACGTTCACCGAACTGCAGCGGCTGGCCGCGGGCCTCAACCTGTACTCGGCGCTCAATCTGGACGGCGGCGGGTCGTCGACGATGGTCGTCAATGGAAAAGTCGTCAACCATCCCTCGGACGCGGCCGGGCCGAGGCGGGTGAGTGACGCGATACTGGTGGTTGGACGGGACAAAAGCAGTAGATAGTAGACAGTAGAGAGTAGACAGTCGGCGAACGGGTGCCGGCTAAACGCCGGCACGCACGCAATCGGTGCTCACCGGGTCTTTGTCCCGGCGGCGCGGGGCACGACAGCCGATTCGAAGAACCCGGGCGCGCGATTGGCGCGCGACATGTTCTACTGTCTACTATCTACTGACGCCTAACGGATTCCTGTTTCCCCATGTCCGACTCCCAACTGCGTCGCGAGATCTTCGAACAACCGGCGGTGCTGGAGCGGCTCCTTGCCGAGGGATGGGGCGATGCCGCGTTCATCGCCGCTCAGGTGCGCCGCGCCGGCGTCGAGCACGTGGTGATTGCCGCGCGGGGGTCGTCCGACAACGCGGCACGCTACGCCCAGTACCTGTTCGGCGCGCACAACCGACTCGTGGTGACGCTGGCGACGCCGTCGCTCTTCACGCGGTATCAGAGTCCGCCCCGGATGGCCGGGGCGCTGGTCGTCGGCATCTCTCAGTCGGGGCAGTCACCCGATCTGGTGGCGGTGGTCGAAGAGGGACGACGCCAGGGGTGCCCCACGCTGGCGGTCACTAACGTCGCCGACTCGCCGTTGAGCGCGGCCGCCGATCACACGCTGCTGCTCCGGGCGGGTGAAGAACGCAGCGTGGCGGCCACCAAGTCCTACACGGCGCAACTGATGGCGTTGGCCATGCTCTCGACGGCCCTCTCCGAGGACGATGCGCGGCGGCGCGAGCTCGAGCGGACTCCTGAGCATGTGGCCGGCGCCCTGGCCGCCAACGAAGAAGCCATCGCCGGCGCGGCAGCTGCCCTCAAGGACGCCGGCCACGGGGTCGTCATCGGGAGGGGCTTCAACTACGCAACGGCCTTCGAGGTCGCGCTCAAGGCCAAGGAGCTGGCCTATGTCGCCGTCGAGCCGTATTCGGCGGCGGACTTCCTCCATGGTCCGGTGGCCCTCGTCGAGACGGGGTTCGCCGCGATCGTCATCAACGTGGATGGCGCGGTCGCAGACGAAGTCGACGACCTGCTGCTCGAGATGACGCGTCGCGGCGCGAGGCCCGTCGTCATCTCCAATCGCCTGTCGTCGCTGTCGCGCGCGAGCGGGCCGATTCCGCTGCCGGGTCCGATGCCGGAATGGGTGTCGCCGCTGGCGGCGATCGTGCCTGGTCAGATGCTCGCGTTCCACCTGAGCCGCATCCGCGGATTCGATCCGGATCAGCCGAGGGGACTGCGAAAGGTGACGAAGACGACGTAGGGCCGGCGACAGGCGACCGGCGGCCGGCGACAGGAGAAGAGCGGGCGACAGGCGACCGGCGGCCGGCGGCCGGCGACGGGGAAGAGCGCGGGGACCGGGACCCGGGATCAGGGCTCAGTGGTCCGGCTCCGGCGTGTCACCGGGAGAGGATGCGAGCGCGTTGGGCCGGGGTCAGGCGCTCGCAGGCGGTGCGCAGCACGAGACGTGACGTCTGCGAGCGCACGCGCATCAGCAGCGGGATCGTCTCGTCCGGTCTCACCTTGCCCCATTCGCGCAGCAGCCAGCCGAGCCCTTTCTGGACCATGTCGTCCTCGTCTTCGAGCAGGCGCATGGTGACGGCGGTGGCTTCGTCCGTGAAGGCGCCCTGCCTGACACCGTCGATGAGGGAGACAGCGGCCGCGCGGCGACGCCAGCGGTTGCGGGAGCGAGTCCACGCCAGCGCGCGACGCGCCCTTCGATGCGAGGCGTGCATCATCGGACCCAGCAGGTACATGGCCAGCGCGTCGTGGTCGGCCCACGTCGTGGCGAGATCCAGCCAGGCGACGAAGCGGCGAAATTCGGCCTCGCCGAAGCCCGGCAGCGACCGCTCGAGCATCAGCACGCCCAGGGCTTTTTCCTCGAGATACGCGCCGCGGAAGAGGCGCTCGGCGATCTCGATCAGGGCGGCCGGCTTCGGGGCGAGTTGCCGGTGCACCTCGCGGGCGTAGCGACGCAGATCGGCCGTCCGCCATCCGTGAGAGCGGATGTCTTCCTTGAAGAACCACTGCACGCCCGCCGCGTGCGTAGGGCATCCGTGCGTCCGCAGGTGCCGCCGGATCTCACTCGTCGTCAGCATGCCCGACAATCACTCCCGGACTGATTCTCTGGCAGAACAACGCAAGAATCACTCCGGGAGTGATTATCGCCGGATCCCAGGTCCCCGATCCCCCGCCGCCGGTCGCCCGTCGCCCGTCGCCTGTGCTTCCCGGCCGCCGGTCGCCCGTCGCCTGTCGCCTAGAATATCGGGTGAATGTTCGTGAACAGCGCCAGCGCCAGCATGTAGAGGGCTCCCGAGAGCGCCAGCAGCAGATGCCGCGCCGTGGACGACTGAATCGTCGCCGCGAGCATCGGCAGCGGGAACAGCACGGCGCAGTACCGGCCGAGGCCCTCGAACGTGCCCGATGACAGCGGCAGCCAGAGGTTGGCGATTATCAGCAGCGCGTACGGGGCCCCGAAGCGCCGCCAGACGAACGGGATGGCCGCAATCGCGACAATCGCCATGCTGCCGTTCAGGGTGTCATACGGGGCGACGGGATCGGTCGTCAGATACGTCACGGGTCGCGTGGCGAGATTTACGACGAGCGTCACCACGGGCGTCCAGGGTGCGCCGCCCGGATGGTAGTTCCACCGGCGGATGCTCTCCATCCATTCGAGCGGGTTCCCGCTCGCGTTCCATGTGAACACCGAGTAGGCGCCGATGCCCAGGGGCACCAGTGCAAGGCCGACCGCGGCGCGCCAGAGGCGTGAGCGATCGCGGCCGGCCGTGGTCCAGGCCAACCAGGCCAGTGCCGGCAGGATGAGGATCCCGTTGACCCGCGTGGCGGTGACGAGAGCGCCGGCGAGGCCTCCCAGCCAGAAGCGGCCCGTGCGGAATCCAAGGAAGGCGCCGAGCGTCAGCATCAGGAACAGCGCCTCGGTGTACACGACGCCGAAGAAGAACGCGAAGGGGAAGACGGCCGCAACAACGACGGCGCGTTCGGCGTCCTCGTCGGGCAGGTACGTGCGGGCGACGCGATACAGCAGAACCATGGCCGCGACAAACGCAACCCACGACACGATGATGCCTGCGAGATACACGTTCTCGCGGCCGCCGCCGAGCGCCAGCCCCCCGTAGCGCATCAGCATCGGGTAGAGCGGAAAGAAGGCGAGATTGCTTCGGCCGCCCTCGACGAATTCGTAGCCGTATCGCGCGATGCCGAAATACCAACCCGAGTCGTAGCGCGTGAACGTGTCCCAGAACAGGTGCGTGCGGCCTGACATCGTGAAGGGCTCACGCTGCGCCAGCGGGAAGACGATGTTCGACAGGAAGGCGAGCGCAGCCGACACGAGGCGCACGCCCAGGGCGAAGAGTACGATCCGGCCGGTCGGTGTCAGTTTCAGCGTCAAAGTGCTTGCGCATTCATGCGCGTTGCGATTCTAATTCACCTGGGCCGTGTGACACACGTCGGGTCGCACGGACGAGGCCGCGATTCCGTTTCACTTCAGGGCCCCAATGAAGACGCGATACGGAGTTCCGTACTGGCTGGATCGGTACCCGAAGGCTCGGCTGCCTTCCTATCCGCGGCAGCGGGGCCCGCTCGAAGTGCAGGTCGCCGTCGTGGGGGCGGGCCTGACCGGCTGCATCGCCGCCTACGGATTCGCCGCGGCGGGCGTGCGCGTCGCGCTCGTCGACGCGGGTCGTGTCGGGCAGGGCAGCACCGCCGCGTGTCCCGGACTGCTGCGACTGGAACCGGCGGTGCCGTTCCACATCCTGCAGATGCGGTACGGCCTGCGCGACGCTCGGACGATCTGGCAGTCGTTCCGGAAGGCCGGGCTCGAATTCGCCGCGACCGTCCGACGCCTTGGGATCCGCTGCGAACTGGCACCGCACGAAGCGCTCCGCGTGGGTCTCGATGCGGTCGATGAACGGCCCCTGCGGCGTGAGTTGAAGGCCTTGCGCGAGGCCGGACTCGAGGCGTCGTGGCTGAAGGGCTCGCGCCTGGCTGCCGACACGCGCCTCGCGGGCATTGGCGCCCTGCGCTCGCGCCGTGACGGGCATGTCGATCCGTATCGGGCGGCGCTCGGGTTCGCCGGCGCGGCTGCGCGGCGTGGCGCGGCGGTCTTCGAGCGGTCGTCGGTCAGGCGTTTGAAACCCGGGCGTAAGTCCATCGACGTGGTCACCGACGCGGGTGTCATCACTGCCGAACACGCGGTCGTGACGAGCAACTATCCGTTGCCGTCGCTCAAACAGCTCAGACGGCACTTCTCGCTGATCGACGCCTACTGCGTCCTGACACCCCCGCTGCCCTCATTCGCGCGGCGTGACATCGGCAGCAGCCTCGCCATCGTCATCGACCAGGCCGATCCCACTCACATGCTCCGGCGCACGAGCGACCACCGGCTGCTGTTCGTGGGCGCCGATCAGCCTCACGTGCCGCCGCGGTTCCGGGACCGGGCGATTGTCCAGCGCACGGGTCAGCTCATGTACGAGTTGTCGAAGCTCTACCCAGCCATCTCAGGCATCAAGCCGGAGTACGGGTGGGACGTGCCCATCTCGGTGACGGCCGATGGCCTCGTGTGCGCGGGGACGCACCGCAACTTTCCCAGGCATCTCTTCGCGCTCGGGGCCGGGCACAACGGGGTGGCCGCCGCGTACCTGGCGGCGCGCGTGCTGGTGCGCCACTATCTCGGCCAGCCCGAGAGGGGCGATGAACTGCTGGGGTTCGGCCGCCTGCTGAGTTGAAACCCGGTCATCGCCCGGGTCTGCCCCGACCTTGCCCCGACCTTGTCCCGACCTTGCCCCGCCCGCCGGGGCCTCGTCCCGCGCCCCGCGACCTCGTCCCGGGAGGGGAAGCGTGTTCCGCAGGCGCGCCTGTAACCCCGAACTGCTAAACTGGGTCTAAACGTGCGTTGCTCTTGGCCCCCAGAGGGCCAGGTGTCGATTTTTTCATCGATCCGGCTCAAGAGGGAGCGTCCGTGGCCCACGGCAGCGATGACGAGCTGAAGCACCTGCTTCGCCGAGCCGGATTCGGTGCGAGTCGGGCGGAGCTGGAGGCCTACGGGGGCATGCGTCCCCGTGACCTCATGGCGTACCTGCTCGACTTCGAGCAGGTACCGGACGACGTCGATGCCAGGATCGGGCAGCCGGAGTACGCCCGGGTCATGGTCCGCGGCGAGTTCAAGCCCAACACCAACATCACCGACGCCCGCCAGCGCTGGCTGTTCCGGATGCTCCACACGGAGCGTCCGCTGCAGGAGAAGCTGACGCTCTTCTGGCACAATCACTTCGCCACCGCCTACTCCAAGGTCGCGGGCGCCTACGGGTCGAGTGACGGCACCAGGCTGATGGCCGCCAAGCCCTCCGAGGATCCGGTCCAGCTGGAAGGGCAGATCGAACTCATCCGCCGCCTCTGTCTCGCGCCCTTCGACGAACTCCTCGTGGCCATGGCGAAGGACGTGGCCATGCTCATCTGGCTCGACGGGCGTTTCAACACGCGGACCAGGCCGCAGGAGAATTTCGGCCGCGAACTCATGGAACTCTTCACCATGGGCGTCCGCATCCACACCGAAGCGGACGTGTACGCCGCGGCGAGGGTCTTCACCGGCTGGAACCTGCGGCGCACGACGACCGGGTCCGGCGATCTGAACCCGAAGTACGAATTCAACTACAACGCCGCTCAGCACGACGCCACGGCGAAGGAATTCAGCTTTCCAATCTACCCGGATGGCGGGCGGACCATCCCCGCGCGCTCTGCCGCCGACGGCATGCAGGACGGCGTCGATCTCATCCGCGCCGTGGCCAGCCATCCCGAGACGGCCCGCCGCCTGGCGCGGCGGCTCTACTCGTTCTTCGTCAGCGAAATCAACGCCCCGGACGACGCGCTCATCGACGATCTCGCATCGGTCTACCTGCAGAGCCACCTCAGCCTGCGCGCGATGGTCGGACGGCTCCTGCGTTCGTCCGCGTTCTTCGATCCGGCCAACTTCCACACCCGCTACTCGTGGCCGGTCGAGTATGCCATCCGCGCCGTGAAGGAAGTCGGCTGGATCGGCCTCAGCGTCAACGACATCGTCACCGCGCTGATCAACATGGGGCAGCAGCTCTACGAGCCTCCCGACGTCGCGGGCTGGGAGCTGGGGCAGGGCTGGATCTCGTCCGGGGCCATGCTGGCGCGCGCCAACTTCGCGTCCACGCTGACGACGAACCAGCGAACCAACCTGCTCGCGGCAGCCAGGCCGCAGGCGCAGTCAGCCGACGCAGTGCTGTCCTTCGTCATGGATCGCCTCTCGCCGGCGCCCTTCGATACGCGCGCGTACGAGGAATTGCGCGGGTTCGCGCGCAGCGCCGCCTGGACGGGATCGGACACGCAGATCCGCAACAAGACCGCCGGGCTCATGCACCTGATCCTGGGCTCGGGCGAGTACGTATTCGTGTAGACGGGAATGGCCATGCGGCGAACGAGACGGCAGTTCCTTCGTGACGGCGTATCGGCGTTCACCATCGGACTCGCCGCGCCCGCGTTCCTGCGCGATCTGGTCGAGGCCCAGACCTCCGGCGTGCCGCGCAACCTCGTGGTGCTCTTCCTGGCAGGCGGCAACGACGCGCTCAGCATGCTGGTGCCGTATGCCGACCCGTACTACTACAGCCGGCGGCCGACGATTGCCATTCCGGCGGGACAGGTGCTGCAGATCGGGGCGGACGCTGGCGGGACGCCGCTCGGGCTGCATCCGAACCTCACGAACATCCGCAGCATCTTCGATGCCGGCCGGCTGGCGATCATCCAGCGCGTCGGGTACCCGAACTCGAGCCGTTCGCACTTCCAGGGCACCGACATCTGGGGCACCGCCATCCCGAGCAACACGACCGGTTCCGGGTGGCTCGGCCGGTATCTCGAGACGCTGCCGCTGCCGGTGGATCCCCTGGTCGCGTGGGACACGCAGCGGGAAGTGCCGAGAGCGCTGATGAGCCGGAGCATTTCGGTTCCCGCGATCCCGTCGGTGTCGGGCTACACGTACCTGAGCCCGAATTCCGGGGCCGAGGCGGCGCTCGAGCGCGCAACCGCGCAGCGCATCTCGTCACACGTGGCCGTCGACCGTCCACACCTGGCGCTCGTGAACGCCAGCCTCCAGACGGCCATGGGGACGCTCGACCGCGTGGCCCGCGTGGCCGCGTACCAGCCCGCGGCGACCTATCCGACCACCGGGATCGCGCAGGCGTTCCGGACGGTTGCGGGCGCCATCGCGACGGAGGTGGGGTCCCGCATCTTCTGGGTGCAGTACGGGGGATTCGACACGCACGCGTCGCAGGTCGGGACCAACGGGGCGTATCCGCGGCTGATGACCGAGTTGAACGCGGCGGTTGGGGCGTTCTACGCGGACCTCGAGTCCCAGGGCCTGCTCGGCGATACGCTGCTTCTCGTATTCTCGGAGTTCGGCCGGCGCGCCTACGAGAACGGCAGCATCGGTACCGATCACGGAGCAGCCGGCCTCATGCTGGCGCTCGGGGGCCGCGTCAGGGGCGGGCTCTACGGTACGGCCGCGTCGCTCGCGCCGGACCCGCAGAATCCGACGCTGGAGAACAACGGCGGCGACGTCCGCTACGAGACCGACTTCCGCTCGGTCTACGCCCGCGCCATCGACACGTGGCTCGGGACGGATTCCAGGCCCATTCTGGGCGGGGACTTCAGGAGTCCGGGGCTGACGTTCATCTGAGACCGGGGGCCGGGGACCTGGGGCCGGTTGTGGATGTTCCCCGTTCCCATCCATGGCCCCTCGTGGACGCGCACCAGCGCACACGGGAATCCTGACCGAATCGGCCCAGCGGGGCGAAGCGACACGCGTGGTTGGGACGCCGTGCCCACCCGTGCGTCCCTTCGGTATACTGTTACATCTCGGGTTGTCGAGTCGTCGACGGTAACTGGTCCCCGGTCCCGGATCCCCGGTCCCTGTTGATTATGCCTTCGCTCAAACGCCACAAGTTCAAGCTCACGAACGAGCAACTCCTCGAGATGCTCTACTGGCTCAAGCTCGTCCGCGCCTTTGACGAGAAGCTGGGCATCCTGGTCCGCCAGGGTCGCGTCCGGAGCGGCGTCTACTCCAGCATCGGCCAGGAGGCCATCGTCGTCGGGACCTGCTACGGGCTGCGGCCGGACGACTACATCTGCCCGCTGCATCGCGATCTCGGGACGTTCCTGATGAAGGGCGTGACGCCGGGAGTGATGATGGCGCAGATGTACGCCAAGGCGACAGGCCTGTCCAAGGGGCGGGACTCGGCGCTGCACAGCGGTGTGCCCGAGCTGGGGATCTTCGGCAACACGAGCATGCTGGGGGCCAACACGCCGGTCGCAGCGGGCATCGGGCTCACCTATAAGCTCGAGGGACGCGACAACGTCGTCATCGCCTACTTCGGAGAGGGCGCGGCGAACACCGGCGACGTGCACGAGGCGATGAACTTCGCCGGCGTGAACAAGCTCCCGGTCGTGTTCATCTGCGAGAACAACATCTACGCCTACTCGGTTCCCATCGAGAAGTCGATGGCCATCGAGGACGTGGCGGACCGGGCTGAAGGCTACGGGTTCGACGGCATCGCCATCAACGGCAACGACGTGTTGGCCGTCTATCAGGCCACGCAAGGTGCCATCGCCCGGGCTCGCTCGGGGGACGGGCCGACGCTCATCGAGTGCAAGACCTACCGCTGGCGCGGGCATTCGGAGCACGATCCGGCGTTCTACCGCACGGACGAAGAGCTGGCGATGTGGAAGAGCCGCGACCCGCTGACGACGTTCACGACGTATCTGCGGCACCGGTCGATCCTGACGGACGAGCAGACGCAGGAGATCGACGCGCGCGTGAAACAGGAAGTCGACGATGCGGTGACTTTCGCGGAGGAGAGCCCCGACCCGGCGCCGGAAGAGGGGGCGACGGATCTGCTGGCGTAGAGCTCGGCGACGGGCGATCGGCGACAGGCGATCGGCGACAGGCGACAGGGAAGAGCCGGGCGGCAGGCGGCAGGCGACGAGCGACCGGTGGGGCGCGTTCAGCTCGCCGCGCCGTAGCCCGACGGGGCGAAGGCGGGCCGAACGCGCCAGACAGGCAGCACCGATATGAGCGACATCACGTACCTCGATGCGATCCGGGAAGCGCTGTTCGAAGAGATGCGGCGCGACGAGAAAGTGTTCGTCCTTGGCGAGGACGTCGGCGCCTACGGCGGCGCGTTCGGCATCACGAAGGGGCTGCAGGAGGAATTCGGCGAGCACCGTTGCCTCGACACGCCGATCTCCGAGTCGTGCATCATCGGTGTGAGCGTCGGCGCCTCGCTGCGCGGGTACCGACCGGTGGCCGAGATGCAGTTCGGCGACTTCATCACCTGCGGATTCGACCAGATCGTCAACCAGGCCGCGACGCTGCGGTACCGCTACGGCGGCCGCGTGACGTGTCCGATCGTCGTCCGCGCGCCGGTGGGCGGCAACGTGGCGGGCGGGCTCTACCACTCGCAGAACCCCGAGTCGTGGTTCGTGCATCGTCCCGGGCTGAAGGTGGTGGCGCCGTCGACGGCCTGGGACGCGAAGGGCCTGCTGAAGGCGGCGATCCGCGACGAGAACCCGGTCATCTACCTCGAGCACAAGTTCCTGTACCGCCGTGCCAAGGGACCGGTGCCGCAGGGCGACGAGATCGTCGAGATCGGCAAGGCGGCGGTGCGCCGCGAAGGCCGGGATGTGACGCTCGTCACCTACGGGGCGATGGTGCTGGTGGCGCTGGAGGCGGCGGAGCAGGCGGCGAAGGACGGGATTGACGTCGAGGTCATCGACCTGCGGACGCTCGCACCGCTCGACAAGGACGCCATCTTCGCGTCACTGGAGAAGACGAACCGCGTGCTGGTGGTGCACGAGGACGTGAAGACGCTGGGCCTCGGCGCCGAGATCGCGGCGCTGATCATGGAAGAGCGGTTCGACCAGCTCGACGCGCCGGTGCTGCGCGTGACCTACCCCGACGCGCACTGCCCGTTCTCGAACGTGCTCGAGAAGTTCAACCTGCCGAACGCCGAGAAAGTGCTGGCGGGCATCAAGCGCGTCGCCGGGTACTGACGTCCATCGACGGACGCTCACCACCAGGCAGATTGTCGCGACCGGTGTTCTCGCCGGTGAACGGCTGGCGGGGTCACCGCTCGGTCCCGGGCTCCCGCCCTCA
>CAYZYG010000029.1:0-46340 GCA_964481395.1 uncultured Vicinamibacterales bacterium
AGGCGCTGGGGGTGTCGGCGCCGACGGTGGCGCGGGACTGGCAGTTCGCGCGGCTCTGGCTCGCGCGGGCGCTACGGCATGCAGCAGAGGGCGGGACGGCGGACGACCAGTGATGAGGTCGGTCTGGCGGCACGGCGGTCGACCACTCCGACCGGAGGTTCGCCATGGAGGGTGAACGCGCGCGACGGGTGGAAGCGATCGTGGGCGAGGCGCTGGCGCGCGAGGGCAAGGCGCGCGCGGCGTATCTGGAGACGGCCTGCGGTGTGGACGCCGACGTGCGGCGCGAGGTGGAGTCGCTTCTACGGGGCGCGGACGACGGGCCGGCTCTGCTCGATCCGCTGGGCTGGGCGTCGGCGGGCGAGGCGTTGGCGCCGGGCACGCGTCTGGGACCGTACGAGATTCAGTCGGCGATCGGCGCGGGCGGGATGGGGGAGGTCTATCAGGCCCGGGACACGCGGCTGGGACGGACGGTCGCGATCAAGGTGCTGCCGCCGGACCTCGCGAGCGATCCCGAGCGCCGGCGCCGCTTCGAGCACGAAGCACGTGCGGCCTCGGCGCTGAACCATCCGCACATCTGCACGCTCCATGACGTCGGCGACGCCATCCCGGCCGGTCCCCGGTCCCCGGTCCCCGATCCCGGCTCTTCGAGCGTCAGTTACCTCGTCCTCGAGTACCTCGACGGCCAGACCCTCGCCGAACGCCTGGCCAAGGGCCCGCTGCTCGTGGCGCAGGCGCTGGAGCTTGGGGCGCAGATCGCCGAGGCGCTGGGCGCCGCGCACCGGCAGGGGATCGTGCACCGCGATCTGAAGCCGGCGAACGTCATGCTGACGAAGGCGAGCACGCCGAACGGGTCCGGGGCGCACGTGAAGCTGCTGGACTTCGGGCTGGCGAAACTGCGGGCGCACGGCGAGCAGCCGCTCGTGGCGTCGGCGGCTGCCGGGCCGTCGGCCTCCGCATCGCTGACGGCGCGGGGCGAGATCCTGGGGACGTGGCCGTACATGGCACCGGAGCAGGTGGAAGGAAAGCCGGCGGACGTGCGGACAGACATCTGGGCGCTGGGGGCGGTGCTCTACGAGATGCTCACCGGCGCGCGTCCGTTCACTGGTGAGGGTGCGGCGAGCGTCGTCGGCGCCATCCTCGAGCGGGAGCCGGAGCCGCTGGCCACACGCCGCCCGGACACGCCGCCCGCGCTCGATCGCCTCGTGCGCAAGTGCCTGGCGAAAGACCCCGACGCACGGTGGCAGGACGCGCGCGACGTGGCGGATGAACTCCATTGGATACGCAACACCCTCGAACAAGGGGGACGCGGTCAGGCTTCGATCGCGCGGCTACCGTGGGCCCGCACCAAACTCGCCGGGGGGGCCGTATCCGCCGCCGTTGTTCTAGTGGCCGCGACCGCGTGGATGCTTCCACGCATGATGCCGGCTCCGAGCGTGCAACGGTACGAGCTGACCACGACACCGGCAGGGGGCCTGCGGGGGTCCCACCGCGCCGAACTGGTCATGGGTCTGAATCGCCCGAGCCGGACATCGCTGGCGCTCTCACCGGACGGTCAAACCCTCGTGTTTGCAGGCATCCAGGGCACAGAGACCCGCCTGTACCGGCGCCGTCTGAGCGACGAGACAGCCGTGCCCCTCGATGGAACGGAAGGGGCAGACTGCCCGTTCTTCTCTCCGGATGGGGCCTGGATCGGCTTCTGGGCTGGCGGTGCCTTGCGGAAGGTCAGCATCGACGGAGGATTTCCCATCAAGCTTCGAGAGACCCCGCGACCATCAGGCGGATCCTGGGGCGCGGAGAACGTGATCGCTCTTGCGCCGCAGGATAGCGAAGAAGGGCTGACCCTTATCCGAGCGACTGGGGGTGAACTGGTCAAGATCCTCCGCCCCGACAGCGAAAGCGGTGAGCACGGACGTTACGTCCTGCCCCACTTCGTGCCGGACTCTGACGTCCTTCTCGTGACGTGGGTACAGGACTATGGTTTCAGTGAGGACCTATCGGCCGTGGTGGCCGTCTCGCTCTCGACCGATGTGAGGAGAACGCTTGTCCGGGAGGCCGCCGATGCGCGGTACCTTCCGACCGGACACTTGGCCTACGTGAAGTCTGGGCGCCTGGAAGCGGTGCGGTTCGACCCCAAGAGACTAGCGGTCACCGGAGAAGCGATCCCGCTTCTTTCGGATGTCATGCAGGCGTGGAACTCCGGCAGCACGTTGATTGACACAGGGGCGGCGCAGATTGCGGTGTCTGACCGTTCCGGCACACTGGTCTACGTAACCGGTGGCCACATCCCGGATTTGCGCAGTCGCCTGGTCTGGGTCGACCGCCGCGGCGACATCGTTGAAACCCTGCCGCCTGAAGGCCCCATCTACGCACCACAACTGTCGCCCGAGGGAGACCGAATCGCGTACGCAACTGGGGGATTGCGTCCGGGCCTTTGGTACCTCGATCTGGTTCGCCGAACACCGACCAGCATTGCAGCAGGCGACGTGCCGAGACCATCGATGCCGAGATGGTATCCAGACGGAAAACGGCTCATGTTTACGGCTGCGGTGAAGGGAAGACGACAGCAGTACCACGTCGCTCTCGGTGGCCGAGGTGCGGCCGATCTCGTCCGGCCGCTTCCGGCGGCCTGGGCACACTTCACGGGTTCGTGGACGCCCGGGGGTGACGAACTGGTCTATCACTGCCAGCGGGGTGACCAACCCTACGCTCTGTGCCGGTTGCGGCTGGACGGCGCCACATGGGAACGGGGCCTTCTCCTCGAGTCCAAGGGCAGCCTGAACTGGCCCGCCCTGTCGCCGGACGGTCGCTGGCTCGCTTACGTGTCGAACGAGACGGGGACGAACGAAGTGTACGTCAGACGCTACCCGAGTTTGGAAGGCCAACTGCGGCTTTCTGACGATTCCGGCCGCGCCCCGGTCTGGAGGCGGGACGGCCGTGAACTCTTCTACCCGACCGACGGCACGTCAAGGCACATGATGTCCGTGGACGTCGCTCCCGACGCGGCGTCTCCGTTTGGAACACCGCGGATGCTCTTTCACATCGCGGAGGGACTCTATACCGGCACCTTCGCGGTTGCCGCTTACGACGTGTCGCTCGACGGACAGCGGTTCCTCTTCGTGCAGCGCACACTCGAGCCCACGCCGCCTCCGCCGTCGCGGCTGCACGTGGTTCTCAACTGGTTCGAGGAGGTGAAAGCGAAAGCAGCGACAGCAGGCGGCCGGTAGGCGCGCACGCCTCAACCGTCGTCACCGGGCCCGGGCGGATTCGAGGATGGCGACCAGGGCACGTTCGACCATCGCGCGGCGCCGCGGATGATCGACGCGCGACACGATCGCCCGTGCACGACGGACACTGAATCGGCGTGGCAGTTCGAGTTCGGGCGTGGCCCGGAAGAGCTGGGACCGCGCGGGGCGGAGATAGAGCAGGTCGATCAGGGCTTTCTCCGGGGTTGCTACCAGCGCGCCCTGCCGGCCGGCGGCCTCGAAGCCGAAGAAGAAGGCTGGCGTCACGTGATGCACGGATACCGTCGCCAGCGGCGTCCGAAACCGGCGCGTACGGGCGAGCGACACTGCGTAAGTGACCGCAGGGACTTGCGACACCATGCCGTGTAGGTAGAGCGCGCTCTGCAGCGACACGTAGCTCGGGAGCGGCGCGGTCAGCCGACCAGGCAACGTCAGCGGATCGACACGATCGGGAACCGCCCACAGGCCTCGGCGTAGACGCACGAGGTGGCCCGCGCGCGCCAGCCGCGCCAGCGCCTGACTCGCATGGGCGTTCGCGAGCCCGAGGCGGGCGGCCGCATCCCCGGTGTCGAACACGGGTTCACCCATCCGGCTGAGTGACGCGAGGGCGTCGACGAGCCTCACCGCCCGGCGGCCTCCAACGCCTCCAGCACCTCGAGCACCATCGTGTCCCACACGTCCGACGCATCGAAGCGGATCTGTTCCTCGTCCGGCAGGTAGGCCACGACCTGGCTCCGAAACGCGCCGAAGTCGAGCGCCGTGACGCGATTTCGTGCCTGTTCCACGACGCGCGGCGAGAGCGCAGCGAGGGCGTCGGGCAGGGCGCCGATCGCGAGGAGGTGGTGCAGGTCGAAGATGTCGCGCGCCTGGGGCTCAGCCCGGCCGGCCAGAGCGCCCACCTTCTGGACGAGCGCGGCCGCCGCACCGTAGTGGGCGGCCATGAACGGTGTCAGCTGATGTTCGGCCACGAGCGCCGCCCCGATGCTGCCGAACTCGACGCCCTCGTCCGGGCCTCGGCGCGAGAACTCGATCTTGGTCGGCAATGGGCGAGCGGTGGCGGCAGTCTCGAGGCCGAGCTTCCATCGCTGGACGGTGGCGGTCTGCTTGTGCTCGGTGACGTGCTCGATGCCGATGCCGCGCGCCTCCAGGGTTTGACCGAAGGGCCGGGACGACAGAATGGCGCGGACACGGTCGCGCAGGACGTGCGCGTCGACATCCGAGACGTCGAGGTCCATGTCCTCGGAGTACCGGACGCTGCGGTGGAAGAACCGGAGGTTGCAGCCGCCCTTGACGATGAATCGGCGCTTGTCGACGCCGCGCGTGAGCTGAGCGAGGAAGATCAGGTGGAACTGCTCGACGATGTGGCGGTGGAGGAGCATGGACACGGTTGTCCTGAAATAATAATACAAATAAAAACATTATATGTCAATTACTTGATGTATGTGCCTGCACCTTGATTCGGCGGCGATGCCCACTCGTGGCTCAACCTGCAACCCATCTACGACCTGCGGGTCGCAGAGATTGCCAACGCGCGCCGCATCGAGCGGGAGATCATGCCCATCGCCGTGTAACCACGGCGGGGCAGGGCGTGGTCTTACCCGTCCGGTCCCAGGACCACCACCGTCGCGGGTTTCGCGGCATGCACCGTGAGCCGCCGATCGAACGTCGCCAAGCGGCCTCGATGGCGTTCCGCCTCGCGGACGAGGTAGACATCCATCACCTGACGATGACCGAGCGCCATTGCGAACACACTCGCATCGACGGGCGCCAACTCGGCCCAGTACTGGTGTCGCCCGTAGCCCGTCAGCCGTCCGAGCAGTTCCGCCGCGGCCGACGGGGAGACGGCGGCTGGGGTGTACGCCGGGTTCGATGACAGGCGCACGAACCCGAGTTGGGTCAGCGCACAGGTGGCCCAGCCTCGCGGCGCCTCCCTCTTGAACCACCGCTGAGCCGTGCCGTGATGCTGGTGGTTCGGCCAGGCCAGCGCGAGCAGTACGTTCGTGTCGAGCAGGATCGCGGTCATCCCGAGCTACTCGGGCTCGTCCGAGAGCAAATCACGGGCCCGATCGGACGGGATGACAGGCGCGTCGGGCGGGACGGCAAAGACCGGCACGCCGCCCGCCACAGCTGCGGACGATTTGGATCGGAGCCCTCGCCTGGCCAACTCCGACACGATCTGACCCAGACGCTGGCCCGACGCCCTGGCGAGCGACTGGGCGGCCTCGAACACGTCGTCATCGAGCGTGAGGGTCGTGCGCATCTGATACAATGATACGCTGATACGATGATGTGTTTCAACGCCTCGCACGGGGCGATCCCGGCCCTGACCCCTATCGCCTACGCCTGACCCCTGCCCAGTCGCCTGTCGCCTGCCGCCTGTCCCTACCGCTTGATCGGATACGGCGGCGGTGGAGGCACGGGGATCGGCTTCGTCTTGATCAGCTCCTGCAGGTGTTTCACGGCCGCATCCAGCTGCGCGTCCTGACCGCCGAACGTCGCGTGGGGCAGGTTGTCGACGACGATGTCCGGGTCCACGCCGTGGCCCTCGATCAGCCACTCGCCCTCAGGGCCGTAGACGCCCGTCTCCGCGGCAGTGGCAATCCCACGGTCGACCAGGGTGTTGCTCGAGCTGAGCCAGATCTCGCCGCCCCACGTGCGCGTGCCGATGACCTGGCCCATGCCGAGGCGACGGAAGCCTTCGGCGAACGCCTCGCCGTCCGACGCGGTGCGCTCGTTGACCAGAACCACCATGTGGCCGCGGAACGCGAACTGCATGTTCCAGTACGGACGGCCGACCCGCGGCTGCCAGTAGAACCACGCCTTGCGCAGCAACCGCCCGAGAATCCAACTGTCGATGTTGCCGCCGCTGTTGTGGCGGACGTCGATGATGAGCCCCGCGCGGTTGAACACGGGGTAGTACTCGCGCATCCATTCGGCCATGTTCCCGCCGCTCATGGCGCGCAGGTGCACGTAGCCGATCTGGTCGTTGCTCGCGCGCTCCACGGCAAGCCGCCGCGTGTACTCCCACTCGTCGTAGCGCAGCCCATCCTCCTCCTGCGCCGAAATGGGTTCGACGACGACGTCGCGGGCCGCCCCGCCGCCCTTGGGCTTCACCTTCAGCAGCACCTGCTTGCCTGCCCGGCCGCGAAGCAACGCCGCCACGTCAGGAGCCGACAGCGCCGGGACACCGTTGACGGACTCGATGACATCGCCCTCGACGACGTTCACGTTGGGGTGCGCCAGCGGCACGCGCCGATCGGGCCGGTCGGGATCGGTCTGGATCACGTGCCCGACGCGGTACCCGCCGGCCTTCTCGTCGCGGATCAGCTCGGCCCCCACCGACGCCGGCCACGCATCGTCTTCGGCGGCGCGCAGGTCGCCGCCGCGCACGAAGATGTGCAGCGCCGACAGTTCGGCCACCATCTGCGCGAGGATGTCGCTCAGCTCCGCCCGGTCGGTGACGCGATCGACGAGCGGCAGGTACTTGGCCCGGATGGCGCGCCAGTCGAGGCCGTGCATGCCACGGTCGTAGAAGTAGTCACGCTCGAGCCGCCACGCTTCGGTGAACATCTGCCGCCACTCGAGACGCGGGTCGAGGCTGAAGGTCCAGTCCCGAAGCGGCAGCGCGGACTTCGCCATGTCGGCGGGCGCCTTCGCGCCGGCATCGACGACGAAGAAGTCGCGTCCCTTGCGAACGAGGATCTTCTTCCCGTCTTGCGACAGCTCGTAGCTCTGCGGATCCTCCGTGAACGTCTCGGGCTCACCCTTTTTGTTGTCGAGCGCGAGCGTCTTGAGCGCGACCTTGCCATCGCGTCCGGCCGGACGCGAGATGAAGTAGAGCCGCTTCGCGTCCATCGCGAGGTCGGAGTAGTTGCCCGGCGGCACGGGCACCTCGAGCAGGCGCAACTCGAGGCCGTCGATGTCGATGACGACGTCGGTCGCCTTGTCGGCCGGCTTCGCCTCGCTCGCAGGCTTCGCCGCCGCGCCAGCCTGCGCGGCATCCTGCGCGGCCGCCGCAGTCTCCTTCGCGACGGCTGGCTTCTCAGCGGGTTTGTCGGCGGGTTTGTCCGCCGCCTTCGCGGCCTGCAGCTCATCGTCGGGCTGGAAGGGCGAACGCTCGCCCCGCTTGAGCGCGACGTGGAAGATCTTCGTCTGGCGGTCCCAGTACGGTTCCGGCTGGCGAGAACCCCAGGGCCCCCCGACGAGCGACTGGAAGTTCCGGTTCGACAGGAAGTACAGCCACTTGCCGTCCGGGCTCCACGTCGGGCTGACGCTGTCGTAGCGGTCCGACGTCACCGGAACGATGCGGCCCGTCGAGACCTCGTAGAGCATGATGCGGGTCAGCAGGTTCTCGGCCGGAGCCGTGTAGGCCAGCCACTTGCTGTCGGGTGACCAGCGGAGGTCGTCGAAGTCGCCCTCGGCGGCGTCGGCCACCTTCTTCTGCGTCTTCGCCGCGACGTCGAGGATCCACAACTGCTGGTCCTTGTCGTGGTTCGCGATGTACTTCCCATCCGGCGACGGGATGCCGTCCCACCGCAGCACCTTCGCGTCGGTGCTCAACTGCGTCGCGGCGCCGATCCCGTTCGCCGGAACGGTCCAGAACTCGACCTCGTCGCTCTCGTCCGAGAGGGTGAGGACCGACCTGCCGTCGGGCATGAACCGGGCGTTTCTGTGGCGCACCAGCTTGTTGCGCGTGGCCTCGACGATGCGGCCCTGCTGGGCGGGGACGACGAACACCTGGCCGCGGGCGGTGACGGCGACGCGGTCGCCGGTGGGGGAGAGGTGGGCCGACGTGATCCACTCCGTCGCGTTTTTCACCCATCGCTCGCGGAGCTGGTCGAAATCGGACACGAGCGTGATGGGCACCGCGCGGTCGCTGTTCGCGGCGATGTCGTAGACGCGCAGATCCGCGCCGAGCTGATACGCGATCCGGCCGTTCGAGAGTGTCGGCGACTGCACTTCGTACCCCGAGTGGGTTGTGTGCTGCTTGAGGTCGCCGCCGCGCTCGTCCATCGACCAGAGGTTCATCGAGCCGCTGCGGTCACTGGCGAAATAGACGCGGCCCTTCCACAGCATCGGCGTCTTGCTCGTGCCCGGGTAGTCCGCGGTCAGCGGCGCGGCTTCACTTCCGGTGGTGAACTTCCAGAGGTTCTGCGCCGTGCCGCCCTTGTAGCGGCGGGTGTGGCTGCCCTGGAAGGGGAGGCGCGTAAAGAAGAGTGTCTTCCCGGGCGTATCGTAGTCGCCGTCGCTGGCCTGCGAGAGGGGCACGATGGTGCGCGCGCCCGTTTTCGGGTCGAGGCGCACGAGCTGCACGTTGGGCAGCGTCGAGTGGCTGCGCGTGGCGAAGAGGATGTCACCCTGCGGTGTCCAGCCGATCCAGCTCGGCCGCGCGGCGTTCCAGGTCAGCCTGGTCGGGACCCCGCCCTCGAGCGGCAGAGTGTAGACTTCGCCCGGTCCCTCATACGTGCCTGTGAACGCGACGGTCTTGCCATCGGGAGATACGGCCGGCCGGCTTTCCTCCTCGTGATGGGTCGTCAGTCGCTGCGCGACGCCCCCGGCGACGGCGACGCGCCAGAGGTCGCCCTCCGCGACGAAGACGATGGTGTCGCCCGCGATCGCGGGGAAGCGGTAATAGCCGAGCTGGGGCTTCTGGGCGGCGGCGGGGACCCAGAGCACGAGGACCAGGGCCAGGACGACGAGTCGGGTGCGCAGCATCGTGACATCTCCTCACACGGCCCGGCGCAAAGACCGGTCCGGATTCGGCGTATTGTAGGGCAGCCGACAGGGCTTGACGAGACCGACCGATAATCAGGGCATGCCAGTAGACCGTACCGGCCCGATTTCCCGCTTCCGGTGGTCTGCGCTGAAGGGGCGTTGCCGGCGCCGGCTGCTGGCGGGCCTCCTCGTGCTGGTGCTCGCGGCGGCGTACGGCAGCTGGGCCGCGTGGCGCCTCGGCCAGCGGGGAGGCGATACCCGCGCCTTCGACCGGCCCATCGTCGAACTGGCGCAGCGGTTGACGAGCCTGCCCGAGGCGTTGCGCGGGGCCCGCCCGCAGACCCAGCGCGAGGTGTACCTGATGGCCGTCATCGGCCATCAGCAGGACACCATGCGCGGCCTGACCGTACTCGTCCTGCGCATGATTCTGACGGTGACGGTAGCCGGCCTCGGCCTCGTCCTCCTCACGGCGGCGTCGACCGAGTGGGAGATTCGCTCCGAGCCCGAGCTGCGGCGAACCCTTGACGGGCCCTCCCTCGTATGATCGGGTAGGGGCGCCGCCCGGCGCCCATGGGAGGGCTCGCGATGGCTGGACTCAGACGTTCCCGCAAGAACCGCGTGATCGCCGGCGTGTGCGGCGGCCTTGCGGAATTCCTCCAGTGGGACCCGACCGCCGTCCGGGTCCTGTACGTGGTCGTGTCGATCCTGTCGGTGGCGTTTCCCGGGATCCTCGTGTACATCGCCCTCTGGCTGGTCATGCCGGAGGACGGGGCGTGACCCGCGCTGGGGACCCGGGACCGGGGGCCGGTTCCGTCGGTCCCCCGATTCCATTGATCGCCCCTCGGCGGACGTTCCCAGGCCGAGGTTCCCAAGCGAACGAACGGCCGTGGCTCGGTGTGTTCGGTTCGTGAGCGAAGCGTCCCGCACGATTCTGCAGCCGAACCCGGTTCCCGGCTACAATACGTCGGTTGCGGCCAGCCTGGACCGCATCGGTGGCGCCCTTCGTGCGCCGGAGGAGGGTTCATGACTCGTTCGTTGTCGGGTCGGCGAGTGGCGACCGTCGTGGTGCTGGTCGTGGTTGCCGCGTTCGCAGGCCTTCAGGCCCAGCAGGCTCAGCAGACGCAACCGCCGAAGAAGTTCGAGCCGGAGTACGGCCAGGCCGGGAAGGACGTGGTGTGGGTGCCGACGTCGGAGATCCTCGTCGAGAAGATGCTCGACATGGCGAAGGTCACCGCCCAGGACTACGTCATCGACCTCGGCTCTGGCGACGGCCGCACGGTCATTGCCGCGGCGAAGCGCGGGGCGACGGCCATGGGGATCGAGTACAACCCGGACATGGTCGAGTTGTCGAAGGCGAAAGCCATCGAGGCAGGCGTGGCGGACAAGGCCACCTTCATGAAGGCGGACCTCTTCGAGAGCGACTTCTCGAAGGCGACGGTCATCACGATGTTCCTGCTGCCGTCGATCAACGTGAAGCTGCGCCCGACGCTGCTCGAGCTGCGACCCGGGACCCGCCTCGTGTCGAACAGCTTCGACATGGCCGAGTGGCAGGCCGACGAAGTGGGGACGGTTGAAGGCGACTGCACGAGCTGGTGCCGGGCGCTGCTGTGGATCGTGCCGGCGAAGGTCGAGGGCACGTGGGACATGGACGGGGGGACGCTGACCCTCTCGCAGTCGTTCCAGATGGTGACGGGGACCTTGGCGAAGGGCGACCAGACCGCCGCTCTCGCCGACGGCCGCCTGCGCGGCACGGAGTTCAGCTTCACGCTGGGCGGAGGCACGTACAAGGGCATTGTGAAGGGCGACACGATCGAAGGCACGATCGAGGGCGTCGGCGCGGGCCGGACCTGGAAGGCCACGCGCGCGAAGTAGCACCGCGAGGGCGGGACCCCGGCCCCGCCCCGTCTTCTCCCGTTCGCAGGCCCGGTGGCAGGAGTCCCGTCTACCTGGCGCTGCCCGGTTTCAGCAGCTCATCGACGATCCACCCAGCGCCGTGCACGTCGCGCGCGACGGTCAGGGCGAAGCGGACGTCGGTGCTGAGCGCCCGCCCGGCCTTATCGCTGTACACCCAATCGCCCGCCATGGCCTCCTCGTTGCCGTCGAAGATGAGGCCCACGATCTCCAGCCGCCGGTTGAGCGTGGCACTGCCCGAGTTCCCGCCGGTGATGTCGTTGGTCGATACGAAGTTGACCGGCAGCCCGGCGTACGTCGCGGTGAACGCCGCGTCACCTACCTTCTGCCTCCAGGACTGCAGCTTCGCCGGCAGCGCGAAATCACCGGTGTTGCCCCGCGACGCCGCCAGGGAGAACAGATCGCCGAGGTAGGTCGAGAAGGGAACCGCCCGGCCCCTGGCATCGGTGTAGCCCGCGACCAGACCGAAGGTGCCCCGCAGCGTGAAGTTCGCGTCCGGGTAGAGTCCCGCACCTTTCCAGGCAACGAGCGCCCGGGCGAAGGCCGCGCGGTTCATGAAGAGCTTCTCATTCAGCACGCGGATGCGCGCTCGCTGATCCTTCAGCGCGGGCAGCAGGTCCCGCGCGAAGACGATGGCCGGATCTTTCGAGGCCTCGAAATCGGCGACCGACGCGTCGACGAGCTTCGTGCGCGCCTCTGCGGAGAGCAGCGCCGTACCGGACACGACTGCCCTGGCCATCGACGCGGGTGTGGCGCCGGAACCGGTCCGCGCCGCCAGTCTGGCGACCGCCGGGATGGCCCGGCCGCCAGGGAGCGCCGCCGCACGTTCGAGGCCCAGCGCCAGCAGGTCGGCATCGAGGTCCGCGATGACGGGGTCGTCGCTGGTCAGGGCCTGCCGGACGTCCGGCCAGTTGCGTTCCTGGAACTGCGGCTCGCGGTCCCGGTCCGACGTCCTGGCCCGCTCCAGCGCGAACTCGTAGAGATTCACGGCGTAGACGACCGCGGTGGACTGGTTGATCCAGTTCAGCGCATTGTCGAGGTCGCTGTTGGCCTCGACGTCGTTGGCGTACACCGCGCGCTGGGCGTCGAGCACGCCGGCGAACTCCTTGCCGTGGGGATTCGCCTTCACCCAGGCCATGAACTCGGCCTCGCGCGCCTCGCGCTGCGCCACGACGTTCGACGCCTTGAGCGCAGCCAGCAGGTCCTGGTTGTATTTGAGGTTGTTCGACAGGCCGAAGATCTGACTCTGCAGAATCGTCTGGTACTCGGGCTTCATCCCCGCGTACTTCCGCAGCAGCGCAAGCTGGGCCTCGGCGTCGCGGATCTGGTCGGGAATGCCCTTCGCCACGTTGTACGCGGCCGAGAAGCTCATCCGATATCGATTCGTCGCGCCCGGGTTGCCGGCGACGAAGGTGAAGTCACCGTCCTGGACGCCCGCCATGGTCACGGGCAGGAAATGAGCTGGCTTCACCGGGACGTTGGCCGGGTCGTACTCGGTGTGCCGGCCGTCCTTGCTCTGGTAGGCCCGCAGGATCGAGATGTCCGACACGTAGCGCGGGAACCGGAAGTTCATCTCGTCACCGCCGAAGTAGCCGAGCTGCTTCTCCGGCGCGTAGACGAGGCGGATGTCGTTGTAGTCCTCGTACACGATCAGCAGCGAGCGGGCGCCGCTGTTGAAGTCGACGACGGCGCACGAGAAGTTGTCGCCCTTCTCCTGCTGGCAGGCGCGCTCCAGGTCGGAGCGGGCGGTCATCCGGGCCTGCTGGACGGCGGCCGCCGCCATCCCGGGCTTGACCCCGGCGTTGAGCTCGGCCGTGACGTCGCGCGCGCTCACTTCGACCTGAGCCTGGAACCGCTTGCAGGGCAGTTCGGCGGCGGTGTTCGCGGCCGTGAAGCCCTCCTCGATGAGGTTCTCCGCCTTTCCCTGGCCCTGCTCGGCCAGCGTCGAGGTCCGGATGCAGTCGAGCGCGACGTGGTGGTTCGTGAGGATCAGGCCGTTCGCCGAGGCGAAGGTCCCGGTGCCGCCGGTCGAGATGCGGACGACGGCACCCTGAACGCGCCCGATGTCGGCGGGCGTGAGACGCACGCCGTACTGCTGTTCGATCTGTTTCACGGGCAGTTGATCGAGCCGCCACATGCCCTCGTCGGCGGCGACGACGATGCCGGCCGCGACGCACGCGGCACCGGCGCAGAGGAAGAGGCGCTTCACCATGGATACACTCCAGCGGGGACAGGACGGGGCCGCACCGGCGGGCGGCCGCCGGTGGCGCATCTATGGATTAGACGACGTCGCTGAGCGGCGGTTCTGGCCGTACATGGAACAGCCACCGCTTCCGGGAGGACGTGCGGTGGCTGCTCAGCGTTGCCCGCCGACGGCTGTTCGACCGATTCGGCGGCCGGGCCGGCGTCAGTTGTCCTGCGGCAGAGGCTGAATGCTGATGAAGCGGCCGCTGCGGCCGTGGTCTTCGAACTTCACCACGCCCGGGATCTTGGCAAACAGCGTATCGTCCTTGCCCAGGCCCACGTTGGTGCCAGGCTTGAAGCGCCGGCCGCGCTGCCGGACCAGGATGGACCCGCCGGTCACGATGTTGCCGTCGAAACGCTTGACGCCCAGGCGCTGCGAATTGCTGTCGCGCCCGTTTCTGGAGCTGCCCTGTCCCTTTTTATGTGCCATGACTCAAATCCCTGTCGCCTGACGCCAAGCCCCGCGCTCTTCCCTGTCGCCTGTCGCCCGACGCCTGTCGCCTAGATCTCAATCCCCGTGATCTTGACCCGCGTCTGGTCGTGGCGGAAGCCGTGCGTCCGCCGCTCCTGCTTGCGCCGCTTGCTCTTGAAGACGCGGACTTTCGGCCCGCGCACGTGGTCCTCGACGACGCCGACGACCTTGGCGCCGGCCACGTACGGAGTGCCGGCCGTGATGTCCCCGCCATCCTTTGCTACGAGCAGCACCTGGTCGAAGGTCACCTCGCCGCCCTTGTCGGCTCCCATGCGGTCCACCGTGACCACGGCGCCGGGTTCCACCTTCAGCTGATGCCCGCCGTTCTGTACAATCGCGTACACAATTCAACTCCTGTGCAGATGCCGCCCCGGAACCGCCCTCGCGGCGCTTTCGCCATGCGGCGGAACTTCTTATCCTAGCAGAAAGGCTGAACTTCTGGCCAGCCCCGTGAACCAGGCGGCTCCTGTCCGACGGGTCCCGGGCCGTCCGCCGTCGCTCCCCCGGCTGCGGCCGGATCCGGAAGGCGGGGGCCGCCTCGCGATCTACTTCAGCAGGATGCGCGTCCCCTTGATTTTCTGGCTGCTCAGGGTGGTCAGAAACGCCGGAATCAGCCGGTCCATCAACTCGAAATACGACGACAGCGCCGGCGTGGTCTGCTGGGCGTTGTAGAGGACTTCCTCGCGAAACGTCTCCGTGTACAGCGTTTCCCCCGTCCGGCCGTCGATGAAGACGAACTTCGGGCGCAGGATGAACCCCTGGCGCTCCATGTAGGTCCGCACCGGCACGACCCGCCGCCGCCCGAACGAGTCGTACTGCTCTTCCTCGCGCTGCACGTACCCGGACCGGGAGTGCGGCGTGAACATCACCGTTCCGGTGACGATGAGCGGGCCCTGGAACTCCTCGCCGACCTGCTTCCAGTACTCCGTGTTCGCAAAGACGCGCTCGTAGAGTTCGAGATCCTGCTCGGTCGTGATGGTCTCGGGCAGATCGACCGGCGGCGTCGACCCGTCCGGCGGCGGCTCGCCCGCAGGCTTCGCCACGGCAACCTCGGTCAGCGGCAGGACGTCGGCGTCGATGACGCGCAGCAGGCCCTTGCTCCTGAGCTGGCTGCGAAGCAGCCGGACGGTTTCGAGGTTGGCGTCGACGTCTTCAGTGCCTGCGGCGACGAAGCCGGCGACGAACACGCGAGAAAACGTCGATACGTCGAGCTTGGGCCTGATCGGCGTTTCGATCGCGACCTCGAAGAACGACACGCAGGCGCCCGCCGTCACGGCGAGCGCAAGGCTAACGAGAATCCTGGCGGCTCGCACGGTCGTTGATTTCCTTAAAGAGATCGAAATTCTGCCGGATGTAGAGGTTCTTCGAGTCGAGTTCGACGGCACGCTCGTAGGCCTGCTTGGCCTTCTCGAACTCGCCCTGCGTTTCGTAGGCGATGGCGAGGTTATTGAACGCCGCCGCGTACTTGGGGTCCAGCTGGACCGCGCGCTCCCAGCGGAAGATGGCTTCACGCCACAGCCCCTGCTGGGCGACGCGGATGCCGAAGTCGTTCTGCTCCCGCGCCTCCTTACGGTCGTCGGCCGAAGCCGGCATCGCAAAAAGTGCCACCACCAGGAGCACCAGAGTTCCAGTTTTCTGCAACCGGTTCATGGACACCTTTGGCTCGTGCGCTCGTCGTTTTCAGGGCAGGCTGGGCCGTTCCTTCCACTATAGCGCTGCCCCCGAACCCCCGCAAGGCTCCGGGCGGGCAGGGCACGGGTTTCGCAAGCGGACGGACACGGAGCGTCCACCCGTGGCCAACGTCACCGACCTTGCTGCCCTCTCGCTGCTCTGGACCGACGAGGCCCGCCGGCGCCGCCGGGTCCGCCGGGCGCCGGGGCCTCTGCTGGCCGCCGACGACCCGGCCCCGTCCGTTCTCGAGGCGCAGCTCGACCTCGAAGCGATCCTCGCGGCGCTCCACGCCTGTGACGTGCCTCGCCGGGCCGCGATCCTTCGGGCGAGGGCGGCGGCGGCCATCGAATCGGCCGCACGCCTCGGGATTGACCTGGTCGGCAGGCTGGACTCGTCGTTTCCCACCGGTCTTGCCGTGATTCCGGATCCGCCGCCGGTCCTCTGGGTTCGCGGCACCCTACCGGCTGCCGGTCCCGCGGTGGCGATCGTCGGATCGCGGGCCGCCACGCCTCATGGGCTGGAGATGGCCTTCGACTTGGCGCGCGGGTTGGCCAGGGCCGGCGTGGTTGTGGTGAGCGGACTGGCCCGTGGCATCGATTCGGCGGCGCACCGCGGCGCGCTGCGCGGCGAAGGGCCGACGCTGGCCGTGCTCGGCTCGGGGCCCGACGTGATGTACCCGCCGGAACACGGTGATCTGGCCGCCGCCATCTGCCGGAGCGGCGCGCTGGTGGCCGAGTTGCCGCCAGGCACACCGCCTCGGGCCTGGCACTTCCCGCGACGAAACCGCATCATCGCCGGGCTCGCCCAGGCGGTCGTCGTGGTCGAGGCGGCCACCGACAGCGGTTCGCTGATCACGGCCGCCTGCGCGCTCGAGCAGAACCGCCCGGTGATGGCCGTGCCGGGTGGGGTGCTGGGCGGACACAACCGCGGCGCGCACGGCCTGCTTCGGGACGGCGCGAGGATGGTCGAGTCCGTCGAAGATGTCCTCGAGGAACTGCGCCTGGACGCGCGCGGCCTGGCGGATTCGGCGGCGGAACCGCCTGCCGACGCGATTCTGGGGGCCATGGTCCCGGGTGAGCGCTACGAACTGGCGGCCCTGTGCGAGGCCAGCTGCCAGGACACGGCCCGCGTGCTCGCTCGCCTCGCGGAACTCGAGTTGACTGGATGGGTCCGGCGAGCCGGAGGGGGCGGGTTCGTGAGGTCGCGGGTGAACGTGCTAAGGTAGCGGGCGGAACTGCAGGAGTCGAATGGGAAAGCCGTTAGTCATTGTCGAGTCGCCGGCCAAAGCCAAGACGCTGGCCCGCTTTCTCGGCAACAAATACAGAATCGAAGCGAGTTTCGGCCACGTCCGAGACCTCCCCGAGAAGGCGTCCGAGGTGCCGGCCGCCATCCGCGACAAGGCCTGGGGGCGCATGGCCGTCGATGTCGATGGCGACTTCACACCGCACTACGTCATCCCGGCGGACAAGCGGCGGCAGGTCCAGGCGCTCAAGACCGCGTTGAAGGACGCGTCGGAACTCGTCCTGGCGACCGACCCGGACCGCGAGGGCGAGTCCATCAGTTGGCATCTGGCCCAGATCCTGAAGCCGCGCGTGCCGGTCCGGCGCATCGTGTTTCACGAGATCACCGAGGATGCCATCAGGGAGGCGCTGGCGAGTGCGCACGACCTCGACGAGAACCTCGTGCGCGCTCAGGAGAGCCGGCGCATCCTCGATCGGCTGTACGGCTACTCCGTCTCTCCCGTACTCTGGCGTAAGGTGCAGACGGGGCTGAGCGCCGGCCGGGTCCAGAGCGTGGCCGTCCGGCTGCTCGTCGAGCGGGAGGAGGCCCGCCGGGCATTCCGGTCGGCGGTCTACTGGGACCTCGAGGCCCGGCTGGCGGCCGGCGACAAGGAGTTCCCGGCCACGCTGATCCGCGTGGGTGACGAGCGGGTGGCGGTCGGCAAGGACTTCGATCCGGCCACCGGGCAGCTCAGTGCCAGGCGCGTGCGTCATCTGGACCAGGCGGCCGCGCGGGAAATGGCGGGTGCGCTGTCGGCGAACCTGCCGTGGCGCGTGACGGCGGTGGAGGCCAAGCCCGCGTTCGAGCGGCCGGCGCCGCCCTTCACCACGTCGACGCTGACGCAGGAAGCCAGCCGCAAGCTCGGGTTCTCGACCGAACGGACGATGCAGATTGCGCAGCGGCTGTTCCAGGGCATGGAGATCGGTGACGGTGAGATCGAAGGGTTGATCACGTACCACCGCACCGACTCGACGACGCTCAGCGAGAAAGCGCTCGGCGAAGCCGCGCGGGTCATTCGGCAGATGTTCGGCCCCGAGTACCACACCGGGCCGCGGCGCTATCAGACACGCGTCAAGAACGCGCAGGAGGCGCACGAGGCCATTCGGCCAACCGATTTCCGCCTGTCGCCCCAGCGCCTGGCGACCGTCCTCTCGTCGGACGAACTGCGCGTGTACGAGCTGGTCTGGAAGCGCACGATGGCGTCGCAGATGCCCGATGCGCGCGTCCTTAAAACGACGGTCGAGATCACCGGGATGAACGCCGCCGGCGAGCCGTGCGTGTTCAGCGCGAGCGGGAAGGCCATCGAGTTCGCTGGATTTAGGCGGGCGTACGTCGAAGGCAGTGACGATCCCGAGGCCGAGCTCGCGGACCAGGAGACCATCCTGCCGGCGATGCGGGTGGGCGATGAGGTGGGACGCCGGGGTTCGCACGCGCCCCTTGCCCTGGTCAACCTCGATCCTAAAGGGCACGAGACCCAGCCGCCGGCCCGCTACACGGAGGCGGCGCTCATCAAGGAATTGGAGCAAGCCGGCATCGGCCGTCCGTCGACGTACGCGCCGACCATCGCGACCATCGAGCGGCGCGGCTACATGTTCCGCCAGGGCAAGGCCCTGGTTCCGACCTTCTCGGCGTTCGCGGTGACGCGCCTGCTGCGGGAGCATTTCGCGGACTACGTTGATGTCGGGTTTACCGCCGAGATGGAGGAGGACCTCGACCAGATCTCGAACGGCGAGCGGGACTGGCTCTCCTTCATCCGGGCGTTCTACCGAGAGGGCGAGAGCGGCCATCCGGGGCTGGAGGCCGTCGTGGCCCAGGCGGAGGCCTCGACGAACTACCCGGATATCGAGGTGGGAGCCGACCCGGACACGGGCGATGCGATCCGCGTGCGCATCGGGCGCTTCGGACCGTTCCTGCAGCGGGGCGCCGGCGGGACCGGCCACACGGCGACGCTGCCAGACGACCTGCCTCCCGCCGAGTTGTCGATCGAGAAGGCGCTCGCGCTGCTGCAGGCAAAGGCGGATGGGCCGCGCGTGCTTGGCACCGACCCGGCGTCGGGGCTGAGCGTCACGGTTCAGCACGGGCGCTTCGGCCACTACGTCCAGTTGGGCGAGGCCCCGCCGAAGGAGAAGGGGAAGAAGGCTGTGTCGCCGAAGCGGGCGTCGATTCCGGCAGGAACGAGCCCGGCCGAGATCACGCTCCAGGAGGCCCTCCACCTACTGAGCCTCCCGCGCGACCTCGGTTCGGATCCGGAGACGGGCGAACTCGTCAGCGCGGGTCGCGGGCGGTTCGGTCCGTACGTCAAGCGCGGCGACGAATTCCGATCGCTCGAAGAGAGCGACGATGTGTACACGGTGACGCTCGAACGCGCCCTCGCGCTGTTCGCCGCGCCCAAGAAGGCGAGGCGGCGCACGATGACCAAGGCCGTGCTGCGTTCGCTCGGCACACCGCCGGGGGGCGGCGTCGAGGTCAAGCTGATGGACGGCCGCTACGGACCCTACGTGACCGACGGGACGACGAACGCGTCGTTGCCGAAATCCGCTGATGCGGGGGCCTTCACGCTGGACCAAGCGGTCGAGCTACTCAGGGCGAAGGCGGCCGCGGGGCCGGCGACGCGCAGGACGCGGCGGTCGGGGGGGCGGAAGAGACAGTAGACAGTAGATAGTAGACAGTAGAAGACAGAAGACAGAAGACAGAAGATAAAAGACAAAAGACAAGAAACAAGAGACAGCCATCGGGCAGGTGCCAGGCCTGGTGCCACGCGGCGCATGGCGGCTGGGGCTCCAGACCCGGCGTGCCCGTCACTCATGTCCCATATCCGGATCATCGGCGGCGGGCTGGCCGGGTGCGAGGCTGCCTGGCAGGCGGCCTCGCGGGGCGTGCCGGTCACCCTGTACGAAATGCGCCCGGCGCGGCAGACCGACGTCCACCGCACGAGCGATCTGGCCGAACTCGTCTGCAGCAACTCGCTGCGTGCCGACAAGCTGGACAACGCCGTCGGACTGCTCAAGGAGGAGATGCGGCGCCTCGGGTCGCTCGTCATGCGGGCGGCCGACGCGACGCGTGTGCCGGCCGGGGCCGCGCTGGCGGTGGACCGCGAACGGTTTGCCGCGTTCATCACCGCGGCCGTCGAAGACCACCCGCTCATCACGGTGGTGCGGGAGGAAGTCGAGCAGATTCCGGAGCCCAGGGGATCCGGGGAGCCGGTCATCCTCGCGACCGGGCCGCTGACGTCGGAACGGCTGGCAGCCAGCATCGCCGGGTTCGTCGGACAGGACTACCTCTACTTCTACGACGCGATCAGCCCGATCGTGCTGGCCGAGTCCATCGACATGGCCAAGGTGTTCCGCGCGTCGCGGTGGGGCCGCAGCCTCGGACCGCGAGAGTCGGCGTCCGGGCCAGGCGCGGATGCCGGAGCGGCGCGGGTCTGCGGTACCGACGAGGGCGACGGTGACTACCTGAACTGCCCCTTGACGGCATCGGAGTACGGCGCGTTCTACGACGCGCTGGTGGGCGCCGAGAAGGCGTCGGTGCACGATCTCGACCGGGAGCGGTTCTTCGAAGGATGCCTGCCCATCGAGGTCCTGGCGCACCGCGGCCGCGACACGCTGCGATTCGGCCCGATGAAGCCGGTCGGCCTCGACGATCCGAGGACGGGCCGTCGGCCGTACGCCGTCGTCCAGCTGCGCCAGGACAACCTGGCGGGCGATCACTACAGCCTCGTGGGCTTTCAGACCCAGCTCAAGTGGGGCGAGCAGGCGCGCGTGCTGCGGATGATTCCCGGGCTCGAAAGCGCGGAGTTCGTCCGCTTCGGCATGGTCCACCGCAACACCTACATCAACGGCCCGTCCGTACTCCGCGAGACGTGGCAGACGCGAGTGCGCGAGGACCTGTTCTTCGCCGGGCAGATTTCCGGCGTCGAGGGCTACGTCGAGTCAGCGGCCTCCGGGCTGCTGGCCGGCCTGAACGCCGCGGCGCTGGCCCTGGGCGAAACCCCTCGCGCGATGCCCCGGACGACCGCGATGGGCGCGCTGGCGTTCTACGTGTCGCACGCGCTGGCGGCGGACTACCAGCCGACCAACATCACGTTCGGGATCATGGATCCGCTTCGCGAACCGCCCCGGCGCCGCGACGCGCGGAAGCAGGCGATTTCGGAAAGGGCGCTGGGGGATCTGGCGATTTGGGCTGCTGGCCAGAAGCCAGAAGACAGAAGACAGAAGACAGTAGACAGTAGATAGTAGACAGTAGACAGTAGAGGGGTGCGGGAGCATCTGCGGGCGTTTCTCGAGTTCCTGCGCCTGAACCGCGGCGCCTCGCCGCATACCGTCCGCGCGTACGAGAGCGACCTCTCCCAGTTCCTCTCCTACCTGCCCATCCACACCGGCAAACCGAAGACCGATCTGACTCCCGCCGACTGCACCGTGGCAGCCATCCGGGGATACGTGGCCGAAATGTATCGCGAGCGCCTCTCGCGTGCGTCGGCCGGCCGGAAGCTTGCGGCTATCCGGGCCTTCGTGCGCCACCTCCGCCGTGAGGGCCATCTGGAGGGTGATCCGGGCGCGCTCGTCGCCACGCCAAAAGTGGAACAGCGGCTGCCGGCGCACCTCGACATCGGTGAGATCGGGCCGCTCTTCGAGACGCCCGACGGCTCGACGCTTCTGGGGCGCAGAGACCGGGCCATCCTCGAACTGTTCTACGCCTCGGGCCTCCGGTTGAGCGAGCTGGTCGGGCTGAACCTGGACGACCTGAACCTGGGCGGCCGCATGGTGAGGGTCCTCGGCAAGGGCAGCAAAGAGCGCATCGTTCCGTTCAACCGCAGCGCCGAGGCGGCGCTGCGCACGTACCTGAAGGACCGGCCTCTGCTCGAGCAGGCCGCATCGCGCGTGCGCAGCGGACCCCCGAAGGCGGCGGGCCGGCCGGGGCCCATGCGGCCGGCGCCGCGGCGGTCAGCTGCGTCGCAGCCCCTGTTCCTGAACTTCCTGGGCGGCCGCCTGACCGGGCGCAGCGTGCACCGACTGGTGAGGCGCTACGTCGCGCTCTGCAGCGCCCGCTTCGGGATCAGCCCGCACGCGTTACGCCACTCGTTCGCGACCCACCTGCTCGAGCGAGGCGCCGATCTGCGCGCCATCCAGGAACTGCTCGGCCACGCGCGGCTCTCGACCACGCAGCGCTACACGCACATCACGGCCGCCCGGCTCATCGACGTGTACCGGCAGGCGCATCCGAGGGCGAAGGCACGGGCGTAGGGCAGGGGGCGGACTACAGGCGACAGGCGCTCGGCGGCGGGCGACCGGGGAGTCAGGCGACCCTTCGACGTCGCTCAGGGCAGGCCGGCGGCAGGCGACGGGGGACTACAGGCGACAGGCGTTCGGCGGCGGGCGACCGGGGAGTCAGGCGACCCTTCGACGTCGCTCAGGGCAGGCCGGCGGCAGGCGACGGGGGAGTACAGGCGACAGGCGCTCGGCGGCGGGCGACCGGGGAGTCAGGCGACCCTTCGGCGTCTCTCAGGGCAGGCCGGCGGCAGGCGTCGCGACAGCGCGAGGTAGGCCACGATGGACGTCGCAAGGGCAGGGAGCGTGCCGCCCCACGGTGCGGCCAGGTAGTAGGCCGCGGCTCCGAGTGCCCAGGCCACCACACCGGGCACCAGCACTCCCCGATACGGCCCCACGGCATCGTACAGATCCTCCACTCGGGTATCGACCGCGCTGATCCGGTAGTGGGCGACCAGCACGCCGCCGACCGGCACCAGCGTTCCGCCCAGCACCATCATGAACTCCGCGTACCGATCCAGCCACCCGCCGGCCACGAGCGCCAGCGCCGTTCCGACCAGTCCGATGGACCAGATCGACGCCTGATCGCCCACCCTGGGGACGAGGCTCTTCCAGGCGAGACCGGACATGTAGATATTGACGAAGTTGGTCGTGACCGTGGCCAGCACCATGAGCGCCGCCCCGGCCCATCCGAGTCCGATGGCCGACATCATCGCTCCGGGGTCCGGACTGGCGGCCACGCGGGCGGCCGCCAGGCCCAGGGGCATCATCCACAGGCTGGTGACGAGCAGGCCGAGGAAGACGGCCATCGAGGCTCTTCGCTCGGAACGGGTGTAGCGGGAGTAGTCCGCGAACATCAGGATCCACGACACCTGGTAGCCGACCACGATGTCGAGCCCACGGAACCAGGGATTGGATGGCTGGCTCTGCGACGCCAGGGCGCCGAGATTCGGGGGCGCCTGGATGACGGCCCACGTGATGACACCACCGACGGCGACCAGCAGCGGCACGGCCACGCGGTCCGCCCGCCCGACGGCTCTCGGCCCGAGGGCCGGCACCGCGGTCGACGCGATGCCGAGTCCGATGATCCACGCGGGAAGCGAGGCGGTCCCGCCGACAAACGTGGCGGCCACGGATGCCGCAATCAGGTTGTTGACGGCGATCCAGGCGAAGTTGGTGACGTAGAGGAGCGCGGCGACGAGCGCGGCGCCGCGGACGCCGAGCGCACCGCGCGCCGCGATGACCGAGGGCACACCCAGACGTGGCCCCAGGACTGCAAGCGAGGCCACGAGCAGCGACCCGAGCGTGGCGCCGGCCGCAATGAGGACCACGGCCGCCTCGGGCGTGAAGTCGACGGCCAGCGCCGCGCCGACCTGAAGCGTCGTGGCCACAATGTTCGCGCCGGCGAAGATGGCGAAGAGATCGGCGGCGCTCTGGGTGCGGTTCGCCGGCGCAACGGGCCCGATCTCGGCGGCGTGCATCCGGGCAGTATATGGCGATCGCCCGCGCGCAGCTTCGTGCGTTCGGCGTGCGGGCCTGTCTACTATCTACTATCTCCTAGCCCCCGTCCCCCGTCCCCGCCCTCCGCGCCCGCGGCAACTCGATCCTGTGCGCCTTGATCTTGTAGTTCATCACGCGCGGCGTGACCTGCAGCAGCTCGGCGGCGTCCTTCTGGATCCAGTTGCACATGCGCAGGGCTTCGACGAGCGACTGTCGCTCGATCTCGTCGAGGGCGATGCCGGTGGGCGGGATCCTGACTGCTGGCGCGGCCGCGGGGTCGCCGCCGACGGCGATGGTTTCGCCGAGGCGCAGGTCCTCGGCCGTGATGGTCTGGCCTTCGGTCAGCAGGACGGCGCGCTCGATCGCGTTTTCGAGTTCGCGGATGTTGCCGGGCCAGTTGTGGCGCATCAGGAGCTTCTGCGCGTCCGGCGCGATGCCGTCGATCTTGCGTTTCAGCTCCCCGGAGAACTTCCGGATGAACCACGCGACCAGCGCGGGAATGTCGTCCTTGCGGTCGCGCAGCGGCGGCATCTCGACCGAGACCACGTTCAGCCGGTAGAAGAGGTCCTCGCGGAACTGCCCGACGGCGACCATCGTCGGCAGGTTCCGGTTTGTCGCGGCGATGACGCGGACATCCACCTTGATGGTCCGCGTGCCGCCGAGCCGTTCGAACTCGTGCTCCTGGAGGACCCGCAGGATCTTGGCCTGCGTATTGGCGCTCATGTCGCCGACTTCGTCCAGGAAGATCGTGCCGCCGTCGGCCTGCTCGAAGCGGCCGATCCGCTGCTTGTCGGCGCCGGTGAAGGCGCCCTTCTCGTGGCCGAAGAGCTCGGACTCCAGGAGGTTCTCCTGGAGGGCCGCGCAGTTCACCTTGACGAAGTTGCGGCCCGCGCGAGGCGAGTTATGGTGAATCGCCCCGGCGATGAGTTCCTTGCCCGTGCCCGTCTCGCCGCGGATCAGAATGGTCGTGTTGCTCCGCGCCACCTTGCGGACGATGCCGAGCACCTTCTGGAGCGACCCCGACGCGCCGACGATCGAATCGAAGTTGTAGATGTCCTTCTGCGTGTGGCGGAGGTACTCGATCTCATACCGCAGCCGGCGCATCTCCAGCGCCTTCTCGATCTTGACCTCCATCTCCTCGATCTCGAAGGGCTTCTGGACGTAGTCGAACGCGCCGATCTTCATCGCCTCGACGGCCGTGCCGATCGACCCGAACGCGGTCATGAGGATGACCGCCGCCGACGGGTGCAGCGTCTTGGCGCTGCGCAGGACGTCGAGACCGTCGCTGCCGCCCATCTTGAGGTCGCTCAGAATGACGTCGTACGAGCCCGAGTGCAGCAGCTCGATGGCGGCGTTGCCGTTGGCGGCCTCGTCGACCTCGTGACCGGCGTCCGTGAACGCCCGCGCCAGCGTCCGGCGCAGCGGATCGTGATCGTCGGCAATCAGAATGCGACCCATCGTCAGGCTCCCTCGTCGAATGGCAGGCGGTTCGCCGGCGACACCGGCAGGAGGATGGTGAACGTCGTCCCCTGGCCGGGCCGCGTCAGGACGTCGATCCGGCCCTCGTGGGCATCGACGATCTTTCGGACGATCGCCAGCCCGAGGCCCGAGCCCTGAGGCTTCGTGGTCACGAACGGCCGGAACAGCCGGTCCTGGACCTCGTCAGGGAGACCCGGTCCATCGTCCGAGACGACCAGCGCCACCATGGGCGGCCGGTCCAGTCCGCTGGCCCGCACTTCAGCGCGCACGCGAATGGTGCCCCGGCCGGCCAGGGCCTCGATGGCGTTCTGGAGCAGGTTGGTGACGAGCTGGGTGAGCTGGTGGGCGTCCGCCTCGATGTCGGGCAACTCCGGCGGCACGTCGACCACCAGCACGGTTTCGCGTCGGGGCGACTTGCGCTCGGCCGCGCCGATGGCGTCCTGCAGGATCTCGCGCAGCGAGGTTTCGGTGACCTGGAGGCGGATCGGCCGGACGAACTCGAGCACCTCGAGGACGATCCCGTTGGCCTTCTTCGCCTCGGCGATGATGCCCGCCAGCAGCTCGTGGACATCCGGCCGGTCCTGAACCTGCCGACGGAGCAGACCGGCCATCAGTTCGATGCCGGTGAGCGGGTTCTTGACTTCGTGCGCGATGGTGGCCGCCATCTCCCCGAGTGCCGCGAGCCTGTCGCGCAGACGCTCGCGCTCCTCCGCCTGCTCGACGAGCGTGAGGTCTTTGAAGAGCAGCGTCGCGCCGCGCGACCGCCCCCGCTCATCGCGCACCAGGGCCAGCGTGTAGCCGATGACCCGGCCGGATGGTTTCAGGCGCAGCTCGCTCCGGTTGGGCAGATGACTCATCTGATAGACATCGGCGAACAGGCGCACGAGGTCCGGGAACGCGGCGAGCACGTCGGCCACCGGGCGCCCCGCGGGGCTCGGATGGGGCCGGATGTCGAGGATTCGCAGCGCCTCGTCGTTGATCGCGATCACGACGCCATCTCGCGACGTCGCGAGCACTCCGTTCCTCATGCTGGCGACCAAGTGCCGGAAGAACCGGTCACCGACGTCGCCGGTCGTGAGGCGCTGGGCTGGCGCCGCTGTCGTCAGCACGGCGGTCTCCGCGCCGCGGATCTCGATTTCGTCATTGCGCTCAGACGCCAGGTCAGCCATACCAACGGTAGTTTCGGCCGTTGGGCGGTCCTGCATCACCTCCCGCACACGGGATCCCAGCAAGGCCCGTGCCCAGGACGCGGCTGTGTGTCTCTGGCTAAAACGCTGAAATAAAACGAGATGGACGTGTCTATCGGTTTCGACCTGAACCGGGCGGATGGACAAAAACGTCAGTGCGCTGTCAGGTGCCGGGAGTCAGGGCCCGGTCGCACGAGCCCCCGACCCCTGCGGCCTGACCCCGAACTCCTGACTCCTGACTCCTAACTCATAACTCCTGACTCATAACTCCTGACTACTTCTTGACCCTCTCCGGGATCTTCGTCGTCCCGTACCCGACCGCATCCAGCCATTCCTTCGGGTAGCCCGCTGAACGCTCGCGCCCCCCCACGTTGATGTAGCCGTCGTTGTACTTCATGATCAGGAAGTCACTGAGCTTCCACCACTCGGCAACCGCGCCTGTCGCCATCAGGTTCGAATAGTCCGTGATGTAGGCGCGCGCCTTCTCCGGATCCTGTTTGTAGAGTTCCGCCGCCCGCTTTTCGACCTCCGGCTGCAGCGCGAAGAAGCCGTCTTCGAGCACGGTGTAGGTCTTGCGGATGTCCTCGATCATCGCGTCGTAGCGAAGCTGCGCCCAGTTGCTCACGAGGTTGAACGCCCACCAGGCGACGCGGCGGTCGAACTCGGCGCGCGTGCCGAGTTCGTAGGACTCGGGCAGGCGCGTGAGGCCGGCGTAGAGCGGGACGTAGACCGACGTCTTCGGGTCGTCCTGCGCGAACCAGACCAGGCCGCCGATCCAGGAGGGGAGCCATCCGCGCGTCTGGATGACCGTGGCGTACGAGCAGCGGAAGATCGAGATGGGGCGCTCCCAACCGAGATGGCCCTGGGGCGGCCGCACGGTCGTGGACCAGCGGTTCGGGTTGCCGAACGGTCCGGCCGCGAGTCCCTTGGTCATATCGAACTCGGTGCCCTCGTACGAGTCCCGGTGCAGCGCCATGATGTCGCGCGGGCTCACCTTCTTCTCGGGTTTCACCGAGAAGGGCAGCTCCTGGTCCCAGGCGTCGAGCTTCAGCGACGGGGCCATCGTGCTCAGGACGCGCCACTCGCGGCGGGTGCTTCCGTACGACGGCGGGCCTCCGTAGGCCTTGCTGAAGTTGAAGGGCTCGCCTTCCTTCCAGAAGCCCAGGTCCTTGGCGACGGCAGTCACGTTGGCCGACGCCATCACGTGTTCCTTGTCGTTGAAGTCGAGCACGCCGAGCCGCGAGTGGTTCGCGCTGACGCCGACCTGGTCGTCGGGAATGCGGCGCGCGGCCCACACGGCCCCCTTGTCGGCCGGTCCGGCGCCGAAGATCTCGAACTGCCACACCTCGTTGGGGTCCACGACCGTGAGGCACTCGCCGGCGTCACCGTAGCCGTACTTGGTGGCCATCTCGCCCATCAGGCGGATGGCGTCGCGCGCGGTCGCGGTGCGCTCCAGCGCGAGGCGCTGCAGTTCCATGATGTCGAACCAGCCCTCGTCGTTGTACAGCTCCTGCCGCCCGCCGATCGTGGTCTCGCCCATGCCGAGCTGCTTCTCGTTCATGAACGAGTACGAAGCGTCGTAGCGGGTGAAGGTCTGCTCGATCTCCGGAATCTCGCCGACCTTGACGGCCTGCGGGCGGTCCTGGCCGAGGCCGCCCCCCTTCATCACCGGCCGCATCGTGCCCGGCGCGCTCTTCTTGCCGGGGACGATGTGGATCTGGAACTCGTAGTGCCCGTCGCAGGAGTGCGACGTCATCGTGGATCCATCGACCGACGCGAGCTTGCCGACGGGGACCGACGTGCAGGCGCAGCAGATGTCCTGCTCGTCCACGCCGTCGGGAATCTGCCCGGGACCGCCCCACTTGCAGATCGTGCCGGCGGCCGTCGTCGGCGGGGCCTGAGACTGCTGCGGACCGGCCTGCAGCGTCAGGCCGGCGAGGGTGAACAGGACGAACAGTGCCAGGAGGCCTCGTGCTCTCATGTGTGTGCTCCGTTACTCGTAATAGAGGCGGCCCTGGCCGGCCGAGGCCGGGTCGCGCAGGAAGAAGCCGACGCCCTTTGCGGTGACGTCCCCGTAGCGGGGGATGCCCCGCGCGACCAGCGCGCGGTCGGGATGATCCTCGCTCCAGGTCTCCAGGACCTGAGCGATCGACGAGGTGTGGCGGCCGACGCGGATGGCGATGGGCCAGCCGTTCTCGTCGATGGTCTCGAACAGCAGACCGTGCTGGCCCGCCTTGACGACGAATTCGTCCTGGCCCGTGAGGAGCTGCTCACGGGTCGTCTTGCCGCGCGTCGCGTCGAGAAACGGCTGGGGCGCCTCGAAGAGGAGCGAGACGGCATCAGAGTGATCGCCAATCTCACGGTGCGACAGACCGTGGAGGTTGAGCGGGGAGAACTCGGTGCCGATCTTGAAGCCCTCGAGATCCGTGAGCGTCATCGACACCAGCGTGGCCAGCTCCTGCCCCTTCTGGTGGGTCACGATGGTGCTGATGACCGGGTACTGCAGCTCGGCCTCGTGCAGATCGATGGCGACGTCGATCTGCTCGCGGCGGATCAGTTCCATGAAGGCGTAGCAGGTTCGTTCGGTCAGGGTCCCGTTGGGGCGGCCCGGAAAGGTGCGATTGAGATTCCGGATGTCCACGTAAGCGAGGTACTGCCCCGAGGGATAGTGGATGTACACCTCCGGGTCCGGCCACTGATCCAGGGGATTGGACCACCGATCCCCCATTCGGAACGTCTGCCCGCCCCACGCCGTGTCGATCGTGTAGTCGATCGGGTACGCACCGCCGAGACGGGTGACGGTCGATGCGCTGCGGTTCGCGCTGAGGGCGACGATCAGGCGGCCCTTTTCGAGCGTCGCATGTTCCACGACGAGCCACGCGGCGAGGCGACCCGCGGGTTCCTCCGGGTGGGTGCCGCCGAACACCAGGGCCGTGCCGCCGGGTTCCTTCCCCTCGAGGACGTACAGGTTGATATCGTTGATCGTGCCCTGGACGCCGTCGAAGTAGTCGCCAAGCGTCCTGACGGCGGTGACGCCCGGGCCGAGCACGACGGGCTCTCGGAACCGGCGGTGCGCGAGGAACTCGCGCCCGGCAGCGGCCGTGACGACGAGCGTCAGTGCGGCGAGCAGGATCTTGCGAAGGACTGCGGGTCGGCTGCTCATCGGCTCGGCCTCACTTCAGGTGCAGCAGCCGCAGGACGAGCGGCACGATCACGATCAGATAGAGCAGTTCGCGCTGCCAGCTCCGCTCGCGCACGAATTGCTGCGCGAGCACGAGCGCCAGCACCGCGACCAGCAGATAGTAGATCCCGGTGATTCCGAGCTGCACGAGAGTCATGTGCGTGTCGCCTTCCAAGACACCACCGGCCGCCCCGCAGGGCAGGCGTGGCAAATCGGGGGAGATCCACAACTGGCCCCCGGCCCCCGGTCCCCGGTCCCTCCTGTCACAGACCCGTGAGCCACCCGAGCCGGCCGCTGAAGACCACCATGAGCGTGCCGATGACCATGATGAACACGGACGGCCACAGGCAGGCCTTCAGAAACACCCCGTACGAGCCGTCGTACCCGACCCGGTCCACCGTCAGCCGCCCGATGATCGCGGTCGGCGGCAGCGCGTCGCCCAGCGGCCAGATCACGCTCATGCCGGCCAGCGCCACGATGGGATTGAGCCCGATCGTATTGAACAGCAGGACGAGCGGCACGCCGATGACCGGCGCAGCGCCCCACATCAGAACCGCCTCCGACACCGGGAGGACGAGGAACAGCGTCGCGTACACCACCATGACGGGCAGCGTGGCTGCCGTGACCGCGAGAAGTCCCCGGACACCCGTGAGCGTCATCACCTGGACGAGGACGCCGACGATCGTGAGCGTGGCGAGCAGCGGCAACAGCTGACGGACGGTGTCGCCGGTGATGTCGCGCAGCGACGCCCATCCGATGCGCTGCGGCGCGAGCAGCCAGGTCAGCACGGCGGCAGCCGCGAACATCAGCGGCAGGCCGATGACGGGCGTCGAGTGCGGCCAGGTCCGCCCGAGGGCGATCAGCCCGAAGAACAGCAGAAAGGGCGCCGAGATCCGCCACCACGACATCCCGGCCGGCGCTTCGGGCAGCTCGCGCAGCGCCTCGTCGAGATCGGTCGGCGTGCCCTTCCAGCCCAACGCGAAGCTCGTGACGAGCGCCCCGAGCAGGCACGGGATCAGGAGCGGCCAGAAGAAACCGACGTAGGGCATGTTGACGCCTGCGGCCGTCATCATGGCCCAGAGGCTCACGGGGGGCGCCGCCGCGCTCAGGCCGGCGATCAGGAACACGATCGCCGCCACGCGGACCTTCGGGATGCCCATGTGCCCCAGCACCGTCGCGACCATGCCGCCGACGATGAGCACGGTGACGCTGCCGGCCCCGGTCAGCGCCCCCGGGATCAGCAGGACGAGGCTCAGCAGCGTGAGCAGCAGGGCCCGCTGGCGGTGGAACCCGCGCAGGATGGCGCGCACGGCGAAGGCCACCCCGCCCGACGCCTTCAGCAGGTTCATGAACAGCGTCGCGGTGAAGAAGATCAGATTGATGTCGAGGTACGTGGCGGCGCCTTCCGCCACATGGCGGGCCGGGAACCAGTAGCCGCCGGCCCACGCGCCGCCGACGGCGGCGGCGAGCATCGCCAGTTCGGTCGACAGGCGCAGCGCCCGGCCGCCCGCGTACACCCCCACCATCACGGCGAGGATGATCGACGTTTCCGTGAACATGCTCACGGGCGTCTCCTCACGCTATTTCGCGAACGTCGTCTTCAGGACGGTTTCAATGTCCAGGTTCTTCTCGAAGAGGACCAGCGGGATCTTCTTCTCCGTCGAGATCTTGGTGAAGCGGCCGTCCTCGTCACCGTCCTTGCGCACGATCATCAACTGCGAATACGGGCACACGGCGTCGATGGACTGCTCGTCCGAGTTGTCCCCGGGCGACGCGCCCTGGGCGCGGCGGGCCATGCCCTCGATGTGGGCCCCGATGATGAGGACACCCTGCTTCTTCGCTTCGGCCACGAGCGCGGCGGTCCGCGTCAGCTCGTCCTTCATGGACACGCCCGCGGCGCCCATGCCCTTCAGGCTCGCGCCGGTGACGATGATGAGCGACTTGAACTTCTTCGACGCGATGTCGGCGGCGGTCGCGTCGGCCTTGTACTCGTGGTCGATGCCGAGCCGCTTGAGGAACACGGTGAAGCGGACCGGTCCCGGGCTCTGCCCGCAGGACGTGACCAGCACGGGTGTCTGGGCCGTGGGCGGGGCGCCCTGGGCGGCCAGCGGGTCCGCTGGCGAGGAGGCGAGGACGAACATGAGGACAAGCGCGACGATGGATGCGTATCGGACCATGAGAAACCTCTGGCACGTGGGGTCAGGATCGCGGGCCGCACACGCCGGCCCGGAGGGGGCGGGGGAAGTATAGCAGGGGCCAGGGAACAGGGGGACAGGCGACAGGGAAGAACAGGGATCAGGCGACAGGCGACAGGCGGCAGCAAGGGAAGAACGGGATCAGGGGACAGGCGACCGGCGACAGGGGCAGAGCCGGGATCGGGCGGCAGGCTACAGCCGGCGCTTCAGCGCCTCCCACTCCTCCGCCGAGAGAATCTCCGGCGCCACCTCGACGAGACGGGGCAGCATCTCGAACACCCCGCTCTGCGTCCACGCCTTGCCGTCCCGCGTCCGGTGGCCGTTGCGGTTGAGCGCCTCCGCCACCTGCGAGAACCGCACGTCGTCCCGGACGAGCAGCGCCAGCATCTCGGAGAGGACGGTCCGCTCCTCGGGGCTCTCCTCCAGGGTAAGCGAGTTGGTGGCCACGCGCAGGCCGTAGGGCACCTCACAGAGGAACCCAAGGGAGCGGGCCTCGTCGGCGCCCATCTCGCGCTCCCATTCCAGCGCGACCAGCGTCCATCCTCTGCGGGCCTTTTCGATCAGGTAATGAGGACTCGGAGGTTCCCACACCACTTCACGGACTCGACGTGTCGGCATCGTCATGCTCCTCGGCACGGCCGGCAGGGAGGAACCTCCGGCCGGGGGCCCCAGGCGGCCCTCTCCCGCGTAGACGCTGCGGACGGCGCGAGGGTTCACCGAGGCCGACCCGGTCGGACCGAAGGCGCCCGAAACCGATGATTCCCGGCGACTTCCTGCTGCAGCGCGCGGCGAAGGCCCCGTGATACCCTTGAGCACCACATGGCGCTCGCGCGGATCCTCCTGACCGGCGGCGGTACGTCGGGGCACGTGAACCCGGCGCTGGCCATCGGCCGGGCGCTCGGCGACCCCGGCACGGCCTATCTCTACGTTGGCGTGCGCGGGCGTGCCGAGGAAGAGGTCGTGCCGCGCGAAGGGATGCCGATCCGATTCGTCCGCGCGTCGGCGTTTCCGGGGCTCCGGCCGTCGGCGGCGTGGGTACCGTTTCTCCTCAATCTGGGCTTCGGGACGCTCAAGGCCGCGTTCATCATCCGGGCGTTCCGTCCCGACGTCATTGTCGGGACCGGCGGCTTCGCGTCGGCTCCGGTGATGCTGGCGGCCGGGTGTCTGCGGAAGGTCGGTCTGCTGCGGGCCGGGGTGTACGTCCACGAGCAGAACGCGGCGCCGGGTCGGCTCAACCTGCTCGTGGGCCGGCTGGCCGATCGGGTGTTCGTGTCGTTTCCCGAGGCGCTCGCGGACTTTCCGGCTAACGGGGTGATGGCCGGCTATCCCATCCGCCAGCGGATCGCCGAGGCGGATGGGCGCAGCGGCGCACACCAGCTGGACTTCGACCTGCCAGCGGGACGCCAGGTCGTGTTCGCGTTCGGCGGCTCGCAGGGAGCCCGGACCATCAACCGCGCCGTCGTCGATGCCCTCGGTTCGTTGCTGCCGCACCGGGACCGCCTCCTGGTCGTCCACGGGACCGGCCTCTCGCGCGGGGGCAACGGCTACGATCCCGGGCGCGAGACGCGCGAGCGGCTGGAGCGGACGTACAGCGAGGCGGACCGGCGCGCGATCCAGTCGTTCTACGTCGCGCGTCCGTACTTTCACGCCATCGAGCAGGTCTATGCGTCGGCCAGTCTCGTGGTCGTCCGCGGCGGGGCGGGGACGCTCAACGAGGTGGCGGCGCTCGGGCTGCCTGCCATCGTCGTCCCGAAGGTCAATCTGCCGGGCGAGCACCAGGTGATGAACGCGCGCGCGCTGGTGCGGTGCGGCGGGGCGGTGGTGCTGTACGAGGAGACGCGGTCGGAACACGGAGCCCTGGTGGAGGCGCTGGACGGTGGGCTCCTGGCGAAGACGATCCTGGGCCTGCTCGGCGATCCCGGCCGGCTCGCCGCGATGGGCTCAGCCGTGCGCGGATTCGTCCGGCCTGACGTGCTGCAGACGATTGTCGGCGTGATACGGGACGGCTTGGCCCCGCCAGCGGGTCCCTCCGGCCCCGCGGCCGGCGAGAGCCGACTGCTGGGGAATCAGGCGCTGCTGGCGAAGCTCGAGCGCGCGGCCTCGCTCAGCGGTGACGCGTACAGAGTCGATCAGCACGTGGCGGCACCGGACGATCTCGCGTACTACGTGAGCCGCGCGGCGTCACTGCTGGCGAGCGATGACTGGGAGAGGCGCAACCTCGGCGTGAAGCTGATCGGGCTGCTCCAGGCCCGCGGCAAGCTGCCGCTGATCCTCGAGTTGCTGAGGGACCGGCGGCCGGCGCCGTGGTACAAGCGGGTGATCGGCGGCGACTTCGAGCAGGTTGGGTTCATCCGCCGGAACGCGATCACCGCGATCGCGAGGCTGGGGCAGTCGTCGTCTGACGTCGAGTCGGTGCTCGAGACGGCGCTGACCGATCCGTACTACGAGGTCAGGGCCGAAGCCGCGCGGGCCATCGCGGCCCTCGACCGTGCGATCGGCGAAGAGGGGCGGGCGCGCCTGATCGCCGCGCTCATCGCGCGGTTGCGCGACGCGTGGCTCGAGGTGGCCGCGGCGGCGGCTGAGGCGCTCGGCCACATCGGCCGACGGGACGATGCGCTGCAGGCGCTGATCGACCTTCAGCACCACCGCTACTGGATGGTCCGCTCGGCAGGACTTCGCGCGCTGACCGCCATGGTCGAGCGCGGGCAGGCGGGCGATCTCGACCGGCTCGCGCGGGAGATCCGAGGGTTCATCCTGACCGCGACGGACTTCAGGCCCGAGTTCACAATCCGGACGTCGTACGGCCGTCTGGTGGCCGCGATCGAGGAGCACCGGAGGGACGAGTCATGATTCATCTGCTCGGGTACCTGTTCGAGGGCGGGTTCCGGGCGTGGTCGTTCCTGCGCCTGTTCGACTACCTGTCCATCCGCGCGATCGGCGCCGCGATGACGGCGTTCCTCATCCTCCTCATCGTGATGCCGCGGTTCATCTGGTACCTCCACCGGCGCGGCCTCGTCGATCAGACGAGACAGACCGGGGTGCCCTCGGCACACGACAAGGCGGGCACGCCCGTCATGGGGGGGGCGGTCATGGTCGGCGCGGTCCTGGTGTCGTGCCTGATCTGGTGCGACCCCGCGAACGGGTACATCCTGCTGGTACTGGTCGGCATGTTGTGGTTCGCCGCGATCGGGCTCGCGGACGACCTGGCAAAGTGGCGCGCGAGGTCGGGCAACCGCGGCATGTCCGAAGGGCGGAAGCTCGTGCTGCAAGGAGCCTTCGCCGTGCTGTTCGTGGGCCTGCTGGCGAGCCCCTGGTCGCCGCTGCCGGCCCGAGAGGCGTTCACGCTCTACGTGCCGTTCGTGAAGCACGCCGTAGCGGACACGATGTGGCTGTACGTGCCGAGCATCTTCCTGTTCGTCATGCTGGTCGGCAACGCGGTCAACATCACCGACGGCCTCGACGGCCTGGCGATCGTGCCATCGGTGTTGGCCGTGGCGGTGCTCGGGATGTTCGCCTACATCATGGGCAACGCGAACTGGGCGCCCTACTTCCTGTTTCCGAGGCTGCCCGGGTCGGGCGAGCTGATCGTCTTCTGCGCCGCGTTCGCGGGCGCGGGCATCGGGTTCCTCTGGTTCAACGCCTACCCGGCGCAGGTGTTCATGGGCGATGCCGGGTCGCTGGCGATCGGTGGCTGCCTGGCCACGCTCTCGGTGCTGGTCAAGCAGGAGGCCCTGTTCCTCATTCTCGGGGGACTCTTCATCGCCGAGGCGCTGACCTCACAGATTCAGGACAAGATCGGCATCAAGTGGCTCGGCCGGCGGCTGTTCTACCGGGCTCCGCTCCATCACCAGATGCAGCACACGGGCCTCGCCGAGACGAAGGTGGTGATCCGGTTGTGGATCGTCTCGCTCATCCTCGCCCTCGTGTCGGTGGCGACGATCAAGCTGAGGTAGGTCCGGCCCCGCGCGGGCCCGTTGGGGGAGGCGTCATGACATCACCTGCACGGTGGATCTTCGGGTGGCCGCTCGCGCTGCTGCTCTGTGCCGGACCGGCGGCGGCGCAGCCGACGGCACCGCCCCCGGGCGTCGATCTCGCGGCGGCGTCCCGGTTCGCCGGCCTCGCGCTTGGGTGCGTGCACAAGGAGTATCCGAACAAGATCGCGCACGTGCTCAGCAGCGACGGCGACGTCAAGCCGCCGCGCGAGCTGACGCCGGCCTTCTACGGCTGCTACGACTGGCACTCGGCGGTGCACGGGCACTGGCTGCTCGCACGCCTGGCCCGGACGTTTCCCGATGCGCCGTTCGCAGCCATGGCCCGCAAGGCGATCGCGCGGAGCCTGACGGCCGAGCACGTCGCGGCCGAGGTGCGGTATCTCGGCGGACCCGGCCGGACGAGCTTCGAGCGGCCGTACGGGCTCGCGTGGCTGCTGCAACTCGCGGCCGAGTTGCGCGAGTGGGACGACCCGCAGGCGCGCCAGTGGGCGCGGACGCTCGAGCCGCTCGAGCAGGCCGCGGCCGCGCGGCTGAAAGACTGGCTGCCGAAGCTCTCGAATCCGATTCGTGTTGGGGAGCACGACCAGACCGCGTTCTCCTTCGGCCTGATCCTGGATTGGGCCCGCACGGCAGGGGACTCGGCTATGACCGACCTGCTGACGGCTCGCGTGCAGGCGTTTTACGAGCGGGATCGCGACTGCCCGATGGCGTACGAGCCCTCCGGACAGGACTTCCTCTCGCCCTGTCTGGCCGAGGCGGACCTCATGCGGCGCGTGATGCCCCCCGCCCGGTTCGCCGAGTGGCTTCGCAGGTTTCTGCCCCGTATTCCCACGGACGGCTCGTCGTCGTGGCTGACACCCGAGGTCGTGACGGACCCGACCGACCCCAAACTCGCGCACCTGGACGGGTTGAATCTCAGCCGAGCCTGGATGCTCGACGGCATCGTCCAGGGCCTGCCGCAGACCGATGCCCGGCGGTCCGCCCTGCAGGCCGCTGCGCTCGGTCACCGGACCGCCGGGCTGAAGAGCGTGACGGGGGAGCACTACGAGGGCGGCCACTGGCTGGGGAGCTTCGCCGTGTACCTGACGACGGCCCGCGGGCTCGGCGCACGCACACCGTGATCTGGGGCCGTCCCGACACGCGTGTCGACGAGCGCGACACGATGTTCGCGCGCATGGCGCGGCAGCCCGGCACGCGGGCGTACGAAGACTACTACGGGCGGCATCCGGAACGCCGGGCCGTCGACGACCATCTCCGATCGCTGCCGCCCCTGCTCGAACCTGGCGGGCGGCACTTCGACCACGCGATCTGCGGCGAGGCGCGGGCCCACTTCGGGGCGATCGGCGCGTTCGCGCCGGACACGGATCTCGTCGCCTCGTGGGCCGCGCGACTTTCATCCGCCCCCGACCTCACGTTGGCGCTCGAGACCATGGCACGCGATCTGGGGGCGGCGGCGGCCGGATGCTGCGAACTGGATCGGGCGTTCGTCTACACCCACAAGGGGCGTTTCGACGCCGACTACGGTCGGGCGATCGACACCGGCCACGGCTGCGCGCTGGTTCTGCTCGTCGAGATGAGATTCGACGAGATGCAGCATGCGCCCGGCGCGCCCGTGATCCGGGAGTCCGCCCTGCAGTACCTGCGCGGGGCCCGGATCGCGATGACCATTGCGGCAGCGCTCCAGGAGGCCGGGCACGACGCGACGCCGCACTACGACGCGCACTACGATGTCATGCTGCCGCCGCTGGCGGTGGCGGCCGGGCTCGGCGAGATCGGCCGGCACAACATGCTGATTGCCGACCGATTCGGGACGCGCGTCCGGATCGGGGCCGTGACGACGCGCGCGCGGCTGAGGACGGCCACCCGCCGCAGCCTCGGGGTGGAACGGTTCTGCCGGTCCTGTCTCAAGTGTGCGGAGAACTGTCCGTCGCGCGCGCTGTCCGGCGGCGAGCCGGAACCGGTGAATGGCGTCCGCAAGTGGCCGACCCACGTGGAGCGGTGCTACGGCTACTGGCGGACGGTTGGAACCGACTGCGGCATCTGCATGGCCGTGTGCCCCTTTTCGCACCGGGACACGCGGTTTCACAACCTCATGCGGCGGCTGGTGAGACTGCTGCCGTGGATGGCGAAGCTGTTCGTGTGGGGGGATGATCTCGTGTATGGGAGAGTGTGGAGGAGGCAGTAGATAGTAGACAGGAGCCTACTGTCTACTTTCCGCTGCCTATTGTCCTCTGTCCTTCCCCTCCGCGTGTTCCTGCAGCCCCTCCCACTGGCTCATCAGATCTCCGACTTCCCACATCAGCGCCTGGTGGCGATCGATCACGGGTTTGCTGGCGTCGCGATCGTCGTAGAACCCCGGAGCCGCCATGGCCGCCTCGATCTCCTTGATCTGCCGCTCGCGGTCGCTTATGCGCGACTCGAGATCCGCGATCCGATCGAGCAGCTTCCGTCTGGCGCGTTCGCGCTTGCGCTCTTCGGCTTCCTGCCGTTTGCGCTCCTCGTACTCCGCCGCGCGATCGGCGCGGGACGGCTGTGGGGAGGCAGCTCCGGAGCGTGGCGGCGACTGGGTGCGCGTGTTCGCGGCCAGCGCGGGGGCAGGCGGTGACACGGGGCGTGCGCGAGTCTTCTCCAGCGTCGGAGGAGCCTGACCTGCGTGAGCGCGGCTCCAGTGGAACTCCTCGTACGTGCCCGGATACATGACGGCCTGGCCGCTGCCGACATCGACGATCTTCGTGGCGAGCCGGTCGATGAAGTACCGATCGTGCGAGACGACGACCAGGGTGCCGCCGTAGTCGATGAGCGCGTCGAGCAGGACGTCCTTCGAGTCCAGGTCGAGGTGGTTCGTCGGCTCGTCGAGCAGCAGCGTGTTGGAGGGCCGCAGCAGCATCCGCGCCACGGCCAGGCGCGTGCGCTCCCCGCCCGACAGGACGCCGACCTTCTTGTAGATGTCGTCGCCCGAGAACAGGAAGCCGCCGAGGATGTCGCGGATCATCGGCACCATCTGAAGCGGCGACCCTGCCTCCAGCGTCTGATAGACGGTCAGATCCGGGTCCAGCCGCACCGCCTCGTCCTGCGCGAAGTACTCGAGGACGACTTCGTGCCCGAGCGTGCGCGTGCCCTGGTCGGGGGCGTCCTCGCCGACGAGCAGGCGCATGAGCGTGGACTTGCCCGACCCGTTCGCGCCGACCAGCGCGATGCGATCGCCGCGCTCGATATGGAGATCGATGCCGTTGAAGACGCGCACGTCGCCGTACGCCTTGTGGACCCGCTTCAGCTCGAACACCATCCGTCCGCTCTTGCGGCACGACGGGAAGCTGAAGTGCACCTTCTTGCGCTCGGGCGGGACCTCGATGGGCACGACCTTCTCGAGCATCTTGATCCGGCTCTGGACCTGGGCGGCCTTCGTCGCCTGGTAGCGGAACCGGTCGACGAACATCTTGACGCGGGCGACCTCTTCGTCCTGGCGCCGCTTCGCGTCGCGCACGCGCTCCACCCGCGCGTCGCGCTCGGTCAGGTACTGGCTGTAGTTCGAGTGGTAGTCGTCGAGCTTCCGGAGGTAGATGTCGGTGATGCGGTCGACCACCGCGTCGAGGAAGAACCGGTCGTGCGACACCAGGACCACGGCGTGCGGATACTCGTGCAGGTACTCTTCGAGCCAGTTCCGCGCGTCCAGATCGAGGTGATTCGTCGGTTCGTCGAGCAGCAGCAGGTCCGGCTTCGACAGCAGCAGCTTCGCCAGGGCCAGACGCATCTGCCAGCCGCCCGAAAACGTGTCCGTCGGCCGTTCGTAGTCCTCGGGCCGGAACCCCAGGCCGCGCAGCACGGTGTCGATCTTGAGATCGACGCTGTAGCCGTCGTGCAGGCGGAAGCGATCCTGCAGATCGCTGTAGCGGTGGAGCATCTCCTCGTGCTCCCCGAGGGGGACGGCCGGATCGCCGAGGCGATCTTCCAGCGCGAGCATTTCGGCCTTCTGGCCGAGCAGCCAGTCGAATGCCGAGGCGGCCTCGTCGTAGACGCTACGTCCCTCGTGGGTCAGGCCATCCTGCGGCAGGTACCCGATCCGGGTCCCGCTCGGCTTGACGATGGTACCGCTGTCCGGTTCGTCGAGGCCGGCGAGCATCCGCAGCATCGTCGTCTTGCCCGAGCCGTTCGGGCCGCACAGACCCACGCACTCCCGATCCGAGACCTGCCAGGTCACGTTCTCGAGCAGCACACGGACGCCGAACGACTTGGTGACGGACGAAATCTGGATCACGAACCATCAACTGTACTACGCGGCCGCGCGGCACGGCCATGCCCGGGCCGGCAGGGGAGGCGCGGGCGGCCGAGGACGGTCCGCCCCGCCGGGCGTTCGTCCGGTTCCACCCGCACGGGTGGGAGAAGGGCCTACGGATGCCACGACGGGCGGGTGTCGTCGGGTGCCTTCGGCACCCGGATCCGCCGGACCGGAAACGCCGTGCGAACCTCGGGCCGCTCGTCGAGCCTCACCAGGAAGACGATGGAGACGACGGGCCGATCGCGGGTGACCTCGATCTGCTGCTCGGGGGCGCCGACGATCTGGGTGCCATCGGGCAGCGACTGCCCGGCGAGCACGACCGCGTGGGGTCCGAGCCGGACGTTCTCGAATCGGAAGCGGCCGTCACGCGCCAACTCCGACCGCGCCCCGTCGTCGAGGAGCGCGACGGCGCCATCGATCGGCGAGTCCGCATCGGAGAGTTGTCCGTCGCCGTCGGCGTCCACACGGACGACGCCCGCGATGGTGCCGACCGGCAAGAGCCCGAACGATACCGATGCGCGCCGGTTCCGTTCTACGAGGACCGGCTTCGGGTGTTCCCCCGGAAGGTCGTAGTCCGCTGGGACCGACGAGAGGTCGATGGCGACCGCCTGCTCGCCAACCGGAACACGGGTCAGTTCGAGGCGACCGTCCGGGCCGCTGGCCGCCGAGGCCCACCGCCCTGCCGTGACGATGATCCCGGCGACGGGCTCATCGCCCGGATCCTGCTGGCCGTTGCCGTTCCAATCGGTGAAGACCGTGGCGTGGAGCGATCCGGTCGGACCGGCTGCCGAAGGTGCCCCGACTCCGGCGGCACGGCCGTAGGGCATCGTGCGCGTCAGTCGGATCATGGATCGTACGGACCACGGCTGACTGTCCGCGAGCCCGAGCGGAGCGCGGACGACCATGACGTCGGCGTTGACATAGGTGCGCTTCGCGATCTCGCCGGAGATGCCAGCGACGATCGTCTCCCGTTTGCCCGAGCGGCCGCTCATCCAGTCGAGCGTACGGCCGACGTTCCCTTCGAGCCGGACCCGGAGGTACCCCGCGGAGAGTTGGAGGCCGCCGCCGGCCTGCCAGTCGGTCTGCCCGTGGCCGTCCCGGCTCGCGCGTCGTGTGAGAAAGAGGCTGGCGAACAGCTCCCGACCGTTGCGCAGACGGAAGAACGCCTGGCCCGAGGCGTCGTGCTGGCGAAAGCTGATCGGGGCGCTGGTGGCGTCGACGTTGGTGCGCCGCTCGTACCGGGCGTAGATGGACGCTCGTGGGGTCGCGCCGTGGTAATTCACGCCGATCAGGCTCGTGTCGGTTTCGTAGCCGGGCAACGTCCGGGAGGGCGCGATCGAACGGCCGCCACCCTCGGCCCTGAACGAGAGTTCCGATCGGTTCGCCAGGCGCACGCGGATGCCGCCGTACGCGCGGGTCTGCACGCCTGCGGGCATCGACACCAACGCCTTCGCCGCGGCCGCCGGATCGAGGTTCGTGTCGGCCACGTCGATGCCGCCGAAGAGACGCGTCCAACTCGCGAGCTTCCATTCGCCGCTCGCAAAGACACCCTGCCGATCGTTGTACGGATAGTTCCCCGCGGCGAAGCGTGCCACCGAGAATCGCTGCAGGTTGACCTCGAGCCACCCGCGCGTGCCCGAGAACGACGAGCCGAGCAGCCACGACGGGGCTCGTTCGTCGTCCGGCGCGCCACGACGCCTGAACAGGCCGAGACTCACGTCGCCGACGAGCTGCCAGGCCGCCGAGGGCTTGTAGCGGATGCCCGTGCCGATCTCCGTCGCCCGGTCGACGAACGCCGTATACGGGCCCAGGTCCCCGTTGCGGACGTGCGAGCCACGGGCGCTGACCTCGACACGCTCGTGCACGCGGAGCGAGCCGTCGGCCTGGTACAGCACCTGGTCCATGTCGACGAAGTCGGTGCCGTAGATGTTGCGCGTCCTGGTCGTCCGGCCGCCCGCCAGCCTGAACGACGAGCGGGCGCCGGCGCCGGCGAGGGCGACGCCCTGGAACGTCACGAGCGGGGCGTGCAGGTTCGAGAATCCGAAACTGGGCACGAACGGTGGCGCACCCGTGTCGCCGGCGGTGGCGGACCACGTGAGGCCCGCCGCGCGAACGTGGTCCAGGCTCACCAGCGCGCGGCCGATGGCGAGGCCGTGATCGCGCCGCGTGACGTTGACGTCCAGCGTCAACGCTCCCTTCCAGAAGTCCGGGCGGTGCCACGACACGCCGAGATCGGGTTCCAGCCGACGCTGGCCAGCGAGCCGGTACTGGTCAGCCGTGAAGATCTGCGCGGCCGCCGACACGGCGACCGAGGGTTGCTGCGCGAAGGCCGAACCCGGAACGAAGGCCAGGACGACGAGCGCCCGGGCGATGCCCCTCATGGACGCTTCCCGACCTCGAGGATGGTCTCGCCAACGATGACCGCCGGCAGACCGACGTCGACCCGCACTTCCACCCGGTACTGGCCGGGGCCGAGCGGCGAATCGCTGGGTCCGGCCGTGGGGATGCGCACCTCGCGCTCGCTCATCGGCAGGAGCGGCACGTTCGGCAGATCGATCTTGCGAAGGCTGGCGCCCTGCTCGGGCGAGATGGAGAGCGAGCCGGCGGTTCGGACGTAGGCGCGGCTCGTGTTTTTCAGGACGGCGATAACCCAGAGTTGGCCGTCCGGGCTCTGGCGGACCTGGAGATCCGTGAGCGAGACGGCAGGCACCGGCTTACCGACGGTCACGTAGTAGATCGTGGCAATGCGGCCTCTGAACATGACGTCCTTGGCAACCTGCCGCGGATCCGTGCCGGGCGGATCGAACTCGAACATCACACCGCAACGATAGCCGCCCTCGGCTGCGTCCTTCGGCACCGCCGCGGTCACGCGAACCGTGACGGTCGCGCCGGCATCGACGGTGAACTCGGTCGGATTCAGTCGCAGCCAACCGGCGGCGGAGAACGGTTCGGCGGCGCCCACGCGAGTGAACTGGGGCGTGCCGTCCATCGACAGGGAGTACTCGTCGACCCGCGCCCGGACGTGGACCGCGCGGCGACTGTCGTTGCGCAGCGTGACCGCCTGGGTGTGCGTGGCCCCGGCCGACATCTTCAGTTCGACGCGTAAGGGGCTGACCTCGACGGTGAACGGATCCTGCGCCCACGCCGAACTCGTGGCCGCGAGCACGACGATGGCGGCGAGCCAAGCCACTACGGAATCGCGACCGTGAAGACGAGGGACTGCGAGTAGCTGCCGACGGGGTACGTCCATGAGTTCACCAGGGAGAACGTGAGGTAGACGTCGCGAAATCCGATTTGATCGTCGGTGCCCGTGGCGACCGTCTGGGCTACCGTCTTGCTCAGCCTGCCGTTCACGCCGGGAGGCTGCGGCGTGGCCGTCCACGAGATGTTGGTGATGGGAATCGTAGCGGCGCCCGAGTCGAGGTCTCCGGCAGCCAGCACTGTGACGTACCACTGCTGCAGGTGAGTCCAGTGCACGCGGTAGCGGATGTTTACCTGCGGCGTGGTCAGTGTCGGAGCCACGTCGGGTTCGGCCCAGGTGAAGGCAATCGAAGCCGGAATGATCTCGATGTCGAGTTGCGGGTTCTTCTGGGCGTACGCGGATCCCGCGCAGAGCAGGGCCGCGGCCGCGAGAACGGCGCAGACGGTCCGTGTGACGCACGTGGGCCGGGGCGTGTGGGACGCGCGTTTCATGGCGCGCTCAGCGTGTAGGTGAGGGTTGCCGAGTACGAGCCTGCCGGGTAGTCCCAGGAGTTGGCGAGCAGGTAGGACTGGGTGCCCGTCCACAAGCCCGAACTCGTCCAGATGGCGACCGTCTGCGCCGATGTCTGGCTCATGGTCCCGCCCCGGAATCCGTCCCCGGCCGCCGTCCACGAGAGCGCGGAGGCCGGAATCGTGTCGGTGCCCGACCGCAGGTCGTCGCCGGCGATCACGGACAACACCACGGAGGCACCCGGAGCGGAGCGGGCTCTCGCCGTGATTCCCACGGCCGCGGTGGCGGGAATGCTCGGCACGTGATCCGGGTTCGCGTCGGGGAAGGCAATCGACGTCACCGAGAGCGTCAGTCTCACGGACGCGGGCACTGTGAGGCTGAGCAGGCCCGACGCGGACTTGCTGTGCGTCTGCGCGGCGGCAGGAGCTGACAGCACCGTGAGCACGAGTCCGGCCAGCGCGTATCGCCGTGTGCAGGGCATGACGCTGTGTCCCGTCGTTCGCCTACTGGGCGCTGAGCGTGAAGACGGCCGTCGCGGTGTAGTTGCCGACAGCGTAGTTCCAGTTGTTCGTCAACGAGAAGGACATCGTCCCGCTGCGGCTGCCCGAACCGCTCCAGGCGCCTACGGCCTGTGCCGCCGCGGCGCTCATCGTGCCGGCGGAGAACCCCGTGCCGGTGGCCGTCCAGGTCACGTTCCCAATGCCGATCGTGTTGCGGCCGCTCGTCAGATCGCCGCCGGCCAGCACCGTGAGCGTCACGTTCTGACCCGTTGTCGCGTGAGCCTTGGCCGTGACCGACACCGGGTTCTCGGCTGCCGGAACCGTCGGGAAGTCGTCGGGGCTGCGATCGGGGAAGTTGATCGCGGCGCTGCCGATGGTCAGGCTGGCTTTCGCGGCAATCGAAGCATTCACCGTGAGATTCGCCGTCGTGTCAGCCGCGTGCAGGGGCTGACCGATCGCCAGGCCCGCTGTGGCGATGCCGAGGAGAACGTATCTCGTCATGGTCCACTTCTTCCGTGGAGGCGTGGGCCCCCGAACGTCCGACTGTCTCCTTCCCGTCCGGCCGACAGTCCCATGGATGCCTGAATCCGAGCACCCTGAACGAGGTATCGTAATGGCCTTAAAAAGACATTAGATGCATTTATATGACAATAAGTGCAGTTGGAGACGATATCGGTTACGCGAGCAATGAAAAGACAGCCCGTTCTGGCACTCAGAAGTGGCGCTGAACGCCTCCCGAGGTCAGCCACCGCATCGTAAGACGCCAAGTGAACAGACTACGACACGTTCCTGCCCACGCCTGCACGGAAGGTTGTCCCGTCCCGAGGCATTCAACCGCTGCGGGAGCTTCGTCGGCGGTTGACGCCGTCCAACGATGTACGTTTGAGGGTAGTTACGGTCCTATTAAAGACCACTGAAGTGTGTTGATTACTCTTATGACGTTCAATGCGATGTCGCTCGTGTGGTTGCGACGACCGTGGCAGAGGCCTAGCATATCACCCCGGCACCCATGCGAATCGCGGCTCGAACGGCGACGATGTGGCTGGTCGCAGCTACACTTTGTGGGGCTTCCGGAGTCGGTCTGGCCGCCGCCCCAGATCAGGACACCCTCGTCATTCGTCTAGGCGCCACGATCCGGCCGCGCGCATCGCTCGTGGTCTCCGACCGGTTCCTCTCGATTCCCCCGTCCGCTCCTGGCGATCCAGACACCCGTACCGTCGGCACGATCACGTTCCGTGCGTCGGCCCGAACGAGTGCGGTCGGAGAGGTGCTGCTCACCGTGGAACCCCAGGTGGATCTCACTCACCTCGGAGGGCCGTCGTCAGGTGCCGCGACGCTTGGGTTCAGCGGGACGGGAGACGGCACGAGAGATGGCGTGCTCGTCGAGCGCCAGCCAGCGGTCGCCGCCCGATGGGTCAGTTCCGGCGTTCGAGAGGGACAGTTGACGTTCTTCGTCAGTGGTGACGTCGGCCCGGCCGGTGCGGTCGTGCCGCTTCGCTTCGTCCTGTCGACGCCCTGAGTCGTGGAGGACGGGGCAGACGCGGAGACTCGCCCCATCCGCCGTGTTCAGCCTTGGGATACACACCGACGCCGATGGGCGGGGACGGGGAACATCCCCAACTGGCCCCCGGTCCCAGATCCCCGATCCCGTCTATTTGGCACCCACCGTCATCGTCGTCTCGCCGACGAGGACGGCTGGCATGCCCACGTCGATGCGAACCTCGACGCGGTACGTGCCGGGCGGGAGCGGCCGCTGCTTGTCGTCCCACACCGCGATGGCCACATCGCGCTCGCTCTCAGGCAGGACGGGCACGCTCGGGATCTGCAGTTCGCGCACGGCCGGCCCGTTCGGCTGGCTGATGATGAGCGTTCCGCTCGTCCGGACGTGCACCTTGCCGGCATTCTGGAGTGTGGCCACGACCGCTGGCGGGGCGTTCTTGACGGTGCGGACCTGCAGGTCGGTGAGTTCCAGGTTCGGCACGGGCTTGCCGACGGTCGCGTAGACGACCGTGGCGACGCGGCCCCGGAAGGTGACGTCCTTGGCCCGGGCCACCGGGTCGCCTCCGGGCGGCTCGAATTCGAACATGACCGCGGCCCGGTAGCCGCCGTCACCGACAGTCTTGGGCGCGGTCAGCGTGAAGCGGATCGTGGCCGTCGCGCCGGGGGCCACGGTCTGCTCCGGGGGGTTCAGGCGAATCCAGCCGGCGGCGGAGAAGGGCGCACCGGGCTTCACGAAGGCGAACTGGGGCGTGCCGTCCTTCGAGAGGTACCAGTCGTCGACGCGCGCGCGGACGCGCACGGCCTCCTTCCCCTCGTTGCGCACGGCGATGGCCTGCGTGTGCGCGCCGCCCGCCGCCATTTTCAACTCCACACGCAGGGGATTCACGTCGACCGCCAGCGCCTGCTGTGCCCGAGCGGTGCCGCACGTGAGCGCCACGCCCAGGCATCCTGCCGCGGCTGCGAGTCTCAGATGGCAGTGAGCGTATAGGTGATGGTCACGCTGTAGTTGCCGACG
>CAYZYG010000030.1:0-45944 GCA_964481395.1 uncultured Vicinamibacterales bacterium
CACCGGCGATACCGTGGGCGATCCCTTCAAGGACACATCGGGCCCCTCGCTCAACATCCTGATCAAGCTGATCAGCGTGGTCGCGATGATCCTGGCGCCGATCCTGTACGCGATTCACTTCGGGAACTGACCGGACGCCGGCACCCGCGCGATTACCCGCGGGTGCCGGCGATCACGGCCTGTCACCTGTCCGTCGCGGCCACGTCGCGGACGTGCCCGTTCGACCCGCCGCGGCCATCCCGCGTTCGTAGGCGCAGCACAGGACATCGTGCACCGTCACGCACCGGTCGGACGATGCCTCGCCGGTCGCGACGGGAACGGGCGTCAGGGGAGTCACGAGCGTCGCGACGGCTCTCGTCCGGCGCAGCAGCGGATGCCGGGCGATCCCGGCGTCGTCGGGATGGGCTGACGCCACCACAGGACGGCTGCGGATCACGAGGATCCGTTCGCTCCGGTCCAGGACCCAGTCGACGTCCTGCGGGCCGCCAAGTTCCCCTTCCAGCCGCATGCCGTACTCAGCTAGCGAAGCGGCTTGAGGCCGCGTCAGGCACGGTTGTTCGCGCATCCAGCCGGGAACGCTGACCGTGATGACGTCGTCCTCCACACCCGCGAGCCGCATGCGGGCCTTGTCCGCGATGTCGGCCAGGACGATGTGATGGCCGGTGCCCCGGGAGATACGGATCCGATCGACGGCGGTGTCCTCATCGAGCGCGGTCGTCAGTCCCCAGGCGCCGCGGATCAGCATGGCGTCCGATTCGGAGTCGCCCGGCAGCCGCGAGTGCAGGACGCCGCTCGCCAGGATATCGACCATCTGCGTGACGCTCACAGCGATCGGGCGGAGCTGCACGGGGCTGTGACGGGGGAGATCGCAGTACACGAGGGACGGGCCGACCTGGGCCGCCACGGCCTCGCGGCACGCCGCCAGGAGATGGTCGCGGTCGACGTTCAGGATCGACTCGTACGGCCTGGGCACGCCGAACCGACCATCCTCGTCCGCGGCGCTCGGGCCGACGGCGACGCGCACGGGCCGTCTCGCGCCGGCGCGGGACACGAGACGATCGTACGCGCCGAGGATGTCCGCCTCGACCGGCGGTGGCCACGGCGTGTCGAGCAGCCGGGAGCGGATATCCTCGGCGGCGGCCGTCAACTGGCCCCGTCGCTCATCGGCAGGTGGCTCGCAGGCCCGCTGGATCGGCTCCCAGGGGCCGGGCTGCCTCAGCAGCGCATGACAGGCCTGGCTGGTGACGGCAAACCCGTCCGGCCCGGGGACGCCGGCCCCGTGCCGGATTCGGGCGAGGCGCGAGAGACGACCGCCGACCAGCGCGGGGGACGCGTCGATGAACCGGCTGAAGTCGAGCGCCGGCGGCCCGGGCGGTACGCGGACGTCCTCCCTCAGCACGCTGCCGATCCCATGGGCTAGACGGTCGAGCGTCCGGGCGAGCCGCCGGTCGCGGCGTCCGGTGATGCGGTCGCGCGCCGCCATCGCGTCGTACGCCCGATCGAGGATCCCGGCCGCGAGCGCCTGCACGTCCTGTGCACCGAACGCGGTGTGCCCGTCGCCGAGGCACGCGAGTTCGTCGATGATCGCACCGGCCTCCGTCGCGACGGCCTCGAGCCGCGCCACGGCCTCGTCGCTCGACGCCGGCCCTGGCGGCCGTCCGGCGTTCTGGATCCAGCGACGCCAGCGGCCGAACTCTGCCGCGCTCACGAGGGACCTCCCGTCTCGGTGGTCCGCGTGAAGGCCGGGTCGAAGAGGTAGTTGCCCTCGAAGAACGCGTCGGCGAACCACTCGATGGGCGTGCCCTGGCCCATCCGCATGTCCAACTGGCGGGTGGCGACGATGAGACGGCCGACCTGCACGAGGCGGTCGAGGATCGCCTCGCGAGGGTATTTGCGGATCCGCGCGTTCACGAGGTCGCGCCGCTGATCCACCTGGAAATCGAGGCGCTTCAGGATGGCGCCGATGAGCGCGCAGCGCCGCGCCCGCCTGGCGTCGTCGGCGGCGCCGCCCTTGAACCGGAAGCTCACGTAGTTGCGGGTCTGCATGCTGGTGCAGTACGCGTCCACGGCGGCGAAGTGGTACCCGATGCGCGAGCTGAAATTGCAGTAGGACGCCGCGACGATCGCATAGCTCTTGTCGCCGAGCCGGCGCTGGCCGCTGTCGTGGCTGGGGTTCATCATGGACTCGGCCGCCACCGAGAAGAACCCGGCCAGCGAGATGCCGCGCGGCTCCCACCACTTCAGCTCCGGATCCATCATCCCCCTGAGCAGCGCCGTCATCGGCTCGGAGCGGATGTGCCCGGCCCGGACGGTTCTGGCGGGCGCGGGAGGAGTCTCGAGCCCCGATCCGATGTCGATGAGGTACAGCTCGAACGGCAGCCGCTCGCCCAGCCTGAGCGCCCGCTCCGACGCGCCGCTCACCCGGTCGCTCATCCGGAACATCTCGGCGAACGCTTTCTCGTGAGCGAAGCGCGCGATGTCGTGGAACGTCCGACACCCGTCCGGACGGAATCCGGCGCTGCTTGGATCGGTCAACGTGAGCGGGACGACGTGATCGGCGACCCGGCGGAGGATGTCGTAGGTAGGCGTCCCCTTCATCGTGCGCGGTGGCGGCCCCAGATGCGGCGTGAGCAGCCGGTCGACCCGTCCCTCGTAGATGGCACCGCGGTCGGCATCCACCGTGACCACCTGGCCCTCGCGCAGATCGGACGTGGCCGATCGCGTGTCGAGCACGGCGGGCACGCCGAACTCCCGCGCGAGCGAAGCCATGTGCCCCGTCGTGGCGCCGATGTCGGTGATGATGGCCGACGCCCGGCTCATCACCTTGACGAACTTCGGCGACGAATGCCGCGCGACCAGCACGGCTTCGTCGGGAAATCCGGACGTGTCATCCGACTCGTCGAGGAAATGGACCGGGCCCCAGGCCGCACCGGACGACGCCGTCGCCCCGGTGAGCACCCGCCGGTGTCCGTCGATCTCGAGGGGAGACTGGTCGCTGCCCGTCGCCGCCTGGCGGACGTGCAGCGGCCGCGACTGCAGCAGGATGATCCGGCCGTTTCCGTCCAGCGCCCACTCGATCTCCTGCGGCCGCGCGAAGTGGGCTTCAGCCGCCCGCGCCAGGCGGGCGAGTTCGCGGACCTGATCGTCGGTCAGGCAGAACAGGCCCGCGTCTTCGGCCGGCGTCTCGACGATGCCGACGCCGCCAGCGGCCCGAGCTTCGGCCCTGGTCGCCTTCACACCCAGGCGCGCGCGGACGATGGCGGCGTCGTCCGTGCGCGCGACCTCCCACACGTCCGGGCTGACCGACCCGTCCACGGTGGTGAGGCCGAGTCCCCACGCGGCGGTCACGAGCACCGTGCCCGCATCCGGGCGTGCGGGGTCAACCGAGCACGCGACACCGCTGGCGACGGCGTCGATCTGGACCATGCACAGCACCGCCATGGCGGCGTGCTCGTCGGGAATCCCGTGCGCAGCCCGGTAGAAGATCGCGCGAGGCGTATAGAGGCTGGCGACCACCTGCCGGTACGCGTCAGCGAGGCCGGTGCGCGTGACGTTCAGGACGCTGGTGTACTGCCCGGCGAAGGAGACCTCCCCATCCTCGCCGACCGCGCTCGACCGCACCGAGACGCGGGGGGCGGCTCCAGTGCGGGCCGCGAGATCATCGTAGGCCGCGAGCAGGGCTTCCTCCACGGCCGGCGGGATGGGCTGGGCGACGATCAGCGACTGCAGCTCCTCGCTGACGCGGTGGAGTTCGACCTGGTCGTCGGTGTCGAGGCCGTCTCGGCGGGCGCGAATCTCGTCGGCGAGCTGGCCGTGTTCGACGAATTCCCCGAACGCGGCCGTCGTGACCACGAAGCCGTCAGGGACGGGCACCCGCGCGCGGTTGAGCATCTCTCCCGCGTTCGCGCCCTTCCCCCCCGCCTCCTCGCCCCGCGCCGCATCGACGGCCGACAGGGGCAGCACCAGGGCGGCCGCCTGGCGACCGCCGTGGCTGGTCGTGAGCAGCGGTTCGATCGCGCGCTGGATGCGGGCGAAGACGAAGTGCAGCTCCTGGTAGCGGCGGGCCGCCAGTTTGTCCAGGCAGAGCACCATGCGGTACGCGTGCGTGGCGCAGGCGACCGCCCGGAACCGGACGTAGGTCATGCCGAACGGCGCCCCGGTATCCAGCTTGTGCTCGATGTCCGTGATGATCTCCAGCAGTTCGTCGTTCGACGTGATGAGGTCCTTGAACGCGAGGTACGACAGGCGCAGGGAGGCCTGCATGTCGCGTTCGGCGACGAGCGGCCGCCACTGGCCGCGGCCGAGCGCCTTCCGGAGGATCGTCGTCAGCCCCACGGCGGGCGCTCCAGGTCGAATCCGGTCGGAAATGCGGTGGTGGCGCGGCTCATGCCTGGCGCCGGTGCGAGGCCTGCTCTTCCTCGATGCGCTTCTTCTCGAACGCCGCTTCGGCCTTCGCCAGCAGATCCTCGAGGTCCGTGGGCTTGAGCAGGTAGTCGGACGCGCCCAGACGCATGCCCTCGACCGCCGCGTTGATCGACGCGTGCCCGCTGAGCAGGATCACCTGCACGAGCGGGTGGGCCTTGCGGATCGCCCGGAGCGTGTCGAGGCCGTCCATGCCCGGCATCCGCACGTCGAGGAGCACCACGTCGTACGGGCTGGCCGCCAGGCTGTCCAGGGCTTCCTGGCCCGAGAACGCCTTGCCCACCTCGAACCCGCGCGCGGCCAGACGCTTCGACAGCGTATCGACGAAGCGCGCTTCATCGTCAACGAGCAGCAGACGCATCGGCTTCATGCGATCCTCCCGGTGGCGCACTGGGACCCCGCGGGTCCGGCTGCAACGTCACGTGGAACGTCGCGCCGGCGCCCGGACGGTTGTCCACCGATATCCGGCCCCCCGCGCGCTGCACGATCCAGGCGCTGATGGCCAGGCCGAGACCCGATCCCTCCCCGGCGGGCTTCGTCGTGACGAAGGGATCGAAAATGCGCGGCAGCAGGTCGGGGGGGATGCCCGGTCCCGTGTCGGCGATGCTCACCCGGAGCGTCCCGTCGTTGCGGGCCGTGGTGATGGTGAGCGTACCACCGGCGGCGCGCATGGCGTCAAGGGCGTTCTTGACGAGATGGAGCAGGACCTGGGTGATGTCGGCCTCGCTGCCGAGCGCGCGGGGCAGGGCCTGGTCGAAGTGCGTCACGACGCGGATGTCGGCCGCCGTGAGATCGCCCTCGAGCAGGTACAGCGTTCGCGTCAGGAGCCGGTTCAGATCGAGCACGTCGCTCGGACGGTTCATGTCGCGGGCCCAGTGCAGCAGCCGCCGCGTCACGCCGCTCGCGCGCTTGATCTGGAAGGCGATCTGCTCGACCGACGCGGCGAACTCCACGCGGGCGGCGTCCTCGGTGAGACCCGTGCCGCCGAGCAGGTCCTGGAGCCAGCCCGCTTCCTCGTTCATGATGGCGAGCGGGTTGTTGATGTCGTGGGCGACGCTGGAGGCGACCTCGCCGAGAGACGCGGCCTTCGCGAGGCGCGCGAACTCCTGGTAGAACATGTCGCGCTGCCGCTCGATTTCGGCGAGGCGCTGCGCCAGCCGCCGGGCGACCACCACGGCGACCGCATAGGAGGCGATGAGCCCGAGGGCCAGGATCAGGCCGAGGAGCGTACGGCTGACGCCCGGTTCGCCGACGAGCAGCAGCAGCGCGACTGCGAGGAATGCGAGCGGCGTCGAGGCGACCGCGCCGACGAGGCTGGTCACGGGAATCCGAAGCGCGGCGCGGGTAAACCGCGGGTACTCGTCGGGCGCGGGCACGGCGGCGCTCCTTCGTGCCTCGATGCGCCGTCACGAGGTCGTCCCGCCACGGAGCATCGGTGGCGGAACATTAGCACGGGGACGGGCGGCGGCCAACACGAGTCACTCCATCGACTCTGTCGGCTAGACCGTGAATGCCGGATTTGCTTGACAGCGCATGGCCGACTCCGTAAGGTTTCGAGCACGCGCCGGGCGGTGTTGGCCCGGCTCGCCCCCCTTGGAAGACGCCGCCCGCCGCGCCGCGGCCGGGAGGCCCCGGTTCCCCACGGAGAGACGCCGATGAAGACGTGCCCGCGACCCGTGCGGCGGTGCCGCCAGTTCCTCCTCCTGGGACTGGCCGCGCTCTGGCCCCACGCCGCCTTCGCTGCTCCCGCCGAAGATCTCGGCAAACTCGTCCACGTCGCCGACACCCGGAACCTGACGGGCTTCAACCTGTTCGTCGCCGACCTCTACAACAGCGACCGCCTGATGTTCACCATCTTCTCGGTGGGCCTGACGGCGGTGCTCGGTCTCGTCCTCGGCTGGCTGATGGATCTCGCCGTCGGTGCCATCGGCCTCGATCTCGAGAAGCGCCACACCCGCGAGTAGCGGCACGGAGCACGCCATGTTCGACTTCTTCACAGTGACGCTGCCCATCTCGGGCGTCCCGGTCAACATCCTCCTGCTGGCCTTGCTCGGCGTGGCCGTGGGCGTCCTCGGTGGGTTCTTCGGCATGGGCGGGGCCTGGATGGTCACGCCCGCCCTCAACATCTTCGGCTTCCCGATGCCGTTCGCCGTCGGGACCGATCTCTGCCACATGGCCGGCAAGTCGATCATCTCGACACGCCGACACGCCAAGTTCGGCAACGTCGACATCAAGCTCGGCCTGACGATGCTCGCATTCGACGTAGTGGGCATCGAGATCGGCGCCCGGCTCGTGATGCTGCTCGAGTCTCGCGGCCTCGCCGGTCCGGTCATCCGGTGGGTGTACGTGGTCTTCCTCGCACTCATCGCGATGCTGGTCTTCTACGACTACTTCAAGAAGCGCACCATGGAGCGGACCGGCATGGCCGACGAAGGCGAGTCGGCCGTGAAGTGGCACCTCACGCTGCACCGCATCAACCTGCCGCCGATCGTGACGTTTCCCGTGGCCGGCGTGCGCTGCTCGATGTGGCTCCCGGCGACCGTCGGCCTGCTCGTCGGCATCCTCGCCGGGTTCCTGGGGATCGGCGGCGGCCTCCTCATGATGCCCGCGCTCGTGTACCTCATCGGTGCGCCCACGTACGTCGCCGTCGGGACCGACCTGTTCACGGTCATGCTGGCGGGCTTCTACGGCGCGTTCACCTACGGGATGAAGGGACGCGTCGAACTGCTGGCGGTGCTCTTCATGCTCGCCGGCGCGGCGCCCGGCGCGCAGATCGGCACGATCGCGACCAAGTACATCCGCGGCTACGGCATCCGGCTGATGTTCGGCGTGACCGTGGTCTGCGCGCTGGTGTCCGTCGTGCTCAAGCAGCTCGAGATGGGGACATCGGCGGCGTGGCTCGTCATGGCGGCGGTCACGGCGATGACCCTTGTCGTCATCGTCGGCATGGTGCGCGGGGCGATCCAGGAACTGCGGCACCCGTCGAACTGAGCACATCTGGTCGCCGCGACTCCGCGCGCGAAGGGGAGAGAGTCATGAGGCGTTGTCACGGAAGCGAACGACGGGGCCTGCGCGGCCTGGCCGCGGGGCTGGCCGCTCTGGTGATGGCGGGCGCCGTCAGCTGCGGGCCGCCGTCGCCGGTGGTGCAGGGCAAGGTGGCGGTGATCGAGGCGACCCGCGTCAGCGTGATCGATGAGCTGCGGCCAGATGCCCCGCCCGTGGTCCTGGACCTGAGCCGAGCCGACATGGGTGCCCTGCCCCGGGTCGGGGACGTGGTACGGGTGGTCTACCGTGTCGAGGGCGGCACCAACCAGGCGATCGCGCTGATGAACGTCACCCGGCAGGAACAGAACGAGGGCAAGGCCCCGTAGGTGGAGGGTGACGGAGGGTTTTCCGACCACGGAGCTCGTGATTTGGTCAGGGCCCGGCGTCGTCCGGGATGCCGGGGTCAGCGCGCGGGAACCCCTCCAAATCTCGGGGCGAAACGGGATGTGTTGAGCGTTCCTGTCAACTATACAGGAATGCTCGTAAGTTATGGGAAACACTTGACATAACAGCTCAAACCCCCGTATCGTCCTCTTGCGCGTGACGGGTCCGGGCCAGTCAGTTTTTCCCCGACCTCGCGCGTCCGCCGTGAGCCCCCCTTTCCGGTGGAAGCCCCCTCAAGACGCCCTGAAGGTCAGGTGCACGTGCAGATGCGTCAGGAATCCAGTTTGGCCTTCTCTGCGTCTCGCCCCGTCCGTCGCGGGGCAGGGCTGGCGCTGTGACCCGAGCGAGGCGGAACAGCAGCGACCTGCGGCCCAGCGGTACACGGCGACGCCTCGCCAGGTTTTCGCTCCAACGCTCGTCCGGAGCCGATCGTCTCGAGCGACGCTCGACGGCCCCGGCCGGACGACCAGCGGGGCGGCAGGTCGGTTCCGCGCGGGGCCGTGCGACACGGCCGGAGAACCCGCGCGAGGGTCAGGCAGGATTCGGATTCGGTCACCACTACAGTGCGCTCTCATCCTAGGAGGTAGCGGAATGCCAAGTTACGTGAACCCCGACAAATGTGACGGCTGCAAGGCGCTCGACAAGACCGCCTGCCAGCACATTTGCCCGAACGACCTCATGGTGCTCAACAAGGAGACCATGAAGGCGTACAACCGCGATGTCTCGATGTGCTGGGAATGCTACAACTGCGTGAAGATCTGCCCCACGCAGGCCGTCGAGGTGCGCGGGTACGCGGACTTCGTGCCGATGGGGGCAGGATGCACGCCGCTGCGCTCCACCGACTCCATCATGTGGACGGTCAAGTTCCGCAACGGCAGCGTCAAGCGTTTCAAGTTCCCCATTCGGACGACCGCCGAAGGCAAGGCTGTTCCCGATGGCGGATGGGCCACGAACACGGACCTGAACAGCCCGGTCCTGTTCACCGAGCCGGAGTCGGCCGGCCTGCCCGAAATCTACACCCTCAAGAAGTAGGAAGGGGAGGAACCGCACATGGCGAACTTCGAAACTGTTGTTGTAGAAACCGACCTGCTGATCCTCGGCGGCGGCATGGCCGCCTGCGGCGCGGCAGTGGAAGCGGCGTACTGGGCCAAGCAGAACGGCATCAAGGTGACCCTGGTCGACAAGGCCGCGGTCGACCGCTCGGGCGCGGTGGCGATGGGCCTCTCGGCCATCAACCAGTACGTGGGCCTGAAGGACGGCAAGAACACCGTCAAGGACTACGTCGATTACGTGCGCAACGACCTGATGGGGGTGACCCGCGAGGACCTGGTCGCGAACATCGCCCGCCACGTCGACTCCACCGTGCACCTGTTCGAGAAGTGGGGCCTGCCGATCTGGAAGGACGAGAACGGCGGGTACGTGCACGAGGGCCGCTGGCAGCTCATGATCAACGGCGAGTCGTACAAGGTCGTCGTGGCCGAGGCCGCCAAGAACGCCCTGCTCCAGAGCGGCGTGGGCGAGATCTATGAGCGCGTCTTCATCGTCGGCCCGATCATGGACGGCGATCGCGTGGCCGGGGCCGTCGGCTTCTCGGTCCGCGAGGACAAGTTCTACGTGTTCAAGGCGAAGGCCACCCTGGTGGCCATGGGCGGCGCCGTGCACGTGTTCAAGCCGCGCAGCTCAGGTGAGGGCCTCGGCCGCGCCTGGTATCCGCCATGGAACTCCGGCTCCTCGGCCTACTTCACCCTGAAGGCCGGCGCCGAGATGACCTGCCAGGAAGTCCGCTTCATCCCGGTCCGCTTCAAGGACGCGTACGGCCCGGTCGGGGCGTGGTTCCTGCTCTTCAAGTCGCGCGCGACCAACGCCATGGGCGGCGAGTACATGGTCGAGCGCAAGAGCGAGCTCGAGAAGTGGGGGCCGTACGGCCGCGTGAAGCCGATCCCGGCCAATCTGCGCAACTACCTCGGCATGCTCGACGTCCAGGAGGGCAAGGGCCCGATCTTCATGAGGACCGAAGAGGCCATCCAGAAGATCGCCGACACCTACAAGGACGACGAGAAGGCCTACAAGAAGAAGATGAAGGAGCTGGAGTCCGAGGCGTGGGAAGACTTCCTCGACATGACCATCTCCCAGGCCATCCTCTGGGCCGCCACGAACGTCCAGCCCGAGGAGAAGAGCTCCGAGATCGCGGCCGCCGAGCCGTACTTCATCGGCTCGCACTCCGGCGCCTCCGGCGCCTGGGTCAGCGGTCCCGAGGACCTGCAGACCGCCGACACCAAGAAGGACTACTTCTGGGGTCACGCCAACATGTCGACGGTCGCCGGCCTGTTCTGCGCGGGTGACGCGTCGGGCGCCTCGAGCCACAAGTTCTCGTCCGGCTCGCACGCCGAGGGCCGCATCGCCGCCAAGGCTGCCGTGAAGTTCGTCGTCGAGAACAACACGATGCCGAAGGTGGACCAGGCGGCCGTCGATGCCCTGAAGGCGGAGATCCTCAAGCCGCTCGACACCTTCCAGCAGTTCAAGGGGGCGACGACCGACACGGACGTCAACCCGAACTACATCAAGCCGCGGATGTTCATGTTCCGCCTCCAGAAGCTGATGGACGAGTACGCCGGGGGCGTCAGCTCGGGCTTCTCGACGAACAACGCGCAGCTCAAGCGGGCACTCGAACTGCTCGACTTCCTGCGTGAGGACTCCGCCAAGCTGGGCGCAGAGAACCACCACGAGCTGATGCGTTGCTGGGAGAACGTCCACCGCATGTGGCAGGCCGAGGCGCACGTCCGCACGATGCTGTTCCGTGAGGAGACGCGCTGGCCGGGGTACTACTACCGCGCCGACAAACCGGCGATCGACCAGGAGAACTGGCTGGTCTTCGCCAACTGCCGGTTCGACCCGAACGCCAACAAGTGGGAGATGATCAAGCGGCCGATCCTGCACATCTACCCGCAGCCCAAGGACCACGAGCTCCTGGGCGGCTGATCGGGATGAACGACCGGGGAGGCCCCCGCGCGGGGGCGGGGGCCTCCTCCGGTGCTCGACCGTCCGCCAGGCCCCGCCCGTCCTCGAGGTTCCGCATGACTGCTGGAATACCCATCTGCCCCCATTGCCAGTCTTCCCTGACGCGTTGGCAGAACCCGCCGATGGCGTCCTGGGACGGGGATTTCCAGTACGTCTGCTTCAACGACGAGTGCCCCTACTACGTGCGCGGCTGGGCCTGGATGCAGGACCAGTTCAACGCGCACGCCTCGTACCGCTACCGGCTCGATCCCACGACGGGCGAGACCGGGCCCCTTCCTGTCTGGTCCCGGGATGCGCTCAGGAGCGGCATCCTGGCCGATGAGGCTCCCTGACCATGTCGACCGACCAGTCCGTCCAGTCCCAGATCCTGCACGAGCTTCCACGGCTGACCCCTGACGATCGGTTCACCTTCACCTGCCATCGGGGCCTGCCGTGCTTCACGCGCTGCTGCGCCGACGTGTCCATCGTCCTGACCCCGTACGACATCCTGCGGATGAAGCGGGCCTGCGGCCTCGACTCGTCCGAGTTCCTCCGACGGCACACCATCTCGCCGTTCACGAAAGACCAGAAGTTTCCGGTCGTACTGCTGAAGATGGACGACGCGTCGAAAGCCTGCACCTTCGTCGGATCGGAGGGCTGTTCGATCTATCGGGACCGTCCGTGGGCCTGCCGGATGTACCCGCTGGGCGTGGCCGAGCCGCGCCAGGCCACCCCGGACGATCGGACGTTCTACTTTCTGCTTCGCGAGACCCTATGCGACGGGCACGGCCAGGGGCGTGAGTTCACCGTCCGCGAGTGGCTGGCCAACCAGGGGATCGAGGAATACGAGATGAACGGCGCCTCGTTCAAGGCGCTCATGCTGCACGAGTTCTGGGACAAGACCGAGGGCCTCACGCCCGCGCAGATGGAGATGTTCCACATGGCCTGCTTCGATCTCGACCGCTTCAGGCGGTTCGTATTCGAGAGCCGGTTCCTGGAGACCTTCGTCGTGGACGACGCGCGCGCCGAGGCCATGCGCACCAACGACGAGGAACTGCTCGAGTTCGCGATGCAGTGGCTCCGCTTCGCGCTGTTCGGCGAGAAGAGCATGAAAGTCAAGCCGGCCGTCATGGAGGCCAAGCGCCAGGCCATGGCCGCGGCAGGCCGGTAGGGGGTCGAGGACCCCGCAGGCGGTGACGATGACCAACACGCAGGTTCGAGAATCCGGCGGCAAGCCCATCCTGGTGATCGGGGGCGGCATGGCCGGGGTGACCACAGCCATCGAGGCCGCCGAGGCCGGCTGTGAGGTCATCCTGGTCGAGTCGCTGCCGTACCTCGGCGGGCGCGTCGCGCGCAGCTTCAAGTACTTCCCGAAGCTCTGCCCGCCCGGGTGCGGGCTGGAGATCAACTTCAGGCGGATCAAGAACAACCCGCGGATCGAGGTGCTGACCCAGGCGACGGTCCAGAGCCTGAGCGGATCGCCCGGCGACATCGAGGCCGTCATTGCGATGGCGCCCCGCTTCGTCACCGACGCGTGCACGCTTTGCGACGAGTGCGCCAGGGTCTGTCCTGCCGAGCGGTCCGACGAATTCAACCTGGGCCTGGGCACGACCAAGGCCGCGTACCTGCCGCACAAGATGGCGTTCCCGGCCGCCTACGTCATCGACCGCGCCGCGTGCAAGAACGGCTGCACGGCCTGCCAGGACGCCTGCACGTACCACGCGATCGACCTCGCCCAGAAGCCCGCGACGCGCACGGTCAAGGTCGCGGCGGCCGTGGCCGCGACGGGCTGGGCGCCCTACGACGCCACGAAACTCGACAACCTGGGCTTCAAGAAGTTCCCCAACGTGGTCACCAACGTCATGATGGAGCGGCTGGCCGCGCCGGACGGGCCGACGGCCGGGCGCATCCTGCGGCCGTCGGACGGCGCGCCGCCGGCGTCGGTCGCGTTCGTGCAGTGCGCCGGCTCGCGCGACGAGAACCACCTGCCGTACTGCTCGGCGGTCTGCTGCGCGGCATCGCTCAAGCAGGCCACCTACCTGCGCGACCTGTATCCGGACCTGCCGATCACCGTCTTCTACATCGACATCCGCACGCCGGGCCGCCTCGAGGACTTCCACGTCAAGGTGGCGGCGGACCCGAAGCTCGCGCTGATGAAGGGCAAGGTCGGGCAGGTTGACGAGGATCCCGCGACGCACGACCTCATCGTGACGGCCGAGGACGTGCAGAGCGGAAAGAAGATCACGCAGCGGGTCGGCATGGTCGTGCTGGCGACGGGCATCGTGCCCCAGACCGCCGGGCTGCCCAAGAGCTTCGCCCTCGATGAGTTCGGATTCGTGGCCCGCGGGAACGGCCGCACCGGGTTCGTCGGTGCCGGCTGCGTCGTGCGGCCCGAAGAAGTGTCGGCCACGGTGCAGGACGCCACCGGGGCCGCGCTGAAGGCACTCCAGGCCGTCGTGAGGAGCGCTCACCATGGCTAATCAGCCGGGCGTCTACATCTGCAGCGGGTGCGGCATCGGACAGTCGGTCGACGTCGGCAAGCTCGTCAAGGTCGCCACCGGCCAGTACAAGGTGCCGCGCTGCGAGGTCCATCCGTTCCTGTGCGGTTCCGAGGGCGTCGAGCTGATCCGCAAGGACATCGCATCCGGCGCCGTCGACGGCGTCGTGATCGCCGCCTGCTCGCCCCGCGTGAAGACCGAGGCGTTCGCCTTCGACCCGCGGATGGTGCTCGAGCGCGTGAACCTCCGTGAGCACGTCATCTGGTGTCATCCGCCGAACGACGAAGACACCCAGATGCTGGCGGAGGACTACGTCCGCATGGGCATCGTCAAGGCCCAGAAGAGCGAGCCGCTCGACCCCCAGCACGACGAGATCTCGACGAAGCTGCTCGTCGTCGGCGGCGGCGTGGCGGGCCTGACCGCCGCGCTCGAGGCCGCGGCGGCCGGCTACGACGTCGTCCTGGTCGAAAAGGCGCCGGCGCTCGGCGGCTTCGTGGCCACGCTGAAGAAGCGGTTCCCGACGGCGCCGCCCTACACGACGCTGCAGAACGACGGCGTCGCCGAGAAGATCCAGCAGGTGAGCTACCACCCGAAGATTCAGGTGCTCACCTCGGCGTCGATCCTCGAAACCTCAGGTCAGCCCGGGATGTTCGACGTCAAGATCGCGACGGCTTCCGGCGAGGTCGCCACGCGCGTGGGCGCGATCGTCCTGGCGACGGGCTGGAAGCCGTACGACGCCACCAGGCTCGGCCACCTCGGGTACGGGGCCAGCGCGGATGTGGTCACGAACGTTGAGTTCGAGCGGATGGCGTCCGCCGGTCCCATCGTGCGGCCGTCGGACGGCAGGCCCGTCAAGAGCGTGCTCTTCGTGCAGTGCGCCGGATCGCGGGACGAGCAGCACCTGCCGTACTGCTCTTCGGTCTGCTGCATGGCGACGCTGAAGCACGCGACGATGATTCACGAGCAGGATCCGGACGCGGCGGTCTTCATCGTCTACAAGGACATGCGCACGCCGGGCCAGTACGAGCGGTTCTACCGCGCGGCGCAGGATCACCCGCTGACCTTCCTGACGAAGGGCGAGGTGGCCGGCGTCACGCCGGCGGCCGGCGGCGGCCTGCAGGTCGATGTCCGGGACGCGCTCGTGGGCGGCGACGTGCGCATCGACGCGGATCTGGTCGTGCTGGCCACGGGCATGGTGCCCAATTCCGCCGACGGCACGGCCATCCGCGCCGTCAAGGACGCCCGCGCCACGCTGGCGCGCGCCGAGGCCACGGAACCGCAGAAGGCCGATGCCCGGAAGAAGATCGAGGACCTCGCGCATCACGAGGGCACGGAGATCCTCCACCTGACCTACCGCCAGGGACCGGATCTGCCGGTGCACCGCTACGGGTTCCCCGACTCGCACTTCGTGTGCTTCCCGTACGAGACGAGGCGCACCGCCATCTACGCGGCCGGCGCCGTCCGGGCGCCGATGGACGGCGCGCACGCGGAGGACGATGCGGCGGGCGCCGCGCTGAAGGCCATCCAGAGCGTGGCGCTGGCCACGCAGGGGGCCGCGGTGCACCCGCGGGCCGGCGACCTGTCCTTCCCGTCGTTCTTCCTGCAGCGATGCACGCAGTGCAAGCGCTGCACGGAGGAATGTCCGTTCGGCACGCTGGACGAAGACGTCAAGGGGACGCCGCAGCTCAACGCCTACCGCTGCCGCCGCTGCGGCGTCTGCATGGGAGCGTGTCCCGAGCGCATCATCTCCTTCAAGAACTACTCGGTCGACATGATCGCCTCGATGATCAAGGCCATCGAGGTCCCGGACGAGGACGAGGAGAAGCCGCGCGTCCTGGTCTTCATGTGCGAGAACGACGCCTACCCGGCCCTGGACGTCGCGGGCCTCAACCGCGTGCACTACGACCCGAGCGTGCGGATCGTGCCGCTCCGGTGCCTGGGCTCGCTCAACATCGTCTGGATTGCCGACGCGCTGTCCGGCGGGTTCGACGGCGTGATGCTCGTCGGCTGCAAGTACGGCGACGACTATCAGTGCCACTTCGTCCAGGGCAGCGAACTGGCCAATCGCCGGCTCGAGAACGTGAAGGAGACGCTGCAGCGCCTTCAGCTCGAGTCCGAGCGCATCCAGCTCACGCAGCTTGCCATCAACGAGTACGGCAAGCTGCCGGCGCTCATCGACGGGTTCATGGAGCGGATCCGGGAGCTGGGACCGAACCCGTACAAGGGGTTCTAGGGAGAGTTTCTGCCATGTCTGACGCCGTTCTCCTCAAACCGGATGTCGACTTCGTCAAGAGCGTCGTCCGTCACGGGGGCGGGGATCTCAAGAAGTGCTACCAGTGCGCGACGTGCTCGGTGGTCTGCACGCTCTCACCGGACGACGCGCCGTTTCCCCGCCGTCAGATGATCCAGGCCCAGTGGGGCCTCAAAGACCAGCTGATGGGCGATCCGGCCATCTGGCTGTGCCACAACTGCGGCGACTGCTCGACTCGCTGCCCGAGGGGCGCAAGGCCCGGCGACGTCTTCGGGGCGCTCCGCAGCGAGGCGGTCAAGTACTTCGCGTTCCCGGGGTTCCTGGGCAGGCTGCTGGCTGGACCGGCCGGCCTGGCCACGCTGCTCGTGACGGGCTCCATCGTCTTCGCGCTGCTGGCCCTCGTCGGTCCGATGGGCCAGGGGCTGGCGGTCGAGGGCGAGCACGAGTTCGCGCACATGTACCCGCTGTGGCTGATCGAGGTGTTCTTCTTCTCGCTGTCGGGTCTGATCCTCATCGCTTTCGCGGGCGGGCTCGTGCGATTCGTGAAGGCGCTGCGCGCGTCGGGGGCCACCGCGCCCATCCTGGCCGGCCTCGTGCCGGCGGCCATCGACATCATGACCCACAGCCGGTTCGCGAAATGCGGGCACGAACGCAACCGCTACGTCGCGCACCTGACGATGTTCTGGGGGTTCATCGGTCTGGCCACGATCAGCACGATCGTGGGCTTCGGCACGATGTTCGGCGTGATGACGACGCCGCTTGCCCAGGCGAACATCCTGAAGATTCTCGGGAACCTCAGCGGGGCGGTGGCCGTGGTCGGCATCGTGCTGATGTTGGCCCAGCGCATCCGCGACCCGGTGACGCGCGCGTCCAGCACGTACTTCGACTGGTTCTTCGGCTGGACGATGGCGGGCGTGATCGGCACAGGCGCGCTCATCCAGTTCCTGAGGCTGGCGCAGTCGGTGCCGTGGATGTACGTGTTCTACTTCGTGCACCTCGTGCTGATCTTTGCGCTCTTTGTCAGTGCCCCCTATACGAAGTTCGCCCACGTGGCCTATCGGACGGTGGCCATGGCGGCGGCAGGCAGGAAGTGACTGTGAAGGAGACCGGCCCTCAAGGCCGGGGCTGGTTCAGGCGCGGCACGCTGGTGGAGCGGCGCGGCCTATCCCGTCGATAGGAGGACATGATGGCGGACGAGAAAATCAAGACACCGCTGCTCGACGAGCTCGAAAGCGGACCGTGGCCGAGCTTCGTCCGGGAGATCAAGCGGGCGGAGGAGAAGAGCCCCGTCTGCACCGACCTGCTCGGACAGCTCGAGCAGTCCTACCAGGAGAAGGTCGGGCACTGGAAGCACGGGGGCATCGTCGGCGTGCTGGGATACGGCGGCGGCGTCATCGGGCGGTACAGCGATCTGCCCGAGAAGTTCCCGAACGTGGCGCACTTCCACACCATGCGCGTCAACCAGCCCACCGGCTGGTTCTACACGAGTGACGCCATCCGGACGCTCTGCGACATCTGGGACCGCCACGGGTCCGGCCTGACGAACATGCACGGGTCCACGGGCGACATCATCTTCCTCGGCACGAAGACCGACGAACTGGAGCCGACGTTCAAGGAGCTCACCGAGGCCGGCTTCGACCTCGGCGGATCCGGATCGTGCATGCGGACGCCGTCGGCCTGCGCGGGCCCGGCCCGGTGCGAGTGGGCGTGCTACGACACGCTGAACCTCTGCAACGACCTGACCCACGAGTACCAGGACGAACTGCACCGGCCGCCGTTCCCGTACAAGTTCAAGATCAAGTGCGCCGGCTGCCCGAACGACTGCGTCGCGTCGATCGCCCGCGCCGACCTGTCGGTCATCGGCACCTGGAAGGATGACATCCAGCAGGACGACGCCGAGGTATCGGCGTACGCGGCGGCCGGCCTCGACATCCAGAAGGACGTGTGCGATCGCTGCCCGACGCGCTGCATGTCGTGGGACGGGAAGACGCTGAGCATCGTCAATCGCGAGTGCGTCCGCTGCATGCACTGCATCAACGTGATGCCGAAGGCCCTCAGGCCCGGCAAGGAGCGCGGCGCCACGCTGCTCATCGGGTCGAAGGCGCCCATCGTCCAGGGCGCGCTGCTGTCGTCGGTGCTGGTGCCGTTCGTGCCGGCCGACGAGTTGATGGACACCCTCAAGGAACTCATCTCGCGGGTGTGGGAGTTCTGGGACGAGTACGGCAAGAACCGTGAGCGCGTGGGCGAACTGATCCAGCGCGTGGGCCTGGCCAACTTCCTCGACGCCATCGGGCTCGAACCCACGCCCGAGATGGTGACCGCACCCAGAGACAACCCCTACATCTTCTTCCAGAAGGACGAGGGCGGCGCGTAGCGGGCCCCGAGATCAGCGAGGAGAACAACCATGGCAACAGCACCGGTCAAGCGGATCACGGATATCGGGCCCCCGCACTTCGAGAAGTTCCTCCCGCCCGTCATCAAGCAGAACTACGGGAAGTGGAAGTACCACGAGAACATCGCCCCGGGCATCCTCTGCCACGTGGCCGAGTCGGGCGACCGGCTGTACAGCGTCCGGGCGGGATCGCCCCGCCTCCTCAGCGTGACCACGCTGCGGATGTTCGCCGACCTGGCGGACAAGTACTGCGGCGGGCACCTGCGGTTCACGAGCCGGAACAACGTCGAGTTCCTGACCACCGACCAGAAGAACATCGAGCCGCTCAAGCAGGAGCTCATCGCGCAGGGCTTCCCGGTCGGCGGCACGAACAACGCCATCAGCAACATCGTGCACACCCAGGGGTGGGTGCACTGCCACTCGTCGGCGACCGACGCGTCGGGCATCGTGAAGGCGGTCATGGACGCCCTCATCGATCGGTTCACCAACGAGAACCTGCCCGCCAAGCTCCGCGTGGCGCTGGCCTGCTGCCTCAACATGTGCGGCGCCGTGCACTGCTCGGACATCGCGATTCTCGGCGTCCACCGGCGGGTGCCGAAGATCAACCACGACATGCTGCCGAAGACGTGCGAGATCCCCACGCTCATCGCCTCGTGCCCGACGGGCGCGATCCGTCCGGCGACGGTCAACGAGAAATCGTCCGTCGAGGTCGTGGAAGAGCAGTGCATGTTCTGCGGCAACTGCTACACCGTGTGCCCGTCGATGCCCCTGAACGACCCCGAGAACGACGGCATCTCGATCTGGGTCGGCGGCAAGGTCAGCAACGCCCGCAGCGCGCCGAAGTTCTCGAAGCTCGCCATCCCGTTCATTCCGAACAACCCGCCGCGGTGGCCCGAGGTCGTCGACGCGGTGGTCAACATCGTGAACGTCTACGCGGCGAACGCGAAGAAGTACGAGCGCATGGGCGAGTGGATCGAGCGCATCGGATGGCCGCGCTTCTTCGAGCTGACCGGCATCCCGTTCACGCGCTATCACCTGGACGATTTCAAGCACGCGGGCACGACCTACGCCCGCTCGACGCACATCCGCTTCTAGTCCTTCGCCCGGAGGGCCCCGCCAGGGGGCCCTCCGGGCCAGGACTGCCAGGAGGACGCCATGCCAGTCACCGTCGAAGCGCTGGCGGAAGAGATGTTCCAGATGGTCTCAGAGACCATGGGCAAGAAGAACCTCAAGGCCGGGGACCTCACCAAGGCGATGATCGCCAAGTACCCCGACTGCACCAAGGACGACTGCAAGGCCGCGATCCGCACCCTGATGGATTCCGGCCGCTGCGTCTACAGCTATTTCGGCGGCAGCTACATCACGCTGCCCCACAAGGAAGGCGCCGCGCCCGAGTAGGCGGCGGCCGGTTGCGGCCACGGGCGGGCGCGCGGCGCCGGCCCGTCTCAACTGACGACGCCGGGCGCGGCACTCGGCCCGGCGTCCGCACCTTACGTGTATCGGAGTCGAGTCATGGCGCTGTTCAAGGAGGTCAAGAAGCCGGTCATCAAGGCGGGAGGGCAGGCCGGCGGTGAGATCAGCCCGCTGCGTCCGCGATACGCCCCGAAGACCGCGCCGTGCATGGGGACCTGTCCGGGCGGTACGGACGTTCGCGGCTGGATCACCACCATCGCCCAGGCCGAAGCGTACGGGCGCACGCCCGAGCAGGCCTACACGATGGCCTGGGAGATCATCACCGAGCGCAACCCGTTCCCCGCCGTCTGCGGCCGCGTCTGCCCGCACCCCTGCGAGGATGGCTGCAACCGCAGCGCCAAGGAAGGCGCCGTGGCCATCAACGCCCTGGAGCGCTTCGTGGGCGATTTCGGCCTCGAGAAGCGGCTCGCGCTCAGGCGCCTGTCCGACGAGCGCCGTGACGACCCGATCGCCGTCGTCGGCGCCGGGCCCGCGGGACTGTCCTGCGCGTACCATCTCGCGCGCCGCGGCTACCCCGTGACCGTGTTCGAGGCCTTCGCCAAGCCCGGCGGGATGCTGCGCTACGGTATTCCGCGGTATCGGCTGCCGGCCGGCGTGCTGGATGCGGAGATCCAGCGGATTCTCGACCTCGGCGTCGACCTGCAATGCAACACGGTCGTCGGCCGAGACATCGGGTTCGACGCTCTGCGCGATCGCTACAAGGCGGTGTTCGTCGGCATCGGCGCCCACAAGGGGCTCCGTCTCGGCGTGCCCGGCGAGGACGCGCCCAACGTGTTCACCGGCACGGAATTCCTGAACCGCGTGAACAGCGGCGAGGAGGTTCCAGTTGGCGCGCGCGTGATCGTCATCGGCGGCGGCGACACGGCCATCGACGCGGCGCGCGTCAGCAAGCGGCTGGGCGCCGAGGTCACGATCCTCTACCGCCGGACCCGGGCGGAGATGCCGGCGATCAAGCCGGAGATCGAAGGGGCGCTCGAAGAGGGCGTCCAGATCGAGTTCCTGGCGGCGCCGGTCGAGATTCTGGTGAAGGACGGATTCGCGGTCGGGATGCGCTGCATCCGCATGGATCTGGGCGAACCGGATCGGTCGGGGCGGCCGCGCCCGGTACCGCGCGCCGGGTCGGAGTACGACCTGCCGGCGACGACCATCATCGCGGCCATCAGCCAGGAACCGGACTTCGGCCCCCTGCCGGGTCTGCACGAAGGCAAGGACTGGGTCAAGGCGGACACCTGGGGGCGGACCGCGACCGAAGGCGTCTACGCCGGCGGCGACGACCTGAACCTGGGCTTGGTGACCATCGCCATCGGGCAGGGCCGGTTCGCGGCCGAGGCCATCGATGCCCACCTGCGCGGCACGCCGCTGGAATCGCCGGCCGTGCCGCCGACGGTGAAGCCCGACAAGATGAAGGTCGGCTGGTACAAGGAGAGCTCGCGTCACGAACGGGCGCACGTGCCCGTCGTCGAGCGGCAGCCGGAGACCGAGATCGAGTTCGGGCTCGGCGAGGCCGAGGCGATGGACGAGGCCAAGCGCTGCATGTCCTGCGGCCTGTGCATGGACTGCGAGACCTGCTGGATGTACTGCACCAACAGCTGCTTCGTGAAGCTGCCGAAGGGCGAGCACTACAAGATCAAGCTCGAGTTGTGCAACGGCTGCAAGAAGTGCGCGGAAGAGTGTCCGTGCGGATATATCGAACTGGTGTAGCGCCCGACGGGCGGCGTTACTGACGAAAGGAAGCCAACGTGCCAACCATCGAACTGAATGGCAACAAGTACGACGTCGACGAAGACGGGTTCCTGGAGAACCCCGAGGTCTGGAACGAGAACGTCGCGAAAGACTTCGCCACGACCGAGGGCGTCGACACGCTGACCGACGATCACTGGAAGGTCATCAACTACCTGCGGAACTACTACCTGCAGTTCGGGATCGCCCCGATGATCCGGAAGCTCTGCAAGGAGACCGGGTTCAAGCTGAACGAGATCTACGCGCTGTTCCCGTCCGGGCCGGCCAAGGGCGCGTGCAAGCTCGCCGGGCTGCCGAAGCCGACTGGCTGCGTGTAAGGCGACGTTCCGGTCGCGGCGGCCCGGCCGCCGCACCCGCACGAGGTCAGGCTGATGTCGTGGGAGCAGGGGCCGGCCGAGTTGCGCCGGCGCTTCGTCCAGGCATGGCTCGCGGGCACGCTCCGGACCTATCCGGACCAGACCGGACGCTTTCTGCGCGAGGAGCGTGACCCGTTCCGGAACCCGGTCGGGTCCACGTTCCGCGCGGCGTTCGAGACGCTGGCCGAGGAGCTGCTCGGCGGGTTCGACCGCACGCGGGTGGCCGCGGCGGTCGATTCCGTCGTGCGGGTCCGTGCGGTGCAGGACTTCACCGCGGCGGAGGCCGTGGCGTTCGTCGCCCTGGCCCGCGATGCCGTGCGTGCGGCGGCGGCGGGCGACCGCGCCGCCTGCGATCTCGTCGAGGCCCGACTCGGCGAGCTCGCCCATCTCGCGGAGGCCTCGCTCGGCGCCTGCCGCGAACAGATCCGGGAGATCGGCGCGCGCGCGGCGCGCCGGCGAGACTTCGTCCCCGAACGCGTGAGGGCGCGGGCAGTGCGCCGCGCCGACGCGCTTCAGGCCCCCCGAGGCAATTCCGCATGAACGCCTTGGTCTCTCTCATCGTCGTCCTGCTGCTCATCGGCGCCGCCTGGGTGGGCGGGTCGGTCGACGCGCTCCGCTGGGTGTTCGCCATCGCCCTCCCGGGCCTGGCGATCCTGATCTTTCTCGCCGGCATCGCCGCCAAGGTTCTGGCCTGGGCGCGGGTGCCGGTGCCCTTCCGGATCACGACCACCTGCGGCCAGCAGCGTTCGCTGCCCTGGATCAAGTCCGCCCGGCTCGAGAGCCCCTGGACGAAGGCCGGGGTCATCGGCCGCATGGCCCTCGAGGTCCTGCTGTTCCGCTCCCTGTTCCGCAACACGAAGGCCGCCATGACCACCGAGCGCGTCGGCGACGCGCACGGCGATCATCACGGCCCCGCCGATCCGACGCCCGGTCCGGCCCGACTGGTCTACGGCGAGGAGAAGTGGCTGTGGATCGCGGCGCTGGCCTTCCACTGGTCGTTCCTGATCGTCCTGCTGCGGCACCTGCGGTTCTTCACCGAGCCGGCCCCGGCGTTCGTCGGCGTGCTGGCGGCCGTGGACGGGTTCTTCCAAGTCGGCGCGCCGGTGCTCTACGCGACCGACGTCGCGATTCTGGTCGCGCTCGGGTACCTGCTCGTCCGCCGGTTCGCCGACGCGCAGGTCAGATTCCTGTCGCTCTTCCAGGACTACTTCGCGCTGTATCTGATCATCGGCCTCGCGGGATCGGGCGTGCTGATGCGGTACTTCATCCGGCAGGACGTGGTGGCGGCGAAGGAACTGGCGATGGGGCTGGTGACCTTCTCACCGGTCGTGCCCGAGGGCGCCGGCCCGCTGCTGCTGGTCCACCTCTTCCTGCTCAGCGTGCTGCTCGCGTACTTCCCGTTCAGCAAGCTGATGCACATGGCGGGCGTGTTCCTGAGCCCGACCCGCAACCTGGCGAACACGAACCGGATGCGCCGGCACGTGAACCCGTGGAACTACCCGGTCAAGGTCCACACCTACGAGGAGTGGGAGGACGAGTTCCGCGACAAGCTGAAGGCCGCCGGCCTTCCCGTCGAGAGGACGTAGCCTCATGTCCGAACAGACGCCGAGCCCGGAGACGCTGACCAGGGTCGAGTTCCGGCCCAAGCGGGCTGACTGGCTCGAACCGCACGTGGAGTTCCGGAAGGGCACGTTCTGCTACAGCGCCCTGCCGAAGAACCTCCAGTATCTCGACATGCCGAACCCGCGCGAGTGGCAGCCCTTCGACGCGGACTGGAAGCTGCCGCCCGACTGGCAGCAGATCATCCTCACGGGCATGAAGGAGCGGCTTGAGCGGTTCCGCTCGTTCCGCCTCTTCATGGACATCTGCGTGCGCTGCGGGGCGTGCGCCGACAAGTGCCATTTCTACCTGGGCTCGGGCGATCCGAAGAACATGCCCGTCCTGCGCGCGGAACTGCTCCGGTCCGTGTACCGGCGCTACTTCACGACCGCCGGGAAGCTGTTCGGACCCGCCGTCGGGGCGCGCGACCTCACCGTCGACGTGCTGAAGGAGTGGTTCTACTACTTCTACCAGTGCACGGAGTGCCGCCGGTGCTCGGTCTTCTGTCCGTACGGCATCGACACCGCCGAAGTGACGATGATCGGGCGCGAGCTGCTGAACCTCGTCGGCTGCAATATCAACTGGGTGATGGAGCCCGTGGCGAACTGCTTCCGCACGGGCAACCACCTCGGGATCCAGCCGCACGGCTTCAAGGACAGCATCGACTTCGCGGTCGACGAGCTCGAGGAGATCACCGGGGTCCGGGTGGAGGCGCCGATCAACCGCAAGGGCGCCGAGATCCTCGTGGTGATGCCCTCGGCCGACTACTTCGCCTCGCCGCACTACTACACGCTGCTGGGGTACCTGACCCTCTTCCACGAGATCGGCCTCGACTACACGTTCAGCGCCTACGCCTCGGAAGGCGGCAACTTCGGGCTGTTCACCTCCCACGAGATGATCAAGCGGCTGAACGCGAAGATCTACGCCGAGGCGAAGCGGCTGGGCGTGAAGTGGATTCTCGGCACCGAGTGCGGGCACATGTGGCGCGTCCTGCACCAGTACATGGACACGATGAACGGCCCGGCCGACTTCCTCCAGGTACCGGTCTCGCCCGTCACCGGCACGCGGTTCGATCACGCGGCGTCGACGAAGATGGTGCACATCTGCGAGTTCACGTCGGACCTCATCAGACACGGCAAGCTCAGGCTCGATCCGTCGCGCAACGACCACTGGAAGGTGACGTTCCACGATTCGTGCAACCCGTCGCGCGCGATGGGCCTGCTCGAGGAGCCGCGGTACGTCATCCGCCACGTGTGCCGCTCGTTCCACGAGATGCCTGAGAACACGATCCGCGAGCAGACCTTCTGCTGCGGGAGCGGATCCGGCCTGGGGACGGACGAGAACCTCGAGATGCGGCTGCGCGGCGGCTTCCCCCGCGCCAACGCGGTGCGGTACGTCCGCGACCGCCACGGCGTCAACGTCCTCGCCTGCATCTGCGCCATCGACAAGGCGACGCTGCCGCCGCTCCTCGAATACTGGTCGCCCGGCGTGGAGGTGGCCGGCATCCACGAATTCGTGGGGAACGCGATCGTGATGAAGGGCGAGCGCGAGCGGACCACCGACCTGCGCGGCGAGCCGCTGGCCCAGTTCCGGGAGGAGGCCGCTCATGCGTGATCGCTACGTGATCGTCGGGGCCCTGGTCGTTTTCCTGGCCCTGATGACCTCCCCGTTCTGGTACGCGAGCGCGTCGGGCGCCCCGCCGCGGGCACCCGAGGTCAAGCTGCCCGCCAACGAGCGGGCCTGCGTGATGGACCTCGACTACATGCGCGCCTCGCACATGGATCTGCTGATCACCTGGCGCGACGACGTGGTGCGGCGCTACGACCGGAACTTCGTGGCGGCCGACGGCCGGACGTACACCAAGAGCCTCACCGCGACGTGCCTCAAGTGCCACGACAACAAGGCGGAGTTCTGCGACCGCTGTCACAACTACGCCGGGGTCACGCCGTACTGCTGGGACTGCCACGTCGACCCGTCGGCGCTCAGGGGGAGCCGGCCATGAGCATCACCAGACGCGGATTCCTGGGGGCCGCCGGACTGACGACGCTGGCCCTCGCCAGCAAGGCGACCCTCGACGCCCTCGGATTCGAGGCGGTGAGCGAGACGCAGGCGGTGTCCTCCGGGCGGCGCTGGGCGATGGTCATCGACCCCCGCAAGTGCCTTTCGGCGGGCGACTGCACGAAGTGCCTGGAGGCCTGCCACGTCATCCACAACGTGCCGTCGATTCCCGATCCGAAGCACGAGGTGAAGTGGATCTGGAAGGAGAAGTTCGAGGCGGCTTTTCCGTTCCTCGAATCCGAGCACCCGCCGGAAGAACTGCACGGCAAGCCGGTCATGGTGCTGTGCAACCAGTGCGACAACCCGCCCTGCGTCCGCGTGTGCCCGACGCAGGCCACGTGGAGACGCGAGGACGGCATCGTCATGATGGACTGGCACCGCTGCATCGGGTGCCGCTACTGCATGGCCGGGTGCCCGTACGGCTCGCGCAGCTTCAACTGGAGCGACCCGCGGCCGGCGATCGGCCGGATCACACCCGACTTCCCGACCCGGTCGAAGGGCGTCGTGGAGAAGTGCACGTTCTGCGAGGAACGTCTGGCCAAGAACCAGCTGCCCGCCTGCGTCGAGGCCTGCCCCGACAAGGCGATCGTCTTCGGGGACCTGCAGGATCCGGCCTCCGAGGTGCGCGCGCTGCTCCGGTCTCGGCTGGCGTTGCGCCGCAAGGCTGAACTGGGGACCGGCCCCGCGGTCTACTACATCGTCTGAGGAACGGCCATGTTCATGTTCGAGAAAGCGGTCGTCGGCGGCCGGCGCTACTGGACGTGGGTGCTCGGCCTGCTCGCGGTCATGGCGGTGGCCTTCGTGGCCTACCTCCGGCAGCTCGACGCCGGGCTGGTCGTCACCGGTCTGAGCCGTGACGTGACCTGGGGCCTGTACATCGCGCAGTTCACGTTTTTCGTGGGCGTGGCCGCCTCGGCGGTCATGGTCGTGCTCCCGTTCTACCTCCACGACTTCCGCGCCTTCGGCAAAATCACGATCCTCGGCGAGTTCCTGGCCATCGCGTCCGTCACGATGTGCATGCTCTTCATCGTGGTGGACATGGGGCAGCCGATGCGCGTGCTGAACGTGATGCTGTACCCGACGCCCAACTCCATGATGTTCTGGGACATGGTGTCGCTCGGCGGGTACCTGGCGCTTAATGCCACCATCGCGCTCGTGACGCTCAGCGCAGAGCGCAAGCGCGTGGCGCCGCCGAAGTGGATCCGGCCCGTCATCATCCTCTCGATCCCCTGGGCGGTCAGCATCCACACCGTGACGGCGTTCCTGTACAACGGTCTGCCCGGACGGTCGTTCTGGCTGACGGCCATCCTGGCGCCGCGCTTCCTGGCCTCGGCCTTCGCCGCGGGCCCGGCCCTGCTCATCCTGCTGTGCCTGGTCCTGCGCCGCGTGACGTCCTTCGACGCCGGGCGCGAGCCGGTTCAGAAGCTGGGCGTCATCGTCACCTACGCGATGCTGGCCAACGTGTTCTTCATCCTGCTCGAGCTGTTCACCGCGCTCTACAGCGGGATCCCCGAGCACGCCGAGCACTTCAAGTACCTGTTCGTGGGCCTCCACGGCCACGCCCCGCTCGCGCCCTGGATGTGGACGTCGTCCATCCTCGCCGTCGTGTCCCTCGGGCTGCTGCTCGTCCCGTCGGTGCGGCGGAACGAGACGATCCTGGCCGCGACCTGCGTGATGGTCTTCGCCTCGCTCTGGATCGACAAGGGGCTCGGCCTCATCGTCGGCGGGTTCGTTCCGTCGCCGCTGGGGGCCATCACGGGCTACACGCCGACGCTGCCGGAGATCCTGATCGTGCTCGGGATCTGGGCGCTCGGCTTCCTGATGGTGACCGTGTTCTACAAGATCGCGCTCTCGGTACGCGAGGAGGTCGCCGCGTCGTGACGCTGGCACCGCCTGCGGCGGGCCCGTGGCCTCCACGCCTGGTCGTGGCGGGCCTCGGCGGCGATTCGGGCAAGACGCTCGTGTCGCTCGCCCTCGTGCAGGCGGCCCGGACGCGGGGCTGGGACGTGCGGGCCTTCAAGAAGGGCCCCGACTACATCGACGCGGCGTGGCTGACCTGGGCCTCGGGCGCGCCGGCGCGCAATCTCGACACCTATCTCATGGGTGTCGACCAGGTCCGCGCCGCGTTCACCACCCACGCGGCCGGCGCGACGCTGGCCGTCATCGAAGGCAACCGCGGCCTCTACGATGGCGTGGACGCTGGCGGGACGCACAGCACCGCCGAACTGGCCAAGGCGATCGAGGCGCCGGTCATCCTCGTCGTCAACGCGACGAAGGTGACTCGTACCGTGGCCGCGCTGGTACTGGGGTGCCAGGCGCTGGACCGGCAGGTCCGTCTGGCGGGGGTGGTCCTCAACCAGGTGAGCGGATCGCGGCACGAGCGGGTCATCCGCGAGGCCGTGGGGACCGCGTGCGGCGTACCCGTCGTGGGCGTGCTGCCACGGCTGCCGGATGCCGCGCTCCTGCCCGGGCGGCACCTGGGCCTCGTGCCGCCGGAGGAGCACGGCGGCCTGGAAGGCCTGGCCGCGAGGCTGGCGGCCTCGGTCGGTGCGAACTTGGACCTCGATCGGCTGGTCGGACTGGCGAAGGCCGCGCCCGTGGTGTCGCCCGACGCGCCGGATGCGCCGCGGCCCCTCGAGCAAGGCGACGGACTCCGGATCGGCTACCTGCGCGACTCGGCGTTCACGTTCTATTACCCGGAGAACCTCGAAGCCCTGGAGTCCGCGGGAGCTTCGCTGGTGGCGGTGTCGAGCCTGACGTCGCCCACGCTGCCCGACGGGCTCCACGCGCTCTACATCGGGGGCGGATTCCCGGAAACGCACGCGGCCGCGATTGCCGCGAACCGGTCGTTCCTCGACGACCTGCGTCACCGCGCCGAAGGCGGCCTGCCGGTGTACGCGGAATGCGGGGGCCTGATGCTGCTCGCGCGCGCCATCCGCCAGGCCGGGCGGGTGAGCCCCATGGCCGGCGTGTTTCCGTGGGACGTCGAACTGCGGCCCGCGCCGCAGGGGCACGGCTATGCCGAGCTGCTGGTCGATCGGGAAAACCCGTTCTTCGAGGCGGGACAGCGGCTGCGCGGCCACGAGTTCCACTACTCGCGCATCGTCGAGGATGCCGGGCCTGCGCCGGAGACCGCATGTCAGGTTCTGCGAGGGGCGGGGAGTGCCGAGGGGCGCGACGCCGTGGTTACCGGCAACGTGTGGGCGTCGTACATGCACGTGCACGCGCGGGCGACGCCGGAGTGGGCGGAGGGACTGCTGCGGGCCGCGCGGCGCTTCGCGCGCCGGGCCGACACGGCAACGGCCTGAACGGCCTGCGAGGCGCACCGGTGGCGCGCCAGGGCACGGTCGGGCGCGCTCAGCTTGCCGCGACGCCGCTCGAAGAGCGAAGTCGGGCAGAACGCGCTGAGAACATGGTCCGGGAACGCTCGACCCGGGCCGGGTACGCAAGCGAGCAGAGGCGCCGGGGACGGCGGAGTCGTCGCACCGTGGCGCGTGACGATCCATCAGATGTGAGGTGCTTTCATGAGTAATCTGGTCAAACCGCACGGCAGTACCACCCTCAAGCCGCTCCTTCTCCAGGGCTCGGCCCTGGAAGCGGAAGTCAAGAAGGCCAAGAACCTGAAGCGGGTGCCCATGACCTCCCGCGAGACAGGCGACCTCATCATGATGGGCATCGGCGCGTTCACGCCGCTCGATGGCTTCATGGGCTACGAGGACTGGAAGGGGAGCTGCGACACCTACACGCTGCCGACCCGCCACGGCCTGTTCTGGCCGATCCCGATCACGCTGTCGGCCACCAAGGCGCTGGCCGACTCCATCGGGAAGAACGAAGAGGTCGCGCTCTGGGACGTCGAGACCGACGAACTCATGGGCACGATGAAGGTCGAAGAGAAGTACACGATCGACAAGGAGCACGAGTGCAAGGAGGTCTTCAAGACCACCGACATGGCGCACCCGGGCGTGCAGAAGGTCATGGAGCAGGCCGAGGTCAACCTGGCCGGCCCCGTGAAGGTCGTGTCCGAGTCGTTCTTCCCGGAGATGTTCAAGGGCATCTACCAGCGGCCGGCCGAAGCCCGCGCGATCTTCGAGGAGCGCGGCTGGAGCACCGTGGCGGCGCTGCAGCTTCGCAATCCGATGCACGGATCGCATGCCTACCTGGCCTGGATCGCCATCGAAGTGTGCGACGGCGTGTACATCCACCAGCTCGTCGGCAAGCTGAAGCCCGGCGACATTCCCGCTGACGTCCGCGTGAAGGCGATCGACGCGCTGGTCAACAAGTACTTCCGCGCCGAGCGCGTCGTGCAGGGCGGCTACCCGATGGAGATGCGCTACGCCGGGCCGCGCGAGGCGCTGCTGCACGCGGTGTTCCGCCAGAACTTCGGCTGCTCGCACCTGATCGTCGGCCGCGACCACGCCGGCGTGGGCGACTACTACGGGCCCTTCGACGCCCAGAAGATCTTCAGCGAGATTCCGTCGGATGCCCTGCAGCTCAGGCCGCTCAACATGGACTGGACCTTCTACTGCTACGAGTGCGGCACGATGGCCTCGATGAAGACCTGCCCGCACAGCAGCAAGGCGGTCATCGACGACGAGGGCAACTACAAGGGGGGCGCCAGGCTCCTGCTCTCCGGCACGCTGCTCCGCAAGCTGATGAGCGAGGGCAAGCCGGTGCCGGCGGAGTTCTCGAAGCCCGAGGTCATCGCGATCCTGAAGGAGTACTACGACCACCTCGAACAGAAAGTGGAGGTCAAGCTCCACGGCGCCGCGACCGGCGACGTGAAGAAGTAGACGGGAGCCGCCATGACGACCGCTGTCTTCGTGATCCTGTACGCGTCAGCCCTGGTGTTCGTCGCGGGGACCATCATGCGTGCGGTCCAGTACGCGCGGGCGCCGCTGCATCTGCGATGGGAACTGTATCCGGTGCCTCACGAAGCGCCGGACCGCGCGGCGCATGGCGGCTCGTACTTCGAGGAGTCCGACTGGTGGACGAAGGACGGCCACTTCTACATGAAGGGCGAACTCATGGCCATGGGAACGGAGATCCTCTTCCTCAAGGCGCTCCATGAGTTCAACCGCCGACTGTGGTACCGGTCCTTTCCGTTTCACTTCGGCCTCTATCTGCTCATCGGCACCGTCGCCCTGTTGCTGGCGGCGGCTGCGCTCACCCTGTTCGCGCCGGCCGTGATGGCCGGCGCGGCGGGGACCGCCGTCCGATGGCTCTGCACCGTCACCGGGGCCGTCGGGCTGGTCCTGACGGTCATCGGATCGATTGGCCTCTTCATCAGGCGGTTGACGGATCCCGCGCTGAAGAACTCCACGACGGGTGGGGACCTCTTCAACCTGGTCGCGTTCATCGCGGCCCTCGGCCTCGTCGGCATCGGGTACCTGGTGCGGCCGGATGGCGCGCCGGGCGCCGTCGCCACGACGGTGGGGTTGTTGACGTGGAACACCACGGCGGCCGTGCCCGCGCTCTTCGGCACGGGCCTGATCCTCTCGGGCCTGCTGGCCGCCTACATCCCGTTCACGCACATGTCGCACTTCGTCGCGAAGTACTTTACGTACCACGCCGTCCGATGGGACGATGCGGTGAACAGGCGCGGAGGGAAGCTCGAACGCGCCCTGGCGGAGTACCTCACGTACCGGCCCACGTGGTCCGCGCCGCACGTCACCGCGGACGGCAAGAGAACCTGGGCGGACGTGGCCACCACCAACCCCACGCAGGGGGCGAAAAAATGAAAGACCAGGACCGACTCAGCCTGAACGACATGTCCCGCCGGGACGGCGAGCGGCTGGTGCATCTCACGACCGAAGACCTGATGCCCCTGCCCGCCCCCTTCACAGACCCCGCGACCGAGCCCGACTGGGCCGCCCTGTCGGATCCAGCGCTCGAGAAGTACGAGTGCCTGCTCGACGACACGTGCGCGATCAGCATTCCGAAGCCGAAGACGCCGGAAGAAGAGAAGGCACTTGTCGGCAAGTTCCTCGCCGGCCTCGACAAGCTGTTCACGAAGGAGAACAACTGGACCTTCCTGCAGCCGCTCCTGCTCTCGATGGAGCACTGCGCCAAATGCCAGACCTGCGCGGACGCCTGCCACATTTTCGAAGCCAGCGGCGGCAACGAGCTGTACCGTCCGACGTACCGCTCCGAAGTCATGCGCCGGCTGTACTTCAAGTGCGTCCGCCACGGCGGCGTCCTCTCGGCCTGGCAGCACGGCGACATCGAAGTGAACTGGCCGATGGTCGCGCGGCTCATCGAACTGTCCTACCGCTGCAATCTCTGTCGCCGCTGCGCCCAGACCTGTCCCATCGGCGTCGACAACGGCCTCATCGCCCACGAACTGCGCAAGGTATTCAGTCAGGAGATGGGCATCGCCGCCAAGGAGATTCACGACACCGGCTCGATGCTGCAGCTCAAGGTCGGATCGTCCACCGGCATGTCGCCGGAAGTCGTCAAGGACAACATCCAGTTCATCGACGAGGAGACGTCTGAGAAGACCGGGATTCCATTCGAGACGCCGTGGGACGTGGAGGGCGCCGACGTGCTGCTCATCCACAATGCCGGCGAGATTCTGGCGTGGCCGGAGAATCCGGGAGCTTTCGGCCTCATCCTCACCGCTGCCGGCATCAAGTGGACGCTGTCGTCCGACGCGGTCGGCTACGACTCGATCAACTACGGCCTGTGGTACGACGACGCGCAGTTCGCGCGGGTGGCCATCCGCCACGCCGAGGCGGCAAAGAAACTCAAGGTCAAGAAGATCGTCCTGGGCGAGTGCGGCCACGCCCACAAGGCCCTGTCCGTCATCGCCGATCGCGTGCTGACCGGCGACTTGAACATCCCGCGCGAAAGCTCGATGACGCTCCTGCGCGAGATCGTGATGAGCGGGCGGCTGAAGCTCGACCCGAGCCGCAACGACTTCCCCGTGACACTTCACGACCCGTGCAACATGGTCCGGCTGATGGGCGTGGTCGAGCCGCAGCGCGAGGTGGTCCGGGCCATCTGCCCGCAGTTCCGCGAGATGACGCCGCACGGCGTCGACAACTACTGCTGCGGCGGCGGCAGCGGCTTCGCCATCATGAGCGGCCACAACTTCTCCGACTGGCGATTCAAGGTGTCAGGCCGGATGAAGATGGCGCAGGTGCTGAAGGCGTTCGGCGACTGTCTCGATCCCTCCATCAACAAGTACATCTGCGCGCCGTGCAGCAACTGCAAGGGCCAGTTCCGCGACATGCTGAACTACTACGGCCTGTGGGAGAAGAACCGCATTCTCTACGGCGGCCTGGTCGAGCTGATCGTCAACGCGATGGCGGACGCCAAGCCGGGGTTCATCGACTGGGAATGGCATTAGAACAGGGATCGGGGATCAGGCGGCAGGCGGCAGGGACAGCGCGGGGAACCGGGGGCAGGGGACAGGGACCCGGGAGTCGGGAGTCGGGGGTCGCGAGGGATCTATGACGCGGCGCACGCGGTTCGTCGGGTTGCTGGCGGGGCTGGTGTTGTGGCCGGTGTCCGCGGTCGCCCAGAGTGCCCTGACCATTGCCTCCGCGGACGGGTCGAATCAGATGAGCGTCAGGGGATACGCCCAGATCGACTACCGGGCCTTTCTCGACGACGACCACGAGGACTCGGCCAACACGTTCCTGATCAGGCGGGCCCGGATCTACATCGACGGAGCCGCGCAGACGTGGTTCCGGTTCCGAATCACGCCGGACTTCGCAGGCGGGAAGCTGACGCTGTACGACGCCTACTTCGAGGCGGTCTTCTCGAAGGCGTTCGTGTTCAAAGGCGGGAAGTTCAAGGTGCCGATCGGTCTCGAGCGGCTCCAGGTCGGCAGCGATCTTCGCTTCGTGGAGCGGGCCTTTCCGACGCTCGTCGCCCCGAACCGCGACATCGGCATCGGCGTGTCCGGCGACGTGGCCGGCGACAGGGTGTCCTACGCCACGAGCCTGACGAACGGCGTCCCCGATGGCCTGAGCGCGGACGCCGACACGGAGCACGGCAAGGACCTCGCCGGCCGCATCATGGTCCAGGCCTGGAGTCGCGAGTCCGCCGTCCGCAGGGGCACGCTGACGATCGGGACGGCCGTGAGCTGGGGGCGCGCCCACGGTTCTGCCGGGTTGCCCGGTGTGCCGGTCGTCGACCAGGTCGGCGTCGACGCGCTCCTGCGGTTTCGATCCGGCGTCGTGGCGGACGGGAACCGGATTCGGGTCATGCCGCAGGCGACCTACTACAGGGGTCCGCTCGGCGTGATGGCCGAGTACATCCGGTCGTTCGAGGACATCGAACGCGACGACGCCCGGGCCCGGTTCCGCCTGGCGGCCTGGCAGGTCGCCGGATCGTGGGTCGTGACGGGCGAGAAGAACTCGTTTCAGGGCGTGGCCCCGGCCAAGCCTCTCGTGCCGGGCTCTGGCAACTGGGGAGCGATCGAACTCGCCGCCCGCTACCATGCGCTCGACGTCGATCCCTCGTTGTTCCCGGTGTTCGCGGATCCGGCGGCGGCCGTCCGATCCGCCAGCGCCTGGGACCTTGCCGCGAACTGGTACTGGAATCGGTTCGTGAAGTTCATGTTCAACTACGAACACACGACGTACGCAGGCTTCGTGCCGAACGGCGACAGGCCGCCGGCGCACCTGTTCCTGGCGCGGATGCAGTTCTCGCTATGAACAGGGACCGGGGACCTGGGACCGGGGACCAGTTGGGGATGCCGGCCGTCGTGGATGGCTGCGAGCCCAGTCCAGCGGGGATGCCCGCTCCGAACGGACGGCGTACGAGATAGAGGTCGGTATGCAGGTTCAGTTGCTCGGCATCAACCATCACACCGCGCCGATCGAGTTGCGCGAGGCGTTGGCCCTCGACGCTGCTGGCGTGGGTGCCGCGCTGCGCAGCATCCGGTCGACCCCGGCGGTCGCCGAGGCGGCCATCCTCGCCACCTGCAACCGGACCGAGCTGTACGTCTGCACGGACGAGTCGCTGGCCGCCGAGATGGCCATGCGGCGCTTGTTCCTCGACGTGGCTGGCGATCGCGCGGATCTCGTGACGCCCCACGCCTACATGCGCGCCGGCGAGGAGGCCTGCCGCCATCTGCTGCGTGTCGCCGCCGGCCTCGACTCGATGATCCTGGGCGAACACCAGATCCTCGGCCAGGTCCGCGAAGCGCAGAGCCGCGCCCGCGACGCCGAGACGCTCGGTCCCCTGATGCACAGACTGTGGTCGGCAGCGATTCACACCGGGAAGCGTGCCCGGGCCGAGACCGACATCGGCATGGGCGCGGTGTCGGTGGCGTCGGCTGCTGTCAGCCTGGCCGAGCAGGCGCTGGGCGACCTGCGCAACCGGCGCGTGCTGCTCATCGGCGCGGGCGACACCGCTCGCCTGGCGGCGCGGCACTTCGTCGATCGCCGGCCAGCATGCCTGATGGTTGCCAACCGCAGCCTCGACCGCGCCACGGCCGTGGCCGCGGCCTTCGGCGGCGAGGCCGTGACACTCGAGGCGATTCCTGACGTGCTGGCCTCGACCGACGTCGTCGTGTCCGCCACACGTGCCCCGCACTTCATCGTGACGCAACAGATGGTGCGCGCCGCGGTGGCCGGTCGCCCGGAGCGTCGACTGGTCCTCGTGGACATCGCCGTGCCCCGTGACATCGAGCCCTCGGTGGACTCGGTACCGTATGTGTCTCTGTATCCCATCGACGCCGTCCGCACGCTCGTCGACCGCAGCCTCGATCACCGCCTGGGCGAGGTGCCGCGCGTCGAGGTCATTGTCGAGGACGAGTGCGCCAGGTTCATGGCCTGGACCCGCGGGCTCGGGGCGTCATCGGTCGTGCGCGAGCTGGCCGCGCGTTTCGAGGAGGTCAGAGCCGAGGAAGTGCGGCGTCACCTCAAGCACTTCAGCCTGGACGACGAGGCGGCGCTGGATCGGCTGACCCGGGCCCTCGTCAGCCGCCTGCTGCGCGCGCCGATCACCCACCTCACCTCGGGGGAGTTTGCTGCATCGGTCGAGTCGGCTACACTCGAACTGGTCCGGGCGCTCTTCGCGCTGGAGGCGCATCCGGACAGGACCGAGGCTGGCGTTGGGACTCCATGACCATCGAGACACATTCCGCATAGGCACCCGCGGCAGCGACCTCGCGCTCACCCAGACCCGCGACGTCGCGCGCCTCATCCAGACCCGCTTCCCTGACGTGCGCGTCGACGTGTGCGTCGTCCGCACGACCGGCGATCGCGTGCTCGACGCCCCGCTGGCGAGAATCGGCGGGAAGGGGCTGTTCACGAAGGAACTGGAAGACGCCCTCCTGCGGCAGGAGGTCGATCTCGCTGTTCACAGTCTGAAGGACCTGCCCACGCGGATGCCGGACGGCCTGGCGCTCGCCGCGGTCGTGGAACGGGAGGATCCCCGCGATGCGCTCGTCGCCACGCCGGGCCTGCGGCTGGCGACGCTGCCGGCCGGCGCCAGAATCGGGACTTCGTCGCTGCGCCGGCGGGCTCAGTTGCTCGCGCGCATCCCACAGGTCGAGATCCTGGACGTTCGGGGGAACGTGCCGGGCCGCCTGGCGAAGCTCGACCGGGGCGAGTTCGACGCTCTCGTGCTTGCGCGCGCCGGACTCAAGAGACTCGGTCTGATCGACCGGGTGACGGAGGCGATCGACCCGTCGGTCGTCGTGCCTGCGGTGGGGCAGGGCGCGCTGGGCGTACAGGCCCGCACCGGTGACACCAGTGTGTTCGAACTCGTGAGCGGGATCGACCACGAGCCCACGCGTCTGGCCACCGCCGCCGAGCGGGCTCTCCTCGCGTGCCTCGAAGGCGGATGCCAGGTGCCGATCGGCGCGCTGGGATCCTGGCACGACCGGACGCTGGCGTTGGAAGCGGTCGTCGCGGATCTGGACGGCCGCACCGTGGTCCGCGAAACCGCCGAGGCCGTCGTCCGCAACGAGGAGGACGCGCGCGCGCTGGGTGTCAATGTGGCCGAACGGCTGCTGGCTGGGGGCGCTGGGGCCATCCTCGAGCGCGTGCGCGCCAGCGGTGAGACAGGCATGTGATCTGCCTGAGTCCTTCGATGCGCAAGGACGGCGTTATCCTTGCGTCGTCAGGACTCAGTGGTGAGGGAGCGGAGTGGCGAAGTCAGGCCGAACCAGGCCGTAATCGGACCGGCGAGTCGAACCACTGAGGGGAAGGATGGCGACGGAGCGTTCTGGGCGGGTCGTCGTGGTCACAGATGCCGAAGGCCCCGGCGCACGACTGGCTGCACGTCTCGAGCGTGCTGGCGTGCGCGTCTGGAGGTTCCCCGTCGTGGCGCACGAGCCGGTGGCCGACGACGGGCCCCTCGAGGCCGCGCTGGGGAGGTTGTCGGAGTACGCCTGGATCGTCTTCACCAGCGTGCGAGCCGTTCGCGTCGTCTGCGACCGGGACGCGTGGAGGCGCTACGCGTGGGCCGGCCAGGGCCGTCCGTGGATTGCCGCCGTCGGGCCGATGACGGCCGGCGCCCTCCGCGCGCTGGGCTGGAGGGTCCGCCTGACGCCCGAGCACGCTGGGGCGGCTGGCCTGACCCGGGCGCTGACCGAGGCGGAGGGAGGGAGCCTGGCCGGCACGTTGGTGCTGTGGCCGCGTTCCGACATCGCGCGCGACGAGTTGCGGGACGGGCTGACCGCCGCCGGCGCTCGCGTCGTCGATCCCGTGGCCTATCGCACCGTCGCCGTTCGTCCCCTGGATGCGGACGCCTGCGCCAGGGCCCTCGCGGCGGGTACGGTGGATGCGGTGACGTTCCTGTCGCCGTCGAGCGCCGTGAACTTCGCCGCCGCGCTCGGGGAGGCGTCGCTGCGTCCGCTGGCCGGTCGCATTAGCATCGCCAGCGTGGGTCCGACGACCAGTGCGGCGCTGGCGGACCTGGGCGCGCCGCCGTCGGTCGAATCGCCCGATCGTACCGCCTCCGGATTGGCCGCCTCGCTGCTCGCGCGCTTCGGGCTGACCGCCGAGTAACCCCGACCTTGCCCCGACCTTGGCCTGGGTTTGAGGGCCCCGGGCGGGCGCGGCCGCCCTCCGTGGTACCATCCCCCCGTGACCCTCGATCGCACCTTCGTCGAGTGCAGCGCGCTGGGCTTCCAGTCGGTCGTCACCACGCTGCTGGCGATCGCCTGCTACGTGCTCTGGCGCCGGCAGCGTGGGGCGCACTTCCTCACCTGGACAGCCGCGTGGGGCGTGTACGTCGCGCGCCTGGCGTTCATGTCCGCCTTTCTGGTGCGCCGGGACATGGTCTGGCTCTTCGCGCACCAGGCCGCGACCGGTGTGAGCGCGGCGCTCCTCCTGGCCGCGGCGCTGCAGTTGTCGCGGGGATTCGTACTGCGCCCGCGTCACGCCCTGATCGTGCCGGTCCTGATCGTCTGGGCCTGGATCACGATCTTTGGCATGCGGAGCATGATGGCGGCCGGCATCACGACGGTGCTCCTGCTCTCGTCGGTGACGATTTGGACAGGCGTGGTCTACTGGCGGGGCCGCTCGCGCATCTCGAGCGGAGCCGCGCCGGTGCTGGCCTGGGCCTTCATCCTGTGGGGCATCCATCATCTGGACTACCCGCTGCTCCGCGGCTTCGGCGCCAGCGTCCTCTACGGTGTATTTGCCGACGTCCTGTTCCTGTTCGCGATCGGTCTGGGCATGCTCTTCGTCGTCCTGGGCGACGAGCGACAAAAGCTCGCCGCCCGCTCGGCCCAGCTCGAACAGCTCACACGCCTCTTGCTCCGGGCCCAGGAGGATGAACGCCGGCGCATCGCCCGCGAACTCCACGATGAGGCCGGGCAGGTGCTGACGGCCGTGAAGATCGAGTTGGATCTGGACGGCCGGCGTGAAGCGGGAGAGATGGTCGGGCGCGCCCTGGCCCAGGTGCGCGACTTGAGCAACCTGCTGCGGCCGTCCGTCCTCGACGACCTCGGGCTGGTCGCGGCCCTGCGCGCCCTGGCCGAGGACTTCGCTCGCCGCACGCGCATCGACGTCACACTCGACACGGACGGTGCGGAGGGGCGGTTTGCGCCGGACGTCGAGGTGGTCGTCTACCGCGTCGTCCAGGAAGCGCTGACCAACATCGCGCGCCATGCGCAGGCCTCGCGCGCGCGTGTCACCCTGCGGACGGCCGACGGCATCGTCACCCTCTCCGTCGTGGACGATGGGCATGGCCTGCCGCCCGTGGCCAGCCCGCACCTCGGCTGGCTCGGGATGCGGGAGCGCGTGACCAGCCTCGGTGGCACGCTCTCCCTGTCGAATGCCGACCAGGGCGGCGTGAGCGTCGAGGCATCGATTCCGGCCGGAGGTCCATCGTGACGCCTGAGCCTGTCCGCGTGATTCTCGCTGACGACCACACGCTCGTGCGCGGCGGCATCCGCCGCATCCTCGAGAGCCAGCCCGGCGTCGAGGTCGTGGCGGAAGCTGCGGATGGCCGTGAGGCGATCGAGGCATGCGCCGCGCACGAACCCGACGTGCTGGTGCTCGATCTCAAGATGCCCGGCCTGGATGGCATCGAGGTGCTGAGAGCGGTCAAGCGGGCCCACCCGGCGCCCAAGGTGATCGTGCTGACGATGCACGCGGGTCGGGAGTACGTGGCGCGTGCCATGCAGGAAGGGGCCGACGGCTACCTGCTGAAGGACTCGGCCGTCCAGGACCTGGTCGCGGCCCTGGAGTCCGTGCGTGCCGGGCATCCCTACTACAGTCCCGCCATCCAGCAGCAGATGGCCGAACTCCTGCGCGACGGCGCCAGAGACCCGCAGAGCGTCGAATCGCTGACCGACCGCGAGCGGGAGGTCCTCGCGCTGCTCGCGAGGGGGCTCTCGAGCAAGGAAATCGCGGTCGAACTCGACATCAGCACCCGCACAGTGGAGACGCACCGGGCGAACCTGATGCGGAAGCTCGGCGTCAAGTCGGTGGCCCTGCTCACGCAGGTCGCCATCCGCGAAGGATTCGTCGACCTTCCGCCCTCTCAGTAGATCTACGGATCCCGGCTCGGCACTCGTACGAATTGTTCCCGTCCCGCCTGGCTCGTACCCTGAAAGGAAGCGGTTGACCCGGTCAGCCCCCGCGTACCCCAGACCGGACGGCCGTCCCGCTCTCGCCAGGGGACCCGCCCCCACCCCTCGAGAGCCGGGCCGTTTTCCCGGAGGATGCATGTCCGGCGCCTACTCGTGCCCCCACCAGGACGTCTGTCAGAGCGTGCCCGCTCACCTGCACTTCCACCATGTGGCCCGCTACAGCGGCCTGTCGGCGTTGCGCGTCCTGACGGTCAATCATCGCGGAGTTGGTCTCACGGGGCTGGCGACCCTGTCGGCAAGCTGCGAGCGCGTGGCCGACCTGCACGCCGAACTGACCGCTCGCGAGATCGAGTCCGTCGTGGTGGCGACCTGCAATCGGACGGAGCTGTACTGGAGGGCTCGCGTACCGGGTGACGACGAGGCCGCGCTCGAGGCGTTCGCCCGCGCGCTCGGCCTGCCGGAAGACGCCATTGACAGGGTCGCTGCTCGCGCGACCGGTGAAGCCGCCGCGACCCACCTGTTCCGCGTCTGCGCGGGGCTCGAATCGCTCGTGGTCGGAGAGGCGGAGATTCTCGGCCAGGTCCGCGCGTCGCTCGAGGCCTCGACCGGCGCGGGAACGTTCCTGGACGGCGTCTTCAAGGCGGCACTTCGCGCGGGCAGACTGGCGCGAGCCGAAACGAGGATTGGTGTCGGCGCGATGTCCGTCGCCTCCACGGCCATCCGCTGGCTGGCCGACGTCCTGCCGCTGGCCCGGAGCCGTGTCCTCGTGATCGGGGCGGGCGACACCGGCGCGAAGGCTGCGCGGCAGCTCCAGGCCATGGGCGTCGGCGCGCTGGTCGTGGCGAACCGGACCGCTGAGCGCGCCGCCCGCGTGGCTGGAAGGCTCGGGGCCGACGCCGTGGGGCTGGACCGGCTTGCCGCGGAGCTCGCGCGCGCCGATGCCATCGTGTGCGCGGCCACGGCGGGGACCGGCTGGCTGGTGACGGCGCAGGCCCTCTCCGATGCTGCGGCCGGCCGATCCGGGCGGCCGCTCGTGGTGATCGATCTTGCCGTACCGTCCGGCGTCGAGCCGGTCGACGTCGCCGGGGTGAGCCGGATCGATCTCCGGGGGCTCGAACACCTGGTGGACGAACACCGCCGCGAGCGCGAGAGCGAGGTTCCCGCGGTGGAAGCCATCCTCGCGCGCGAGATCGAATGGCTGCGTGCGTGGGCGCGGCACCAGGCGCTGCGCCCGCTCGTATCGGAGCTGCGGCAGAAGGTCGAAGCCATCCGCCGGGCCGAACTGGCTCGCGCGCAGGAGATCCTCCGCGCGGATCAGGCTGCCGATGCGGGCGTGCTGGATCGCCTGAGCCGGCGGCTGCTCGACCAGGTGATTGCCATTCCGCTCGCGGCCCTCGAAGCCGGCGACCTGCCGCTCGACGCGACACACGCCGAGTATCTGCGCCGCCTCTTCGCGCTCGACACCGGGGAGTTGCCATCATGAACGACCGCTTTCTTCGTGCCTGCCGCCGAGAACCCGTCGACCGGACGCCGCTGTGGATCATGCGCCAGGCCGGCCGCTACCTGCCCGAGTATCGCGCCCTGCGCGAGCGGGCCGACTTCCTGACGCTCTGCAAGACGCCGGACCTGGCTGTCGAGGCGACGCTGCAGCCGCTGCGCCGGTTCGATCTCGACGCCGCCATTCTGTTCTCGGACATCCTGCTCCCCCTCGAGGCGCTGGGATGCCGGATGACGTTCTCGCCCGGGCCGAAGCTGGAAGAGCCCATCCGCACGCGGGCGCAGGTCGACGCGCTGACGCCGCGGCCGGCGCGCGAGGCGCTGCCGTACGTGGCCGAGGCCGTGCGCCTGTTGCGGCGCGAACTGGACGGCCGCACGCCGCTCATCGGATTCAGCGGCGCGCCGTTCACGCTGGCGGCATACCTGGTGCAAGGGGAAGGCAAGGAGGGGTTCGGAGCCGTCAAGGCCATGCTCTTCCGCGAGCCGGACACGCTCGAGACGCTCCTCGAGAAGCTGGCGGCCTCGATGACGGATTACCTCCGCATGCAGATCGAGGCCGGCGCCCAGGCGGTGCAGATCTTCGACTCGTGGGCGGGCATCCTCGGCGGCGAGGAGTACGACCGGTTCGCGCTGCCGTTCGTGCGCGAGATCGTCCGAGGCGTGCGCGACCTCGATGTTCCCGTCATCTACTTCCTGAACGCGGGACCGCAGCTCCTCGAGGCGGCCGCCACGAGCGGCGCCGACGTGCTCGGTGTGTGCTGGCGCACGCCGATTGACGAGGTAGCCCGCCGCGTGGGGCCGGAGTTGGCGCTCCAGGGCAACCTGGATCCCTTCGCGCTCTTCGGCGAGCCCGCCATGGTGAAGGAGCAGGCCACCGGCGTGCTCCGGCGCATGGCCGGGCGGCTCGGACACATCATGAACCTCGGCCACGGCATCCTGCCCGCGACCCCGATTGCGAGCGTCGAGGCGCTGGTCGAGGCCGTGCGCGAGTTCTCGACGAGGGGCAGCCGCCCCGCCTTCGTCCCATGCGAAGCGTAACCGCGCCCTCGCGCGTGCGGGACCTCCTGGAGCGGTACGACCGTCCGGGTCCGCGTTACACGTCGTATCCGACGGCCGTCGAGTTCCACACCGGTGTCGGCGACGAGACGTACCGCGACAGGCTGGCGAAGGCCGACGCCCTGTCGAGCGATCCGCTCTCCGTCTACCTGCACCTGCCGTTCTGCGAAGAGCGCTGTTCGTACTGCGGCTGCAACGTCATCATCACGAAACACCGCGACGTGGCCGCCCGCTACCTCGAGTACCTCGACCGCGAGGTGGACCTGCTGGCGTCCTGCCTGCCGCGCCGGCGGACCGTATCGCAGCTTCACTGGGGCGGCGGCACGCCCACGTATCACTTGCCGGCCGAGCTCGAGCGGATCGGCGAACGCTTCCTGCGGCACTTCACGCTCACGCCCGACGCGGAGGTCGGCGTCGAGATCGATCCTCGCGTCACTACGCGGGATCAGCTCGCGGCGCTGCGTCACCTGGGTTTCAACCGCCTCTCGCTTGGCGTCCAGGACTTCACGCCCGAGGTGCAGGAGGCCGTGCGCCGCGTCCAGAGCGTCGAGTCGACGCGCGACCTCGTCGACACGGGCCGGGCGCTGGGCTTCGACTCCGTCAACATCGATCTCATCTACGGGCTTCCGTATCAGCACACCGCCGGGTTCGAGCGGACGCTCGAACAGGTGCTCGCGATGCGACCGGATCGCGTGGCGGTCTACTCGTTCGCGTTCGTGCCGTGGATCCGGGCGCACATGAAGCACCTGCCGCAGGAATCGCTGCCGCCGGCGGGCGTCAAGCTCGAACTGCTGGCCCTCGCCATCGAATCGTTCACGGCCGCCGGCTACCGCCAGATCGGCATGGACCACTTCGCGATGCCGGACGACGAGCTGGCGCGCGCCGTCGAGTCGCGCGCGCTCCACCGCAACTTCATGGGCTACACCGTCCAGGCCGCCGGCGACATGGTGGCGCTCGGCGTCTCCGGCATCGGCGACGTCCAGGGCACCTTCGTCCAGAACACCAAGAAGCTCTCCGAGTACTACGCGGCCCTCGACGCCGGCCGCTTCCCCGTCGAGCGCGGGTATTCGCTCGACCAAGACGACGTGATTCGGAGGCATGTGATCACGGAACTCATGTGCAATGCGCACCTCGACGTGCGCGAGGTGGAGCGCCGATTCGGCATCCGCTTCCAGGACTACTTCGCGCGGGAGCTGGCCGAGCTGACCGGCCCCGAGTCGCCTGCGGCCGACGGGCTCGTGACCGTCACCGATCGGGTCATTGAGGCCACCGACACGGGCCGCCTCTTCATCCGCAACGTCTGCATGGTGTTCGACCGCTACCTGCAGGCCCGCTCGCAGAGCACGCAGCCGGTGTTCAGCCGTACCGTATGACCCCCACGCGCATCGCCATCGTCGGGGGCGGCATCACCGGCCTGTCGCTGGCCTTCACGCTCGAGCAGCAGGCCAGGCTGCGCGGTGTGCCCGCCGACATCGTCGTCTTCGAGTCGGCCGGTCAGGCCGGAGGGCACGCGCGGACGATCGAAGACGGGGGCTTTCTCGTCGAGGGCGGTCCCAATGGCTTCCTGGATCGGGAGCCGGAGACCCTGGCGCTCATCGAGGAGATCGGGTTGTCGTCGCGGCTCGTGGAAGCCAGACCCGAGGCCAAGCGGCGGTTCATCGTCCGTGGCCGGCGTCTGTGCCGCGTGCCCGAGTCGCCGCCGACCTTGTTGACGTCGGATGCGCTCAGCCTGCGCGGGAAGCTGAGGCTGCTGACGGAGCCGTTCGCACCGGGGCCGCCGGAGGGTGTGGACGAGACGATCTTCGACTTCGCGCGCCGTCGCATCGGAGGCGAGGCCGCCGAGATGCTCGTGGATGCGGCCGTGTCGGGCATCTCCGCCGGCAACAGCCGCGACCTGTCAGTTGCCGCGCAGTTTCCGCTCATGGTCGAGATGGAGCGCGCGCACGGCGGGCTCATCAAGGCCATGATCGCGCGCCGCAAGCGCGGTGTCGGTCCGCCACGGCTCCTGAGCCTCGATCGGGGCCTGGGGTCGCTCGTGTCGGCGCTGGCCTCGCATCTCGGCGACCGGTTGCGGATCGGGACGGCGGTCGAGTCCATCGCGCCGGTTGCCGGAGGCGGGTGGCGCCTGCGGCTCGCGGAGAGAGGGGCGATCGAGGCCGACCACGTCGTGCTGGCGACCGGGGCGCGGATCGCGGCGCGTCTCACCGAGCGGTGCGATGCGGATCTGGCTGAGGCCCTGATGGGGATTCCAGCCTCCGGCGTCACGCTCGTCGCGGTGGCGTACCGCGAATCAGATGTGCCACGGGCGCTCGACGGCTACGGGTATCTCGTGACCAGGCCCGAGGGCCTGAGCACGCTCGGGGTCGTCTGGGAGTCGTCGCTGTTTCCGGGGAGGGCTCCAACCGGCATGGCCTTGCTCCGAGTGTTCCTCGGAGGCGCGAGGCGTCCCGAGGCGCTCGACCTGGACGAGACCGCCGCGGTCGCGCTCGCCCGTGAGGAACTCGGGGCGGTCATGAGGATCCGGCGCGAGCCCGTGCGCACCTGGACGTTCCGGTGGCCGTCGGCCATCGCGCAGTACACCGTCGGGCACCTCGATCGTGTCGCGCGCATCCGCGCGCTCGCGGACCGGCACCGCGGGCTTCACCTCTGTGGAGCGTCGTACGACGGCGTGTCCTTCAACCACGCCATCGCGAGCGGCCGGCGCCTGGCCGGCGTGCTTGCCGGGCGGCTGGCGGCGACCGGTGCGCGATCCGCGGCCGCGCAGGACCACGTCCACGAGGGAGCAGCCTGACCCCGTGGCCACGCGACACGCGGTGCTCGTGACGTACGGCGAGCCGCCGGAACCGGACTTCGGCGCGCAGCTCGCCTATTCGTGGCGGATCCTGCTGGGCCTCACGAGGACCGTGGCGCCGATTCCACTGCCGTTGCTGCCGGTCATTGCCGTGGCCCGGGCGCGAGGCCGCACCCGGACCTGGCGGGACGAGGCCTATCGGTCTCCGCTGGAAGCCATCACCGCCTGGCAGGCCGGCCGATTGGGCGACGCGCTGGCCGTCCAGGGGGACGGCTCATGGCGCGTTCACGTGGGCTACGAGTTCAGGCATCCGCTGCTGCCGGACGCGATCGGAGACGTCCCGCACGATGAACCCGTCTGGGTCGTTCCGATGTACGCCACCGAGTCGGCGTTCACGCACGGCCTGTCGCGCGCCGTCGTGGCGAACCTCCGCAAGCCGCGGACCGCGCCGACCACGGTGGCACCCGCCCTCGACACGCACCTGCTGGCCGAGGCCTCGGCGGAGCACGTCCTCGAGCATGTGGCCGATGACGCCGGCTGGACCGGGCCGGACGTCGCGCTGGTGCTGGCTGCGCACGGGACCGTGCTCAACCCGCCCCGCCCGATCGACACCGGTCTGGACGCGACTGAACTCCTGTGTCGCGCGATACGCATCCGGCTCGCGCCGCACTTCGGGCTCGTCGTCAACGGTTGGCTCAATCATTCGAGGGGCGGGCGATGGACGGAGCCACCCGTAGAGGAGGCCCTTCGGCGCGTCGCCGAGGCCGGGTTCCGCCGCGTCCTGTACTACCCGTACGGATTCCTGGCGGACAACGCCGAATCCCAGTTGGAAGGCCTGGTGGCGCTGCGGGACCGGCCCGAGTTCGAGTCGCGCCGCGTGCCGTGCCTGAACGACTCGCCGCGCCTGGCGGACCTGCTCGCGAACCAGTTGGCCGAGGTCGCGCGCGCGGCCGCCCAGCCACGCGCACCTGCGCTACGCGGGGCGTAGCCGGCGTCCAGTGCCCGCGTGGGCATCGCCCGCGTGCGAGCCGGTGCCGCCGGAGTAAACTATCCGGAGTACCCGTAGGACGGAGTCATCCACATGAGCTATCCGATTCATCGCCCGCGTCGGCTGCGCCGGACGGAGACCATGCGCCGCCTCGTGCGCGAGACGCGCCTCAGTCCCGACAACCTCATCGAACCGCTGTTCGTGTGCCAGGGCACCGGCGTCCGCCGCCCCATCGACGCGATGCCGGGCTGTTTCCAGTTGAGCGTCGATGAACTGGTCAAGGAGTGCCGAGAGATCGAGAGCCTCGGGATTCCCGGGGTCATTCTGTTCGGGATTCCGGACCACAAGGACGAGGACGGCGATGCGGCGGCCGATCCCGCGGGTCCCGTGCCCAG
>CAYZYG010000031.1:0-29339 GCA_964481395.1 uncultured Vicinamibacterales bacterium
GGTGGCAGTACCCGCTGCAGCCGACAGCCTTGACCGCCGCGCCGCCGCCGAACGAGGCCACGACGCCTTCGAGGGCCGCCTGCACCGGCGCGGCTCCGCTGGCGAGGCCGCACGACCCAACCCCTATGCGGATCTCGATTGGGCTCACCTGGCCCGAGGCCGGCAGATGGACGAGCGCCGGCCGGGCCCCGCCGTGGCCGGCCCCGGCGGCCGCCTGCCGCAGGCTCGAGAACGACTCGAGGGCCTTCGCCACCGAGAGCGCGGTGAGGTGGCCGTAGATCTGATCGTCGATGGTGATGACCGGCGCGAGGCTGCACGATCCGATGCACGCGACGCGTTCGACGGTGAAGGTGCCGGTCGGATCGGTATCCTGGCCGTCAGTGATGTTCAGGCAGCGCCGCAGCTCGGTCCTCACGCCGACCGCGCCCGCCACGTGGCACGCCGTGCCCTCGCACACGCGGACGAGGTGCTTCCCGGCTGGCGTCAGACGGAACTGGCCGTAGAAGGACGCCACGCCGGCGATCTGCGCGGGCTGGATGTCCGTGCCGGCTACCACGCGCCGGAGGGCCGCCTCGGGAAGGTATCGGTACTGCGCCTGAATCGCCTGCAGGATCGGCAGCACCGCGTCGCGGCTCCTGCCCTGCGACTGGAGGATCGCGTCGATGGGAGCGAGGTCGAGGGCGGGGCGAAGGGCTTTCGGGGGCGGCCGCCTGGGACCGGCACCCCGAGGCGCGCTCGGCGAGCGCGCCCTACCATCGTCCCCTGCCAGCGCGGCGTACTTGGTCGGGGGCACGACCAGCGAGGGAGCGTCGACGGACGTCGAGAGGAACGATGCCAGACGTGGCGGAACGCCGATCCACTCGCCGCGCGCTGGCCGCAGCCATCGCATCCACGCGAAGAAGACGCCGATGGCGATGAGCAACGCGAGCCCGCCGAGGCTGTACGCGTTGCGTCGCCTCGCCAGCTCGTCGTGCTGGCGGTCGAACTCGGGATTGAGGACCTTGGCGATTTCAGTGTCGGTTCTGGCCTTCTCCTTGAGGTCAGCCACCAGCGCCTCGTCGCCGGGCTTCACGCGCCTGGCGTACGCGTATTCGGCGACCAGCCACAGGCTCGACAGGATTGCGACCAGCGCCGCCGCGATGCCGAGCCAGGAGCGTCCGACCGCAACCAGCCGCCTCATCGTCATGGCCGGATCAGCCGCGCCAGCTGCACCTCGGCGCTTGGGCCGCCGCGACGCTCGATTTCGAACGGGCACGACGTGTAACAGCGCGCGCACGCGACGCAAGTGGCGCGATCGGCCCGGAGCTGCTGAATGGCACCGAAGGGACAGGCCTCGGCGCACAGGCCGCAATCCACTTCCTTGGTCGGCGTGATGGACACGTTCTTCCACGCGACCCGCGAGAGAATCGCCAGCACCCCGCCGTACGGGCACAGCCACCGGCAGTACGGCCGCCCGATGAACATGCCGCCGACGATGAAGACGGCCCCGATGGCGAGCATGTGGAACGGGCCGGAGATGCGGAAGATGTCGACGAAGGGGTCCCACTCGCAGATGAGGAAGCGCCTGCCGATGCTGATCTCCGAGCCGAACAGCGTCGCGTGCAGGCCCCAGCCCGCGAAGAGTACCGCCAGCGCCAGGTACACGTACGGCAGCCAGCGCAGCCAGCGATCGACCTTCTCTGGCACCTTCACCGGCCGCACCAGGACGAGATCCTGTACCGCGCCGAGCGGGCACACACCGCCGCAGAACACGCGCCCGAAGAGGAGCGTGGCTGCGAGGGGAAGGAAGAAGAACGCGAGGACGCCGTACGAAATCAGGTAGTGCGGATCGACCAGCGACAACGTCACGTTCTGGATGGATCCGATCGGGCAGATACAGCCTTTGCGGAAGAACCCGAAGTAGGCGACCGATCCGATGCTGAGAAGCAGCATTCCCGTGCGCGTCCGGCGCTTCAGCGCGAGCCACGCCGCGAGGCCGAGGCCGGCCACCAGCATCGCTACGTCGAGCCCCCGCACCCAGGTCGCGCGCGGCTCGGGATGCGTCGGCGTCGGAAACGTGTAGCTGCCGCCGAAATCCGGCGGGGCCTTCTGGTACTGAGCCGACAGGACGTTGGCCGCGAGCACCGCCGCCACGAAGAGCAGCAGCCCGATCTTCGCGAGCGGAAGTCGTCTCATGGCCGCGAGGAGGGAGGCCCCGGTATCGGGCCCGTGCGGGCCCCGCTGCGCGCTACAGCTCATCTCGAACCGCGCCGTGGCCCACAGGCGCCAGTCCCGGCACCTCCACCCGCACGATGGCGCTGTCCGGGCACACGATGCGGATGCCGCACTCGTTGCACTCGACGCACCGGTCGTAGCGGATCTCCAGGCGGAGCGAACCGTTCCCAGCCGGCGGGAGGCACGCCTTCACGCACTTTCCGCAGCCGTCGCACCGGCTCTCGTCGACGACGTACTCGTAGTAATTATTGTTGGGGTCGTCCGCGTCGAAATGCCCGACGACCCGCCGCTTGAGCGCGTCCTGCGGGCAGACTCGGCCGGTCGGGATGCCGAACTCGTCCGGAGCGCTCGTGACATCCATGAACGCCGGGCAGAGCATGCAGTAGCCGCACTTTTCGAAGTCGTTGACCGCCTTCACCGCCGAGAGCGTCAGGACGCACGACGTGCGGCACAGATCGCAGCTCGTGCACTTGGTGGGATCGACCTGGTACACGGCTGCGGCCGAGGCGCGTTTCGCGAGGACGCCGGCCGCGGTGCCGATGGCGGCGAAACCGAGAATCCGACCGGTCCGGTCGATGAACTGGCGGCGCGTGCTGCGGTCGCTCATCGCTGATTCAGCTCCTCAGTGCTTCGACTCAGGCCTCCAGCTTCGCGCCGGGGGCGAACACCCTGATCTCGCGCCGCACGGTGTCGGCGGCCAGGATGCGGCCCTTCGAGTCGCCGGCCAGGCGGATCTGCGTGCACGACTGATCGAAGTGGTCGTGCCCGATCAGCGCGAGCAGCGTGCCGTCGGGCTCGAAGACCTTCACGCGCGCGCCGGCCTTCTCGGCCGTGACGATCTTGCCGTCCGCGGTGATGCCGATGTTCACCGGGTTGCAGCAGCCGGTGAAATCCGCCGCGTGCTGCATGCCGAACTTGCCGAACTTGCGCACGGGCGCGCCGTCGAGGGTCCAGGCCGTGACCTGGTGCCGCCCGGAGTCGGTGGCCCAGACGACACCGGACTGATCCACGGCGATATCCAGGTTCCCGTTCGGAAGAATGAACGCCCGCGTCTTGCTCTGATCGCCGATGAGGCCGACCTGGCGGCCCGTCGCGTCGACGCGCCGGATGAGGCGGGCGCTCGCGTCGCCCACGAGGATGTCGTCGCCGGACACCTTGATGGCGGTCAGGCTCGCCGGCTGCTGGCCCTCGCCAACAGGGAAGCCCCCGGTGCGGCTGCCGTCCGAGGAGAAGACGTCCACACGTCCCGCGCCCGCGACAAACACGCGCCCGTCACGCCCGACGGTCAGGCACTGGGCGCCCTCAGGGGCCGGCCACGTACGGACGTGCGTGCCATCGGTAGCGAACACGCGGATCTCGCCATCGCCCAGCGCATGGATCCGATCGTCCGAGCCGACGGCCACTCCGTCCAGCGACCGGCGGAACGGCGAGAGCGAGCTGGCACCGCCGATCACGTCCGCGAGCGCGTACTCGCGCGGGAGACCTCCCTCCGGCAGCACGGCCGGCCGCGGGGTCTGCGGAGCCGACGGCCGCGGGCCGTCAATGCGCGGCGCGGGCCGCGTCTTCAACCCCCCGACGACCAGGGCCGCCAGTCCCGCCACCGCGGCGGCGGGCGCAATCCAACCGCGACCGGCGGTCTTCTCTGGCGAGCCCTCTTTTCGATCGTCTGTTTCGCGTCCCATGGGTTCCTCGCGTCTACTTCGACGGTCCCACCTGCAGGCAGACCATCTTGTGCATGTCGCGAATGACGAGTTTCCCGTTCGAGAGCGCTGGCGGTCCCCAGACCTCTTCACCAGAGAGCACCTGGGCGCTGGCCAGTTCCTTGTACTCCTTCGTGTTGGCCTCGAGCAGCCGCAGCATGCCGGTCGTGCCCTCGACGATGAAGAACAGGCCGTCGGCGAGGAGGAACCCGCCCAGCTCGAACGTGCGCGAGGCCGCCCGGTCTCCCGACACGACCGGGCTCTGCCACACCGCCTTGCCGTCGAGTCCCAGACAGGTGAACCGCCCCCGCGTCTTGCTACCGACCGCGAACAGGTGGTTCTGGTAGAGAACCGGGGTGTGGACCTCGGAGTTGAACTGCGAGGCCGTCAGGTCGTAGAGCTTCTCGACGGTGAACCCCGACGGTCCCTTCTGCACGCGGATCATCATGCTGCCGGCTTCGTATCCGCTGGTGATGAAGATCCGCCCGTCACCGATGTGCAGCGGCGACGGGCACGCGGCCATCTTGATGGCGAACGGAATGCTCCACAGGAGCTGTCCGTCGGCGGCCGCGATCCCGACGACCTTGTTCATCGTCATGTAGAGGTACTGCGGCACGCCGCCGATCGTGGCGGGCATCAGCGAGACGTGCGACATCACGTCCTTGTGCGGATTCGGCGCCCGCCAGACCTCCTTGCCCGTGGCCTGATCGAAGCCAACGGCCAGAGCGGCGCCGCCCGTGGCGACGAACACGCGGTCGCCGTCGATGAGCGGGTTCTGGCCCGCGTACCACCCGGGGATGGTGGCCTTGTACTCCTTCACGAGGTCCTTCTGCCAGACGAGCTTGCCTGTCTTCGCGTCGAGGGCGTGGAACCGGCACTTGGGGTCGAGCGAGAACACCAGGCTCGAACCGACGGACGGCACCGTGCGGGTGATCCCGTGGTTGGGCCGGATGTCGACGGGATAGCTCCACTGCCAGACGTCCTTGCCCGTCGCCAGCGAGATGGCGCGGACCAGGTGCGCCTTCTTCGCCATGTCGTAGTCGTTGATGTAGACCAGGCCGTTCTTGATGGCCACGCCGGCGTACCCGTCGGCGACGTCGGTGGTCCACAGGACCTTGGGACCTCCCGCCGGCCATGACCGGAAGAGGCCCTTCTCGGTCGAAATGTTGTCGCGGGCGGGTCCGCGAAATCCCGGCCAGTCGGCAGCGGCCAGCGGGATGGTCGTGAGCAGGATGATGGCAGCGATACGACCGAGCACTCGGGGGCCTCCTCTCCGCGTTCCCGGGTAGTTTACCGGAATCCCTCCTGGTGACGGGCACGATACCGTTTCCCGCGTCGCGCAGTGGTGTGTCCGGCCGCCCGCGGGGCATAATGGCGGGGCCGCAGGAACTTGTGTCCCCGCCCGGGACCGGGGACGAGGGATCGGGGACCAGATGTGGAGTCCCCAATCCCCATTCGTGGTCGGGAGGGCGCGGTCGGCGGCCGGTGTAGACAGGGATGTGATCCCGAGTGGGTGGCGCCGAACGGGCGCCCGCCGCAGCGCAAGGCCCTCAGCCGTGCTCACGTTTTTGGGCCTGAGCAGCGGTGGGCTGTCCGGCGACAGGACCCGCGAGGGAAGGATCACAGATGAGGACCGTTTGCGCATGATTGGCCGAGTGCTTCCCGCCGTGCTTGTCGGGTGTCTCGTTCCGGCGGCCGCCTTCGCGCAGGGCGCTGCCCAGCCGCAGACGAGCCCCGTGTTCACGCTGCCGACCGTGACCGTCACGGCGCAGAAAGAGCCCGCCGACCCGCGGCAGTTGCCCGTCAGCGTGACGCCGGTGTCGCGGGACCTCATCGAGAGCGCCGCGATCACCACCGTCAGCGAGGCGGCGGTTTTCGCGCCGAACGTCCACTTTGCCGAGCTGTCCGCCCGCAAGGTCAGCAACATCTTCGTGCGAGGGATCGGCTCCAGCCCCGCCAATCCCGGCATCACGACCTACATCGACGGCGTGCCGCAGCTCAACTCCATCTCATCGAGCGTCGAACTGCTGGACACCGAGCGGATCGAGTTCGTCCGCGGGGCGCAGAGCGCGCTCTTCGGCCGCAACGCCCTGGGCGGCGTCGTCAACATCGTGAGCGGGCGCCCATCCCTCGGCGGATGGACCATGCGCCTCTCTGCGCCGTTCGGCAACGCCGCGCTGCGGGACGTGCGTGCTTCCGTTTCGGGGCCGGTGTCCGAGACGATTGCCGTGGGCGTGGCCGGAGGATGGGGCGAGCGTGACGGGTTCACGGTGAACGATGTCACGGGGCACGATCTGGATTCGAGGTCGTCCACGTTCGGGCGGTTCCAACTGCTGTGGGTGCCCTCGCCGGAGTGGGAGACGCGCGTGATCGTCGGCGGCGAGCGGGCGCGCGACGGCGACTACGCGCTGAACGACCTTGGAGCGCTGCGCCAGAACCCCTACCATGCAGCACGGAACGTCGAGGGATGGACCCGTCGCGACATCTGGTCGGCCACGCTCAACGTCAGGCGGGAGGGGCGCCGCGTCGCCTTCTCGTCGTCGACGGGCCTCGTCGACTGGCAGACGGACGATCGCACCGACCTCGACTACTCGCCCGTGCCGTTCGTGACACGCGAGAATGCCGAGCGCAGCCGGCAGTTCACGCAGGAGATCCGGCTGGCGTCGGCGCCCGCCTCGCCCGTGAGCCTGGCGAACCGTCTGGGACTCAGGTGGCAGGCCGGCGCGCTCGTCTTCACCCAGGACTTCGACCAGGACGCCGTGAACGAGTTCGCGGCCTTCGCCTTGTCTGCCTTCGTGCCGTTTCCCATCCGGCAGCATTCGCCACGCGCGGTCCTCGACGACTGGGGCGTCGGGCTCTACGGTCAGGGCACGCTGACGATCGATGGGGCACTCGACCTGACGGCCGGGGTGCGGGCTGATCGTGAGCGCAAAGCGGCCGTGCTCGACACGTTCTCCGACCCGGCGATCGCGCCTCCCACGCACGTCGACGCCCGGAGAACCTACACGAACGTCTCGCCGCAGTTCGCCGCAGCGTACCGGTTCCGGTCCACCACGATGGCGTATGCCTCGATCGGCCGGGGGTTCAAAGCTGGCGGGTTCAACCCGGCCTCGCCCTCAGGCAGCGAGACCTACGGTGAAGAGTACACGTGGAACCTGGAGGGCGGTGTCAAGACAGCCTGGGCCGGAGGCCGCCTCACCGCCGATGCCGCCGTGTTCCACATCGGCTGGGATGCCCTGCAGATGAACCTGCCGAATCCCCAGGTGCCCGCGCAGTTCTACATCGCCAATCTCGGGAGGGCCAGCAGCACCGGCGTCGAGATGGAACTGCACGCGCGGCCGCACGCCCTCGTCGGCGTCTACAGCACGTTCGGCCTGACCCACGCCACGTTCGGCGAGGGGAGCGCCGCGGGCGGCGTCGATGTGGCGAGCAACGACGTGCCCAACGCCCCCGGCTACACGTTCGCGTTCGGAACTGACGTGTCGAAGCCCATCGGGACCGCGGCGCGGGTCTACGGCCGGGCTGACGTCGTCGTCTATGGCTCGTACTTCTACGACGAAGCCAATCTCGAAGGGCAGGAGACGTACTCGCTCGTGCACGCCCGAGCGGGAATCGGCTTTGGTCGCCTGTCCGTGGAGGCGTGGGTCCGAAACGCGTTCGACACCCGCTACATTCCCGTCGCGTTCGCCTTCGGCGGGCTGGCGCCCTCCGGGTTCGTCGGCGAGATGGGGCCGCCGCGCACGTTCGGCGTTCAGGCAGGGATTGCGTTCTAGACGTCTACGGCGTCGTCAGCACCTGCGGGGAGCGGTCGGCGTCCGGCGCGAGCCGAAGCCTGCCCGCTGCGAGCGGTCCGGCGAGGCCCAGCGTCTGAACGGTGTCTGGCGGGTCCTCCTCGAAGACGAGCGCCAGCGGATCGGTTCGCCGCCGCCGCCGGACAACGGCCGTCGCGTACGCGGCGAGCATCACCCCGAGCAGGGCGGCCGTCCCGGCCGGGTGCCGCATGGCGAGGCGCTCCAGCCCCGCGATCGAGTACGCGAACACCTGGAACCCTACGAAATAGATCGTCAGCCGCGATCGGATCTGGGCGCGGCCGGGCACGTACGGCGCAGCGAACGGAATTTTCGGGAAGCCGGCCATCAGCGCTTCGAGCAGCACCAGCGATGCCACGAACCCGAAGACGGTGTGCAGGCCTGCGAGGCACCAGCCGAGCTGCACCACGTGGAGCGGGAGCAGCGCCACGAAAAGCGGGACCAGAATCCAGGCGGCGACGGCGCGGCGCACCCCGCGCCCGCACGGAGCGACGGTGTCCGGCCCGTGGAACCGGAAGGTCCAGTTCGCCGGCAGTACGGAGGGGACCGCGAACGCCAGCCGGGCGCCCGCCAGCATGAACACCGCCAGCACGTACTGGACGGAGAGCAGCGACGCAGACGGAGACGCGGTCTTCCCCGCGGCGTCTGACGTCGTCGAGCCCGCGAGCACGAAGGCGAGGGCCGCGCCCAGTGACGCCCCCAGCACGAGGCGGTGACGCGAGCTGCGCGCGAGCGTCTTGATCATGAACCCGCCGAAGGCGCGCGCCGCGGGGTCCCGCACGACAAGCCGGCGCAGCCCGGCGACCGTGTGCCTCCACCGCCCGGCCCTTCGGCTCCGGCCAGGCCCAGCCGCGAGCAGGGCGCCAGCCGCGTGGCGCCGGTAGGCGACGAGATAGCACGTCAGCGCAATCGCGGCGGCGGCGACGAGCCCAAGCTGCGCTCGCGCCGCGAGCAGACGCGCTGCCGAACTCCCACGCCCGGCGATCACCTCGTACCACCCGACGAACCAGAGAGGCGGACACCAGAACATCAGCGGAGCCGAGCGGCGCGTGCCGGCGCCCTCCGCCAGGGCCGTCGCGGGCGCGTCGCCCACGAACGCCTCGCGGGACCGCTTCGCGGCGCGCGGCGGCGCGCCTCGCCTCGGGCGCATCCCGCCGTGTACCGGGTCGATCTCGAACGACGAGTCCGCGGGCGGGTTCAGCCAGTCGATCGTGCCGCGGCCCTCCACCTCGTAGAGCCGGTGCAGGGAGAGCATCTCCGCCAGCCGGCCCTGCTGCTTCGGGTCCATTGCGTCGGTCAGCAGCGGCAGCATCAGCAGCGACAACACGAGGGCGAGCACCGACGCCAGCTGCACGTACGGGGCGACCGATCTCCTGGCCCGTGCCGTCAGCACGACCTGCATCAGGCCGAGGACCGAGAGGACTGCCAAGGCGGCGAAGATCGCGGCCCCGAACGTCGCCACCACCTGGGCGGCCAGGGTCAGGGGGCCGCCGGGCGAACCCGGCTGGGATCGGATGTTCGCCACGAGGGGGTAGAGCACGGTGGGAAAGAGGTTCGACGCGATCGCGAACAGCCCGACGAACAGGAAGAGCGCCGACAGCTTCGCCCAGAAGACGGTGATGACCGGAACCGGCAGCCGGCCGAGCACTTCGGTATCTCGGCGGTCCGGGAAGAGCGACTCCCAGTTGAGCACCATGGCCAGCGCGACGATGACCATGGGGTACATCACCAGGATGACCTCGTGGCGAAGCGCCAGGGCCTGGAATTCGGCTGCCCGCTTGAACGGCCACCCGTAGCTGAACGACCAGTACAGCGGGAGGAGAAGCCCCGGTGCCGCGATGGCGGCCAGCAACGGGGCGAGCGTGGCCTGCATGCCCTCGTCTGGGGAGAGCACGTCGTTCTCGAGAAAGCCCCGGAAGAAGTGGCGCGTGAGCAGGCGGTAGTGGCGGGTCATGGCGCGTCCGATCGGTCTACGCGCCGATGGTCATGGCCGAGGCCAGGTCGCGCGCGGTGTCAGCCGGGTCGGTGTCGCACACGAGCTGCCTGAACACCGCCTCGAGCGAGGGTTCGCTCAACCGCGCCCTGAGTTCCGCGACGGGGCCCTGGGCCACGACGGTGCCCTGATTGAGCACGAGCACGCGCGAGCAGATCTTCTCGACCGAGTCGAGAGCGTGCGAGCTGTACAGCACGGCTTTGCCGCGTGCGCCCAGCGCGCTCACCAGGTGGCGGAACACCAGCGCCGAGGCGGCGTCGAGTCCCGACATCGGCTCGTCGAAGACCAGCAGCGGGGGATCGGGCAGGAGGGCGGCGGCAATCAGGATCTTCTGGCGCATGCCCTTCGAGTACGACGACATCGACGCGTCGCCATACACGTCGAGGCCCAGGACGTTCAGCAGCGCTTCGATCCGGCGTGCCGCGATCCGCTCGTCCATTCCCCTGAGACCCGCGACGAGCTCGAGGTGCTCGCGGCCGCTCAGGTAGGGGTACAGGTGAGGCTCCTCGGGTACACAGCCGACATGCCGCCGGAAGGCCACGAGGTCGGCGTCGATTCTGCTGCCGTTGAAGCGCACCTCGCCGGCCGTCGGAGGGATGAGGCCGGTCACCATGTTCACGGTGGTGGTCTTCCCGGACCCGTTCGGCCCGACGTAGCCGAGAACTTCTCCCGGTGACACCGTGAAACTGACGCCGGCGACGGCGCGGAACCCTCCGAACCACTTGGTCAGCCCCTGGACCTCGAGCACGGGCAACCTCCTCTGCGGTCGCGGGGGGCTCCGCTATAGGGCTTAGACACCGCCTCTCGATTGACAGCGCCGCCGACAGCGACGTCCGGGACACGACGCGCGGGACTGGCAGTCGTCAATCGGATGAAACCGGACGAGGAAGGCCTGTGGAGATGTGTCGGGCCCGGGATTCCCTCGCCCTCGCCTCAGCCGGCTTCCGCGAGCGTCGCGATCTGTGTCGCAAGCGCGCCGCAGCGCGGTTCGCCAGGCGTCCGGTTGGTCAACAGGATGACCGACACGCCCTCGTCTGGCATCGTGAGCAGCCACGTGCAGACGCCAGGCAGCGCGCCTCCCAGTGCGGCTGCACGCCGCCCGGCCACGGGATCCGCCTGCCAGCCGCCCTGAGACATCGATCCGGGCCTGCCGTTCGCGAGCAGCATCGGGGCCAGGCTCTGACCCAGCCACGCTGGTCCGATCACAGAGCCCTTCATGAGCGCGTCATGGAACGCGGCGAGATCGTCGACCGAGGAGACGCAGCCACCTGCGGCATACAACGCCGACCTCGTGAACGGGCGTGCCGGCACCAGTCGGCTCCAGTCAGGCGGGCCGTTTCCGTCGCGGGCGGGTTCGTAGGCCGTGGCGAGGCCTGGCGTGCTCGTCCAGGGGCCGCCGCACGCGGTGTGCTTCAATCCCAGCGGCTTGGTGAAGCGAGCATTCACGAAATCGGCGAAGCTCTGTCCGCTGAGTTTCTCCACCAGGGCGCCGAGCAGGATGTAATTGGAATTGGAATAGACGGACTTCTCGCCAGGGGCGAACGCTGCAGGCCGGCTGCCGACGGTCTCGACGAGCTGCGCCACCGAGTACTCCTGCTGCGCCCACGCCAGGCTGTTCGGCCGCTCGAGGTACTCCGGCACGCCCGACGCGTGGGAGAGCAGATGCTTGACCGTGAGGGAGGGTGCGGCGGCTGTGAATTCGGGCAGCCGCTTCGACACGGAATCATCCAGCGCGACGCGGCCCTCCTCGGCCAGCAGCAGGACGGCGGCCGACGTGAACATCTTCGTCACCGACGCCAGACGGAAGGGCGTGGCGGTCGTGACCGGCGTTCTCGATTCGACGTCCGCAAGCCCGTAGCCCTTGCTGAGCACGACGGAGCCGGCCTTCGTGACGCGGATGGCCGCGCCGGGGCCGCCGGGTGCGTACGCTGCCGACAGAAGCCCGTCGATCTTGCCGGCGAGGGTGTCCGGCTGCTGCACGGCGAGGCCAGAAGGCGCTGCCGCCGTCGCGAACAGCACGCCGAGAAGGACGAATGTCGAAGACCTGCTCACGCGGGCTCCTCCAGATGGTCTCGTTCCCGCAGTATCGGGCATGGCCACCTCTCGCGCAAGTCTCCTCGCCCCGGTCTTCTCGCCCCGGGAGCATCCAGCGAGGACCACGAATGGGGACCGGGGACTTCATAACTGGCCCCTGGTCCCAGGTCCCCGGCCCCCGACCGGCATCACCGTTCCGTCCGATGTTCGAGAATCTCGAAGCTCCTCGCGTTGAGGACGGTCGCCATCGACTGGAACGCCCCCACACGGATGTGGCCTGAGTCGACGTAGTCCGTCTCGCCAATCGTCGTGTCGAGGGGGATCCAGCCCGCCTCGCCCATGTAGACCTCGTTCCAGGCATGCTGGCCGAACTCGCCACCGTTGCGCGGCGTATACATGCAGCCCCATACGACTCGGGCGGGGATGCCGACAGAGCGGGCGAAAGCGGCCATCAGGAACGAGTGCCCGCCGCACTCGCCTGCCCGCTGATCGAAGGTGCCCCGAGCCGAACCGCCGCCCTGAACGGTGCCTTTGATGCTGGCGCGAATCCAGGCCGCCAGCCGGCGGCTGGCCTCCCACGAGTTCCGCGACCCCTGCGTGATTTCGCGGGCCTTGCCGGCCAGCACGGGATCGCCCGCCTGAATCAGATCGTCCGATGACAGGAAGACTCGCAGCTCGGGATCGCTGCCGAAGTCGGGCGGGAACGCGGGCGCGTTCATGCCCGTGTACCGCGGATGGCTGATCTCGAACACGCCCTCGACCCCGTTGTCCTTGACCGTGCCTGTGAAGCGCTGGCCGGGCACGTTGAGCGCGTCGGGCGTCAGCCAGAGCCCGGACGGCCGCATTGACGCCCGCACTTTCAGGTAGGAGATAGCCCGGACGTCGCGGATGGTCACGTTCGTCGGCGTCATGATGGTGCCGCTCATGTCGGGCGCGTGCCCGGCGCCGGTGACGGTGTCGACGATGTCCGGACCGGCGAGGTACGTGAGGCGCTGGCCAGGATGACGCGTCTGGACGACGATGCCGGTAGCCATGTCGATCCAGACCGTAGAGGCGACACCCGTGCGGCGGTCGAGGGAGTCGAGGATGACCGTCCTGAAGGACCGGCCGGCCAGGTCGAGCGTTTCACCGCCTCTGCGCGTGTAGGTGACGTCGCGCACGGCGCTGTCGCGTCCGTCGAAGACGTGGTAGGTCTTCTCGGCCGTGTCTGTCCCCACGAAGTCCGCGACCAGATGCGGGAATCGGAGCGTGTTGGCCAGCACGACGTCGGGCGGCAGGTCCACAGCTTCTTCCTCACCCGGCGTCTGCCGTGCGACGAGCGCGCGGCGGCCGTCGATTCGCAACGTCGAGGCCATGCGGCCGGGGCCCTGCTCGATGAGGCTCGTGTGCTCGGTGAACGTCCGCATGTCGGGGTCCACGTGGTAGGTGAGCGTCATCCCGACATCGACCTTGCCTCCGAGAAGCGTTGCGCGGATGACCGTTTCGTGCGTGAGCTGGATCAGCTCGCGGCCGTCCTCATGCAGCGGCGCGGTCGTGACCTTCGCATAGCCGCAAAGCCTGCCGCCGATCTCGACGGCGTAGTAGTACTCGTCCGGATCGCCCGCTGCGGGCGTGCCCGCGTGGGCGAGCAGGACGATGGTGATGACCGGGATCCACGCGAGTAGTCGAGTGCGCATCTTCGTTCTCCCCAACGAGTGTTGCCGATCGGGGGCCGTGTTGCCGTTCTGCCGCCGTCTGGACACAGCTCACGCCTGAGGCCAGATGGGTTGCTGGCCGGCTCGGTCGGGCGGCCCGCCGAGGCCGGATCGCAGTTCGTTCGGGCGGTGCAGAACCGGATCCCGGATCCCGGGCCCCGGGACCCGCGTTCTTCCCTGTCGCCGGTCGCCTGTCGCCGGTCGCCTGTCGCCGGTCGCCTGTCGCCGGTCGCCTGTTCTAGAGCGCCGCCTCGCTCCTTTCCTTCACCCGCACGCCGACGCGCATCAGCCAGACCGCAGCCGCGGCGGTCAGGGCTGCGAGCGCGGGAACGCTCACCCATGGCACACGGCCCATCCAGTCGATGGGCCATGTCTGGGCGAACACCGGCCAACCGGGTGTCCGCCGCAGGCTCGCGGTATGGACAACGACCAGGACGAGGTTGAGTGCGCCGATGACCACGGCCGGACCGACGACCTTGGCCCGACCGAACGACCAGATCGCAAGCTGGAGGCCGGAGGCGAGCAGCAGACCGCCAGCACAGACGATGGTGACGTAGACCAGCGTGGACGGACTCGAGACGCCGTCGTCCATTCGGACGAGGGCGATGGTCATCATGCCGAGCCAGTAGAGCGTCGTGAAGAGGCCGATCAGGGCGAATTTCGTGCCCACGATACGGCCGTCCCGGACCGGCAGCGTCCGGAGGAAGGCGTACGATTCACCACCCTCACTGAATAGCACGGCGCTCATCAGATAGACCGGCATCATCAGGGGGATCGCTTCGAAGGCCGGCCAGGGGTCGCGCCCGAGGAATCTCCCGAGAATGCCGGTGAAGATGATGAAGGTGGTCATGTAGTAGAACGAACTGCGGCGGAGGATCGGATCCATCTCACGCCTCCTTCACGAGCGCGATCAGAATGTCTTCGAGGTTCGCGTTCTCGACCCGGGCGCCGCCCGAGGCGAGTGCCGGCGCGAGGGCCTCGCGGACCGTCGGGAAGTCTCCGGTCAGACCCCGATTGCCGTACGGCTGGCGACGGACGTTCGTGAGGCCCTCCTCGATGGATCGGTCGATCGCGCCGTCTTCGTACAGGATCCATTTCCATCTCGCGAGCAGATCATCGCGATCGTCGTGCAGGATGACTCGGCCTTCGTGCAGGAACGACACATCCTCGGCGATTTCGTCGAGCCCGTCGGTGATGTGCGACGCAACGATGGCCGCCCTGTCGCCCTCGGCCACGAACGCGCGCAGGCGATCGAGGAGCGCCCGCCGGTGCAGCACGTCGAGACCGGCCGACGGCTCGTCGAGAATGAGCAGCTCCGGGCGATGCGAGAGGGCCATGGCCAGCGCCAGGAGCTTCTTCTGGCCGCCGGAGAGGTGTTTCACGGTCTTGAGCGGGTTGACCTTGAAGTGGTCGAGCAGGCGGTAGAACTCGCCGCCGTCCCACTCGGCGAAGTACGCGGCGGCGAACCGGGTATTCCACTGGACCGTCTTGTCCACGTAGAAGACCGGTTCCTGGGGCACGTAGCCGATCCGGTTCTTGATGGCCGCGTCGTGTCCCGCGCAGGGAACGCCGAAGAGGCGAACGGTGCCGGTGGCGGCAGGGACCTGGCAGGCGAGCACCCTGATGAGCGTGGACTTGCCGGCGCCGTTGGGTCCGAAGATCCCCGTGATCGACCCGCGGCGGACACCCAGGGAGATGTCGCGCAGGGTGAAATCCTCGTAGCGCTTTCCGACGCCTGTGGCTTCGAGCATGGTGTCCATGTCAGTGCCTCTCGAAATCGCGCGCGAGCCGGGCCACGTCCTCGGCCGTGATGCCGAACTTCGCGCTGCTGCGGACGAGACGGGAGAGCTCGGCGCGCACTTCGTCGAGCTTGCGGCGGCGCAGTTCGCTGCGGTCGATTTCCGCCACGAACGAGCCGAGACCGGCGCGGGTGAGGATGTAGCCCTCGGTTTCGAGGTCGAGGTAGGCGCGCTTGATGGTGATGGCGCTGACGTCGAGCGCGTCGGCCAGCTCGCGGACCGAGGGGAGCCGCTCGTTCGGCTCGAGGGCGCCGGAGGCGATGGCGTCCTTGATCTGATCCGTGACCTGCTTGTACATCGGGTCCGGATGGCTCGGGGACAGGGCAATGAACACGGCCGCCTCCTGGCTTGCCTACTTAGTATACTCAATATATACAGTAGTCGTCATTCTGTCAAGGGTACCCGGGTGCCCGGCGTGGCCGGTCATCTCCAGTCGGGGATTGGGGATGGGGGGCGGGAATTGAGAATCGGATCGGCCTGGTCCGGAACCCCTGCGCGACAGGCAGAACCCGCCCTGCCGCATCAAGTACGGCAGAGCCCCAGGGCGGAACGGCCGGGGTGTGACGCCCCGGCCGGCGGGGTGCTTACTCGGGGATCCGCAGCTTTTGTCCCACCTTGATCTTGTCGGGATCGCTGAGCTGATCCTTGTTGGCCTCGAAGATCTTCATGTACTTGCCTGCGTCGCCGTAGAAGTGCTTGGCGATCTTCGACAGGCTGTCACCGCCGACCACCTCGTAGATCTTCTCGGGCACCGGCAGGGCGGCGTCGATGGTGATGTCGGCCGTCAGGTCCGCATAGACCGGGTCGATGCCCTTGATTTTCGCCCACACCTCGTTCTTGATCTGCTGGTTGGGCGCCGCGCCCCGGATGAGCAGCTTGTCGTTCTCGACGTGGACGTTCTTCAGGCTGACGCCGCGCGTCTTCGCGAAGTCGATGACGGGCTGGTACTTGGCTTTCAGGGCGTCGAGATTGGCCATGATGAGATCTCCTTGGGCGCGTGCCGCTGCGCCGATGTCAGGGTGAACCTCTCGATCATACCCGACGACCAGCGGACTGGGCGTACGCGAGCGCGACGCCAGCGGCGGTTTCTGGGTGGGATCGCCGTGCGGCCGCGACCGGAGCCCCGCGGGGCGCCCTGCGCTTGCTCCCGCCCCGTCCCGGGCGCACACTGTGACCGGATGGCCGATCCGGGTTCTTCTTCGATCGTGGACCTGGAAGGGAAGGTCGCCGAGCTGGCGCCGCGGGTGCTCCGCTACGCCACGGCGCGCCTCGGCGACGCCAGTCTGGCCGAAGACGTGGCCCAGGAGAGCCTGATGGCGCTGGTGCGGCACTGCCGCAACGGCGGCGTCCCGGCAAGCGCAGAGGCCTTCGTGTTCGCGGTGGCCCGCCGGCGGGCCGGCCGGGCGATCTGGCGGCGCCGTTTGTGGATGCCGATCGAGGCGCTCACGGGCGCCAGGGACGTCGGACCGACACCGGAAGCCGCGGCCATGGGGAGAGAGGAACGCGCCCGCCTCCGATCGGCGCTCGCGCGGCTCGGGTCGCGAGACCGCGAGGCGATTCTCATGGTGGCCGCCGGAGAGGTGACGATGAGCGATGCGGCTCAGGCGCTGGGCGTCTCCGTCTCCGCCGTCAAGATGCGGGTGTCGCGCGCGCGGGCCCGCCTCTTCGCCCTGCTCGAGGATGACCATGACCGACGACCGCACACCGAGACCGTCGCACGAACCGCGCGATGACGTCGACGCCCGGATCCGGGCCGCGTTCGAGCCGGATTCCGGCGCGGCCGCGCGCGTGGCGCGTGCCGCGCTGGCCGCCGAAGTCAGCCACCCGCCCGCGGTTCCGGACGCGTCCCCGTCGCCGGCACGGCGTGCGCATGGCCTCCGGTGGGTGGGCGTGGCGGCCGCCACCGCGGTCGTCATCCTGGTGGCGTCCCTCACGCTGCGGCCGTCGCGTCCGGTGACGTCGTCCGAACGGGCGACCGCTCCCCGCGGCGCACCTTCCCTGACAGGTTCCTTCACCGATGGCGTCCTCGTCGTGTCGCTGCCCGATGGATCCGTGTCCATCCACGGCGGGGGCGCACGCGAGGACCGTCCGCCGGAAGGCTACGGCATCGTCCTGGTCGAAGGAGAGTTCCGATGAACCGCATCCGCACACTCACGACCGCCGCGCTCGTCGCGGCTGTCACCGCAACGGTCCTGGCGCAGGACGCGCTCACGAAGCGCGTGACCCTGGATCTGAAGGCCGTCGAGCCGGCCACGGCGTTCAACACCATCGCCGGCGCGGTTGGCCTCAAGGTGATCGTCGACCCCGCCGTCACGGCGCCTGTCGATATCGTCGTCCGCAACGTCCGGGCGAGCACGGCCCTCGACACGATCTGCGACAGCATCGGGTGCGCCTGGAAGGTCGAGGGCGGCACGCTGAACGTCACGCCGGCCAGCGCGATTCTGCTGTCGCGCTCGGGAGGAACGGGGTCGACGCCGGGGCAGGAAGGCGTCGCCCGGATCCAGAAGGCCTTGAGCACGAAGCTGCCGGACGACCTGGTGTTCACCAATGCCACCTTGACGGAGGTGAGCGCCCGCCTGAGCGTGGCGCTCGGACTGCAGATCTCCATCGAGACCGACGGGAAAGGGCCGCAGACGCTGACCGCGGACCTCCGGGGGCATACGCTGCAGACCGCCCTCAAGATCATCGTGGACGGCGTGAAGAGCGACGCCAAGGGGGGCATGAGCCTGACCATCCGGCTCGGCAAGGGGGACGATCCCCAACAGACGTTCGGCCTGAAGATCTCCGCCCGCGCGCCGGCGAAGAAGTAGAAACCGCCCCGCCGCTATAATGCCGTCCCGGCCCGCTGGCGTGGTGCCGGCGGTCGGGACGGCCTGTTATGCACAGACGAACATTCCTGGCGGGCGCCGCAGCCGGCGCGTCCGCGGCCGGCCTGGTCGGCGCCGGCGCCCTCGCGCTTCAGCAATGGCAGCTGGGCGGCGGCGACGTGCTGCCGCGTGTGACGGATGCCCAGTCGGAGCCCCCGTTGCCTCCACCCCCACGGGGCCGGACGTCCTTCTCGCAGCAGGGCGAAGACCTCGTGATGTACAACCTGCTCTACCACGAGCTGGGAATCGAGAACCCGTCCTACCTGGATATCGGTGCCGCCGACCCCGTCCTGAGCAGCAACACGTTCCTGTTCTACTGGGCCGGATGCCAGGGCGTGCTGGTCGAGCCGAACCCGACGTACGTCCGGAAGCTGAGAGCCGTGCGCCCGCGCGATGTCGTCGTGCCCGTGGGCATCGGGGTCGATGCGACGGAAGCGGCCGACTACTTCGTGGTTCGCAACCGACCGCCGCTGAACACGTTTTCGGCGGAGGCAGCGGAGAAGCTCCGCCAGCGAGACGGGGCGGATGCCATCGAGCGCGTGCTCCGGATTCCACTCGTGCCGGTCAATCGCATCATCGAGGAGCACTTCGGGTTCGCGCCGGACCTGCTGTCGATCGACATCGAGGGCCTGGACCTGGCCGTGCTGCGCACGCTCGACTTCCGCCGTCATCGGCCGGCGGTCATTTGCGCCGAGGCCAAGAGCCCGGGGGAGACGCACGACGGGACGGATATCGCACGCCTGTTGCGTTCGCGCGGTTACGTCGCCTGCGCGGGGTCGCTGTACAACACGATCTTCGTCGATCGTGGCCGCCTCCACGGCTGACAGGAGGCGGCAGGACGGTTCGCGATCCGGGGCGACATCGCCGACGAACACGTCGTCGCCCCAGCCGCCACGTCAGCCGGCGAGGTGCGCCATCAGCGGCAGCCTCCGCACGCACGCCGTTCCGACGCTCGCCGTCATCCGACCAGCGTCCACGGGTTGCCGTCGGGCGCCTTGAAAGAGAAGCTGCGCTCGCCGAACTCGTTGGCCATGATGGCGGTCACCTCGGTGGCGCGGCTGGCCGTCACGCGATCGCGGTAGTGATCGAGATCGGTGACCCGGTAGGTGTAGAGCGAATTGCCGAGGCACCCGGGGCGTCCGCGATCGAAGGCCGATTCGACCGGCACCGTTGTCGGAATGCGGCGGAGCAGTATCCGGCCCGAGACCATCTTCGCGGGCCCGGGGCCCGCCAGCGGGTTGTCGATCAGATTACTGAACGACCTGTCGCCCGGCTGCATCATGAAGTTGTTGCGGGCGCTCTCGCTCATGTCGTCCCAGCTCGTCAGCCGCTCGCCGCTCTGATTCTGCAGGCCCAGCACCTCGGTGTAGAAGAACGGCAGCGTCTCGTCGTCGCTCTGGAACACGAGGCCGACGTGGGTGACTTGGCTCGTCCTGAAGCGGCTCGTCTCGTTGACCTTGCCGTAAGCGGGCACCGTGTAGCCGAAGCGCTCGTAGAAGCAGCGGCGCGCGAACGGATGGAGGATGACCGTCTCGCGCACGCCGACCAGGTTGCCGACATAGGGCTCGCTCTGAGGAGCCTTGTAGATCTCGTCGTAGTGGGGCGGGACGATGTGCGTCGGAATGCCGGCCCGTCTGGCCGCCTCGGCATGGTTCCAGATGTCGAGGACGTCGTGCGTGAGCGTCGCGGACCAGCGGCTGCCGGGCACGAGCAGCTTGACCAGGCCCAGACCCTCGTTGATGGGGCGATCCCAGGACATCAGCCGAACGAGGCCGTGGTCCGCATCCTGGTGCAGCAGGCGGACCGCGCGCAGGCGTGAAGGCACGCCGTACAGCGCCGCCGCGTCCCGTGCATCGAGCCCGCCGACCGGGCCGATCCGGTAGCCGAACAGCGCCCAGTACCGGATCTGTTCCAGCAGCGTCGACTCGGTCACGCCGATGCAGACTTCGTACAAGCCGCTGATGGCGGGTGCGGGAGCGCTCATGGGTTCTCCTGACGTGTGGCCGGCGTATCGTTGAGGGAGCGTGACGTCGGGAGGCTATCGCGACGGGCCGGCCGGGTCAAGGCGCGCGATGTCGCGCATGTCGCTCGGGACCCGCTCGCGCAGGCCCGCCGTTTCGCGCGACGGCTGCGCGTGCCGATCCCTGGACGCGGAATCAGGTCGCGCGCGGGTAGCCCCGGCCCCCAGAGATCCCCCTGAGGTGCGGCGTGGCGATTCTGGGTGGATCCCGGGGCGGCGTTCCCCTACAATCAGCCTCACAGAGCGTGACAGGCGCGGAACGTGGCTCCCACCGCGCGCCCCCGCGACCGACACCAACTCGGCAGCGGCGGCCGCAGCCGCCAGGAAGGGGGAGCCCATGAACGTCCGCAAGATGCTCACCGGTCACGTCTTCTTCAGCCAGTTCCTGCCGCAGGAAGTCGACGCCATTTCCAAGTTCACGGCCGACCGGAAGCTGGAGAAGGGCGAGGTCGTCTACGGGACGAACCGCAAGGCCACGCACGTTTTCGTGCTGCTCGACGGGCAGGTCGAACTGCGCCTGCCGTCTGGCACGAGCGACATGGGGTTCATGGTCAGCCGGGTGGGCAAGGGCGAGTTCTTCGGCATCGCCCCGCTGCTGAACCAGGGCTACTACACGACCTCGGCGCTCTGTACGAAACCGAGCCGCGTGCTCTTCATCGAGACGAAGCCGTTCATGGAGATGCTCAACAAGAACCCGCTGGTGGGTCTGAATCTCATGAGCATCGTCGCCGGCGCGTACTTCGATCGCTACCAGCACCTGATCGAACGGGTGCAGAAGGCGCTGACAGATCTCGCGGTCGAAGCCTGAGCGCGGGGGGGCGAGGCCCCCGACCCCTACCGCAGGTGTTTGTTGAAGAACGCGAGCGTGCGCTCCCAGGCCAGTTTCGCGGCGGCCTCGTCGTAGCGCGGCGTCGTGTCGTTGTTGAACCCGTGCTGCGTGCCCGGGTACATGTGCATCTCGTAGCTGACGCCCGCGGCCTTGAGCGCCGTTTCGTACGCCGGCCACCCGGCGTTGATCCGCTGGTCGCTCTCGGCGTAGTGGACGAGCAGGGGCGACTTGATCTTCGCCGCCTCCTCGGCTCCCACCTGGTTCCCGTAGAACGGCACGGCCGCGTTGAGGTCGGGCAGGCGCGACGCCAGGAAGTTGGCGATGCCGCCGCCGTAGCAGAAGCCGACGACGCCGATCTTGCCCGTGCAGCCGGCGTGGGCCTTGAGGAACGCCGCCGCCGCCACGAAGTCCTCGCGCGTCTTCGTCTGGTCGAGCTGCGGAAAGAGCTTGCGCGCCTCGTCTTCACCGCCGGGATAGCCGCCGAGCGGGGCCAGGGCGTCGGGTGCGAACGCGACGAAGTTGTCGAGCGCGATCCGCCGCGCGATGTCCTCGATGTGCGGGTTCAGCCCGCGGTTCTCGTGGACCACGAGGACGCCGGGCAGCTTGCCCGTCGCGTTGGCCGGCTTGACGAGGTAGCCGCGAGTCTTGTCGTAGCCCTGGGGCGACGGGAAACTCACGAACTCTGTCTTGAGCCGCTTGTCGTCAGGGCTGATCTGCTGCGCTTCGGCGAAGCGCGGATTGAGCTGTTCGAGCAGCATGGCGGCCGTCACGCCGCCCACGGCATACTTCGACGCCTTGTGCAGGAAGCCGCGCCGGTCGATGGCGCCGTGCACGTAGGCGTCGAACAGGATCAGCACCTCGGGATCGAAATCACTGGCCTTCTTGCGCTCCATCTCATGGCCCCCTTGATGATCTGCGGCGCGCCGGCACGGTCGGTCCAAGCGTCTTCCGCCGCCGTGCGCCTGTCGTCCTGCTTGAACAGTGGGTCCAGTCAGTATATGCGAACCCGGCTGCCGCTTTCCCTGGATCCGGCCGGGCGGGCGAGTACAATAGGCGCCTTACTCGACGGCGGGCGCACCCCCGCTCCGCCTCTCCCAGGAGCCTCGCATGCGAATTCGTCGGACCGGTGCCATGTGTCTCGTGGCGGCGGCGGGCCTGCTGACGTTCGCCGCCGGAGTCAGCGGTCAGGGCGGCGGACAGGCCGGCTTCGGGCCAGCGGCGCTGCAACCCCCGCCGACGGACCTGAAGCCGCTGCTCACGCCGAAGCCGAGCGAGATGCGCTTCGTCGTCACGCGCTACACGCTGGATCGGACGACGCTCGACGGGAACTACGCCGGCGTGCCGCGCGGCGGCGGTCGCGGAGGTGGACGCGGCGGCGCGGCTCAGACGGCGCGACCTGAACCCCTGTCGCCGGGCCGCATCGCCCGGCTGAAGCGCTTCGATCTGGACTGGCAGACGGCCCTGGCGGGCATCGATCAGGCGAAGCTGTCCGCCGCAGGCCGGAGCGATCTCGCGGCGCTTCGCGAGACGATCACACGGAATCTCGCGGACCTGGATACCGACACGGCGGCTCTCGCGCGCGTGTCCCCCCTCGTGCCCTTCGCGCAGGCCATCGTGGACCTGGTCGAGGCCCGGATCCGGATCGAGGACCTCGACTCGCAGAAGGCCGCCGGTGCGCTGACGGCCGTGACGAAACGGATCGGCGACATCCGCGCCCGCGTCGAGACCGGACTTGCGAATCCTCCGGCGGCAGACAGCGTCCGCCCGAGCAAGGACCTGGCCGCCCGCGGCGCGTCGGCGGTGCGGGCCTTGCGCGCGGGCCTGACGGAGTGGTTCACGTTCTACAACGGCTACGATCCGCTGTTCACCTGGTGGATGGGGCTGCCGTTCAAGCACGTCGATGCCGCGCTTGACGGCTATGCGACGTTCCTCGCCGACACCGTCGCGTCGCGAGACTTCCCCGCGTCGGGGGATCCCGCGCCCGCCGCGCTCACCATCGACGCGGCGCCCGAGCCGGCCTTCGCATCGGTCCCCGACCTCGCGGAACTCATCAGCCTGCCGCACGACGAGCTGTCAGACATCGTGGCGCGGTTCCGCGGGCCGGCTGGCGGCGGACGAGGCGGCGGACGGGGCACCGCGGGGCAGCCGCCGGCGCAGGCGACGCCGGCCGCGCCGCCGGTGGAGCGGGACCGCGCGTTCTACCAGGGGTGGCTGGCGGCGCTGAAGACGCTGGACTTCAAGAGCCTCAGCCGCCACGCGCAGATCGACTACCTGTACATCAGGAAGATCGCCGAGCAGCAGATCGCCCGGGACGGCGTCGTCCTGCCCAAGGACCCCCCGCGCAAGCAGGACTCGTCGGGCATCGAAGGGCCCGCGCGCGGGCGGCAGGGCCTGATCTTCGATCTCCAGGACGAGTTGGTTCCCTACACACCCGAGGAGCTGATGGCCTTCGCGGAGCGGGAGTTCGCCTGGTGCGATCGCGAGATGCGCAAGGCGTCCGCCGAGATGGGCTTCGGCGACGACTGGAAGCAGGCGATGGAGCAGGTCAAGGGCATGCACCCGCCGCCAGGCGGCCAGGCGGCCGTCGTGCGCGACCTGATGTTCGAGGCCGTGGACTACCTGCGCGAACACGACCTGCTGACGGTGCCGGCCGTGGCGGCCGAGTCGCTGCACATGATCATGATGACGCCCGAGCGCCAGCTCGTGAACCCGTTCTTCACCGGCGGGTCGCAGATCAGCGTGTCGTACCCGACCGACACGATGGAGTACCAGGCGCGGATCCAGAGCATGCGCGGGAACAACACGCCGTTCTCCCACGCGACGGCGCACCACGAGATGATCCCCGGCCACAACCTGGTCTTCTACACGAGCGCGCGCTACGGGGCCTACCGGGCCCGCCTCGGCGGCAACTCGCCCTTCTACAGCGAGGGATGGCCGCTCTACTGGGAGCTGCTGCTCTACGACCTCGGGTTCAACGACACGCCCGAGGAGCGGATCGGCGCCCTCTTCTGGCGCATGCACCGTTGCGCGCGCATCATCTTCTCGCTGAAGTTCCACATGGGCGAGTGGTCGCCGCAGGAGTGCGTGGACTTCCTGGTCGACCGCGTCAACTTCGAGCGCGACAACGCCATGGGCGAGGTGCGGCGTTCGTTCCAGGGCAGTTACGGGCCCCTCTACCAGGCCGCCTACCTGCTCGGCGGGCTGCAGCTCCGCGCGCTGCGGCGCGAGCTCGTCGACAGCGGGCAGATGGGCCAGAAGGCGTTCCACGACGAGATTCTGCGTCAGGGATCGATGCCGATCGCGCTCCTGCGCCTGGCGCTGGGCCGCCAGCCGCTGACGCCGGAGACGTCGGTCGACTGGATGTTCATCGACGGCCCGACGAAATGACCGCGGGGCGATCGGGCGCCGATCGCCACGAAGCACGACTGGAGGACTCATGATGCGTGATCGACGTTCGACTCTGTCCGCCCTCTTCGTGGTCGCGATGGCCCTCTGCGCAGCGCCCGCGGCCGCGCAGGAGCTGCCGCGCACGTTCCAGGAACAGAACCAGTTCAAGGCCGGCCCGACGCCGTTCGCGCCGCTCATGGAGTACTGGTACGACCTGGCCCGGATCCGCCCCGAGGTCAGCATCCGGCCGTTGACGGCCACGCTGCTCGACCGCGAACTCACGCTGGTCGTCGTCTCCAAGGACGGCATCACCACGCCCGAGGACGCCATTCGCTCGGGCCGGACGATCGTGCTCATCGCCAGTTCGGTGCACGGCGGCGAGACGTCGCCGAAGGAAGCGGCCCAGCTCGTCGCGCGCGACCTCGTCGCCGGCGATCTCCGCTCCGTCCTGGACGACGTGATCGTGCTGTTCGTGCCGGTGCTGAACCCGGACGGCGGGGAGGTGCGCCGCCGGACCAACGAGGAGGGCTTCGACCTCAACCGCGACTACATCAAGCTCGAGTCGCAGGAGATCCAGGCGATTGTGACGCAGATCGTCAATCAGTGGACGCCGGACATCTTCGTGGACGGGCACCACGGCGGCGCCGTGCCGTACACCATCACCTGGCAGGGGTCGCTGAACCCGGCGGTCGACGCGGAACTGCGGGCCTATCCGTACGCGAACATCTTCCCGCGCATCCGCGAGGCGCTGCGGGCCGAGGACTACGACGGGTTCGACTACTCGGGCGCGCGGGACTTCGACGGCGTGCCGGGCTGGGGTTCGACCTCCGTGGAGGCGCGCAAGCACCACGTCTACACCGGCCTCCAGAACACCATCGGGATCCTGCTCGAGACGCCGGGCAACACGCGCCGCCTCCGGGCGAACGGCACGAAGCTCGAGGAGGTGCCGCAGGACGAGCGCTATTACCACCAGGTGCGCGGCCAGTACATCGCCCAGAAGACGATCGTCCGCGTCGCGGCGGAGAAGCGGCAGGAGATCCGCGCGCTGACGACCGGCGCCCGCCTGCGCGCTGTCAAGAACGGCGCGGCCTTCAACGCGGACGATCAGGTGGTGCTCGAGTACAAACTCGTGTCCCGCGGCAAGGAGCAGGTCTGGGTGCCGGACAAGGAAGCCCCGCTCGGCTACAAGCCCGAGACGCGCGACATCTTCCTCAAGTACGATCCGACGAAGACCACGCCGCGGCCGCTGGGCTACGTGCTGCCGCCGTCGATGGCCAAGGTGCTCCCGCTCCTCTTCGACCACGGCATCGTCGTCCACCGGTTCGCGAAGCCCGCGAAGATCGATCTCGAGGTCTACTACGCCACCGACGTCCAGCGGAAGGAGTACTTCCAGGGCCACGACCTGAAGGCCGTGACCGTCGAGAAGGCGACCGAGAGCGTGGAGGTGCCGGCAGGGGCGTACTACATCTCCACGGCGCAGTCGCGGGGCAACCTGATCGCGTATCTCATGGAGCCCGAGAGCGACGACAACCTGATCACCTGGGGCTTTGCGGACCATCTGATCCGTGTGCCCGGTGCGGCGTCGACCGACGACGAGTCGCCGCGGCCGCCGGCCGCGGCGCCGCAGGCCGCGCAGGCGCGGCGCCAGCGCGTGCCGATGATGCGGCTGGTCACGGAGCAGCCGCTGCCCGTGATCGAAGCGGTGCCGTTCAACCGGTACGACAGGAACCGGTACTACCAGGTCTGGTAGCGCGCGAGGCGGGCCGCGGCCCGCCCTGTTCGGTGACCCGCCTTAGGGAAACGTCCACCGATGGCGAGGGACGGGGACTGGGGACCTCCACAACGGGTCCCTGGTCCCCGATCCCCGGTCCCGACGAGGTTCGCCGTCCTATCCCCCGGTCATGGCCTCCATCCGGCGCTGCAATTCGTCCGGCAGAACGTCCTCGACGTGCGTCGCCAGCGTCCAGTGGTGCCCGAACGGATCCATGAGCGACCCGGAACGGTCGCCGTAGAACTGGGTCTGCACCGGCTTCAGGACCGTGCAACCGGCATCGACCGCCCGGGCGAATGCGGCATCGACGTCCGGGACGTAGACCATGAAGCTCACCGCGTGGCCCTGGCCAGGCTTCGGCGCGATCGCGTCCATCTGCGGGAACTCGTCGGCGAGCATGAACGGAGAGTCGCCGATCTTCATCTCGGCATGGCCGATACTGTTACCTGGGCCGGTGAGACGGAACAGTTCCTGCGCGCCGAAGGCCTTCGCGTAGAACTCGAGAGCCTTGGCGGCGCCGTCGACGATCAGGTACGGCGTGAGGGTGTGATACCCCTCGGGAACGGGCTGCACGGGCATGGGGGCGTCCTCCTGCTGGATCGGGTTGTTGGGAACACAGGGATCATACATCCTGATGGCGGCGTCGAGTCACTCCGCCCGCAGCGCAATCACCGGGCTCACCCGCGTGGCCCGCCAGGCGGGCAGGCCGGCCGTGCGGACGACCAGAAACGCACTGCGGACGAGATTGCCGCCGGTGGCGACGTGCCACTGGCTGTGGGGGACTGGCTGCTGGGGCGACGCCGCGCACGCGCCGTCACTTCGAGTTCAGACGCGCTCGAACTTCCGCGAGCACACGCGCCCCCGCTTCCTGTGCCGCCACGGTGCACCGCGCCTGCCCGCCGAGCGCGACGCCGACGCGTCCGTAGTACCGGATCCGCGCCGCGTCGTCGGTGACGTCAGGAGCGGCGGCAATCTCCACGGCGTGCTGCAACTCGTGGCCGAGGGTCGAGAGCAGTTCGCATTCCACGCCCGGCAGACTGACGGTGATCCGAAGGAAACGGCCCCGGGACGTCGTGGCCGCCACCCGCGTTTCGCCGCGGAGCAGGCACACGCCCCGAACCTTGCGGCGGAAGGCGGTCTCGACGTGCACGATGAGGTCGCTCTGCTCGAGGATGGCGATGAGTTGACGGAAGGTGCCTGAAAGTTCGATGCCGCGCTCGAGGAGCCTGGCCGCGGTTGGGCCGGTGGCTCGCACGCGGGTGCAGACGGCCGCTGGGCCCGTGGCGTCCGCATGGGCGGGGGCTGGCGACGGGAGAGCGGCAACCATCACGCCCGTCAGGACAGCCAGCATCATCCGCAGGACCAGCGTTCGGTTCCCGAGGCCGGCGGCGGTGCCCATGGTGACCTCCCTTCCGCGGGTGGCGGCCGCGCGGAGCCGCCGCTACTTCCGCAAGCGGAAAGGAGGAGCAAACCGGCACAAGGGGCCGGCCTGACGCACCACGGCGCGGGGATGTGGGGGCTGGCCTGCTAGTTCCGGACAGTGGGACTCCGTGAACGCGGGGCGTCACGGTGGTAGAATCGGGCTCGCCACCGCGGTCGCGCGTCCCACGAGGAGATGCCCATGTCTCTGTCGCCGGCGGCGGACGTGACCCGATTACTCCACGCCTGGCGCGCAGGCGAGGCAGGGGCACTGGAGCGTCTGGCCCCGCTGGTCTACGACGAACTCCGGCGTCTGGCCCACGCCCGGATGCGGGCCGAGCATGCCGGCCGAACCCTCCAGACCACCGCGCTCGTGAACGAGACCTACCTGCGCCTCGTTGAGGCGCGCGACGTGTCGTGCCAGGATCGCAGCCACTTCTTCGCGCTGTGCGCGCAGGCCATGCGTCACATCCTGGTTGACGCGGCGCGGACGCGCCGTGCCGCCAAGCGCGGCGGCGCAGGTGAACGCGTGCCGCTCGTCGACGACGTGGCGGCCACGCCGCCGCCCGACGTCGATCTGCTGGCGCTCGACGAGGCGCTGACGCAGCTCGCAGAGGCTGACCCACGCAAGGCGAAGATTGTCGAGTTGCGCTACTTCGGCGGATTGAGCATCGAGGAAACTGCGGAGGCGTTGCAGGTATCGCGGCAGACGGTGATTCGCGACTGGGCCGTCGCCAAGCTCATGCTCGTCCGGGCGCTGCGCCACGCGGGGGCCGGGTAGGGCGGGCCGTCAGGCTTCCGGCGGGCACACGAGCGGGATGACGTTTCGCTTGTTGCGCCGGTAGACGCGGAAGTCCTCGCGATCCACTGTCACCACGACGTGCTTCGGATGCAGTTCGCTCATTCGGATGAGACACAGGTCGGCCAGATCCGGCGCGCGATCCGAGTAGCGCGAGGCCAGCTGGGCCAGGTGTGGCAGGTGGTCTTCGGCGTGGAATGCCGGCGCGAGCAGCCCGGTCTCGACCAGCTTCAGCACGAGGGACGCACTCCGCAGGTGGAACGCGGCTTCGGCCAGAACCGCCTCGCAGGTCAGCAGTGGCACGTCCATCCGGGACGCGATGCTGACAGCCCACTGGTGATGGCGGTCGTTGCGGTTCGCGAAGGCGACAATGAACCCCGTGTCGGCGATGCCCGTCATCGCGTGGCGAAGCCCTTGCGCCCCGACAGACCGCGCGGACCGGTGACCGAGCCGGCCAGACGCAGAAACGGGCGCCCGCGGTCCGCGGCCCGCGCCTCCTCCAGGTGCTGGCGGACAACCTGTCCCTGAGACATCCCGGTCCGTTCGGCGACGTCTGCCAGCCATCGCGCGAGGTCCTCGGGCAGCCGGATGGTCAGTGTATTACCCATGTGGCAGGAATGTAACACACTCCGCCTCTGGGACAACGGCGGTGGGCGCCCGGGGCGGACCGCGCGGCGTCGCGGATGCGGGCCGCGGCGATCAGCCGGTCGCACCGGTGCCGCCGAGACGCGCGTCGATGTACTCGCGTAGATCCTTGTGCACGAACAGCATGAACTGGTGCGACTCCCGAGCCCATGCCACACAGTCCTCTCTGAGCCTGCCGATCTCCGCGAGCAGCACGCCATGGCCCTCGGCGACGAGCCTCAGCTGGTCACCAAGGTTGTCGGTCTTGCCGTCGATGCGGTGAACGTCGGCCTTGACGGTGACCATGTCGGTCTTGAGCTCGGCGACGTCGGCCTTGACGGTGACCATGTCGGTCTTGAGCTCGGCGACGTCGGCCTTGA